>CANFMK010000063.1 GCA_947448325.1 Comamonadaceae bacterium
CTGAGCGATCGGCTCAATGCGTGAACGGCGCGTGAACAGTGAGTTTTGACACTGCCTTCGGTGCAGCCCATGGCGGCTGCTGTTTCTGCAACATCCATCTCCTCCCAGTAACGCAGCAGGAAGGCTTCTCGTTGACGTGGGGGCAAATCTTGGATGTCAGATTCAATTTGCAAGAAAATTTGCTTACGACGGGTTTGATCCTCGGCACTTTCGCCTAATTCGGCGTCTGAGGCGCCGTTAAAACTCTCTAAAAGGTCAAAATCGTCACCATCGTCGCCCGCACCAAAATCACTCAAATTCGAAAATAAGGCATTTCGCGTCTTGCGTCGGCGAAACCAGTCCAGGGTGGTGTTGGACAAAATACGCTGAAACAGCAGCGGCAATTCGGCGGGCGGTTTGTCGCCGTAGTGCGTTGCTAACTTGATCATGCTGTCTTGCATGATGTCCAGGGCCGCCTCTTCGTCGCGAACATGGTAGAGCGTGCGCTTGAAAGCGCGCTTTTCCGTGTTTTTGAGGAAGTCCGAGAGTTCTTTTTCTGTCGCCAACTGCATGCCTCACCCGGTGTGCCGGGGGGAGGTCTCCTGTGGATATTGTGGTCAGCGTTGGGGCAGGGGCCCCATCAACACTGAGCTTATTGTGTCTCTGATTATGGCATTCTTGGCGCCGTTTCAGGCCCAATTTCGACAGCCACTGAACTCAGTGCGATAATACTGGGTTGCAATTGAAAAAAAGCAAAAGGGTCACCGTCCGGCGCTGTTACATGTGGCGCCCATGGCCGTGGTCCAAAGTCCCGATGCGGCTTCACAAGAGCACAGCCAAGGGGCACCCAAGGTTTTTCGTTAGAGAAATTCACAAAGGTTGAATATGAACACATCCTCACAAGCCGAAATGGCATCGACTTCTGCTGTGCCAGGGGCAAACTCTGCTGAGTTGCGTGGCGCAGAAATTTTGGTCAAAGCGCTGCAAGCGGAAAACGTCAATTTCATCTGGGGCTATCCCGGAGGTGCGGTTTTGCACATTTACGACGCGCTGTACAAGCAAGAAACCATTCAACACGTTTTGGTGCGCCATGAGCAAGCTGCTGTGCACGCGGCCGATGGCTTTGCGCGCGCCACGGGCGAAGTGGGCGTGGCTCTCGTCACCTCCGGCCCAGGTCTGACCAATGCCGTGACCGGCATCGCCACGGCCTACATGGACAGCATTCCGATGGTGATCATCAGCGGCCAGGTGCCTACGGCCGCCATTGGTTTGGATGCTTTCCAAGAGTGCGACACCGTGGGCATCACACGTCCCATCGTCAAGCACAACTTTTTGGTCAAAGACGCTCGGGACATGGCCGACGTCATGAAAAAAGCCTTCCACATTGCGCGCAGCGGCCGACCCGGCCCTGTGGTGGTGGATGTGCCCAAAGACGTTTCTTTCAATAAAACGCCTTACCACGGCTACCCTGAGTCGGTGGCCATGCGCTCTTACAACCCCGTGCGCAAGGGCCATGGCGGTCAAATTCGCAAGGCTTTGCAATTGTTGATGGCGGCCAAGCGACCCTATATTTACACCGGTGGCGGCGTGTTGCTGGGCAATGCCTCTCAAGAACTGCGCACCCTGGTGGACATGCTGGGCTTTCCTTGCACCAACACTTTGATGGGCTTGGGCGCTTACCCCGCCTCCGACCCCAAGTTCTTGGGCATGCTGGGTATGCACGGCACCCTGGAAGCCAACAATGCCATGCAAAATTGCGATGTGCTGTTGGCCGTCGGCGCCCGTTTTGACGATCGCGTCATTGGCAATCCGAAGCACTTTGCCCAAGTGGAACGCAAGATCATCCACATTGACATTGACCCATCGAGCATCTCCAAGCGCGTCAAGGTGGACGTGCCGATCGTGGGCGATGTCAAAGACGTGTTGCAAGAATTGATCGCCATGATCAAGGAATCCGCCACCAAGCCGGATGCCCAAGCCTTGGGCGCATGGTGGTCCACCATCGACGGCTGGCGCGCACGCGATTGCATGAGTTATGACCGCGAGAATACGCAAGTCATCAAACCTCAACGCGTCATCGAAACGCTGTGGGAGATGACCAAAGACGCGGATGCTTACATCACCTCGGATGTGGGACAGCACCAAATGTGGGCGGCGCAGTACTACAAGTTTGACGAGCCGCGTCGCTGGATCAACTCGGGTGGTCTGGGCACCATGGGCGTCGGTATTCCTTACGCCATGGGCATCAAATTGGCCAAGCCTGACAGCGAAGTCTTTTGCGTCACGGGCGAAGGCTCGGTGCAGATGTGCATTCAAGAGCTCTCGACCTGCTTGCAATACAACACCCCCATCAAAATTTTGGCCTTGAATAACCGTTACCTCGGCATGGTGCGCCAATGGCAAGAAATTGAGTACTCCGGCCGTTACAGCCACAGCTACATGGATGCGTTGCCAGATTTTGTGAAGCTGGCCGAAGCGTACGGCCATGTGGGCATGTTGATTGAGCGCCCAGAGGATGTGGAGCCGGCTTTGCGCGAAGCGCGCAAACTCAAGGACCGCACCGTGTTCATGGATTTCCGCACCGACCCGACGGAAAACGTGTTCCCCATGGTGCGCGCGGGTAAGGGCATCACCGAAATGATCATGGGTGCTGAGGACCTTTGAGGTCTCTCCCATCCTTCATCATCCCTTATTGAAGAATCTATTGATCGCCAAGCTTGCACATTACCGTGTGCAGGGGAGGGCGGCGAAAAGAGGAATTGCATATGAAACACATCATCGCTGTCTTGCTGGAAAACGAAGCCGGTGCCTTATCACGGGTGGTCGGTTTGTTCTCGGCCCGTGGCTACAACATCGAGTCTTTGACGGTCGCGCCAACCGAAGACCCCAGCCTGTCTCGCATGACCATTCAGACCACCGGGTCTGACGATGTGATTGAACAAATCACCAAACATTTGAACCGCTTGATCGAAGTCGTCAAGGTGGTGGATTTGACCGAAGGGGCTTACACCGAGCGCGAGTTGATGCTGGTGAAAGTGCGTGCGGTCGGCAAAGAGCGCGAAGAGATGAAGCGGATGGCTGATATATTCCGGGGCCGCGTCATCGATGTCACCGACAAGAGCTACACCATTGAGTTGACCGGTGACTTGTCGAAAAACGATGCCTTCTTGGAGGCTATCGACAGAAGCGCCATTCTCGAGACCGTGCGCACTGGGGCTTGCGGTATCGGGCGTGGCGAGCGAATTTTGCGTGTTTGAACAATTTTATTTTTGAAGAATTTTTGAAGGAGAAAACCATGAAAGTGTTTTACGACAAGGACTGTGACCTGAGCGTCATCAAAGGCAAAACTGTGGCCATCATCGGCTACGGTTCGCAAGGGCACGCCCATGCACAAAACTTGAACGACAGCGGCGTCAAAGTCGTGGTCGGTTTGCGCAAAGGTGGCGCTTCATGGGACAAAGTTGGCAAAGCCGGCTTGACCGTGATGGAAGTCAACGACGCCGTCAAAGCCGCAGACGTGGTGATGATTTTGTTGCCCGACGAGCAAATCGCTGAGGTCTACACGAACAATGTGGCCCCCAACATCAAGCAAGGCGCCTCTTTGGCCTTTGCCCACGGTTTCAACGTGCATTACAACCAAGTTGTGCCCCGTGAAGACCTGGACGTGTGGATGGTGGCGCCTAAGGCCCCGGGCCACACCGTGCGCAACACCTACACCCAAGGTGGCGGCGTGCCTCACTTGGTGGCGATTCACCAAGACAAGAGCGGCAAAGCCCGCGCATTGGCTTTGTCTTACGCCATGGCCAACGGTGGCGGCAAGGCCGGCATCATCGAGACCAACTTCAAAGAAGAGACTGAAACCGACTTGTTCGGTGAGCAGGCTGTTTTGTGCGGTGGCGCGGTTGAGCTGATCAAAATGGGTTACGAGACTTTGGTGGAAGCCGGTTACGCCCCTGAGATGGCCTACTTCGAGTGCTTGCACGAGTTGAAGCTGATCGTCGACCTGATCTACGAAGGTGGTATCGGCAACATGAACTACTCGATCTCGAACAACGCCGAGTACGGCGAGTATGTGACCGGCCCAGAGGTGATCAACGAGCAGTCGCGCGTGGCCATGCGCAATGCTTTGAAGCGCATCCAGACCGGCGAATACGCCAAGATGTTCATCTTGGAAGGTCGCACCAACTACCCGAGCATGACCGCTCGCCGCCGCTTGACGTCGGAGCACTCCATCGAAGTCGTGGGCGCCCAGCTGCGCGCCATGATGCCTTGGATTGCCAAGAACAAGTTGGTGGACAAAACCCGCAACTGATCGTCAGATCGTTGTATCAAAGGCCACTTCGGTGGCCTTTGTTTTTGGGGGCGCCAACAAGTGGCATAAACTCCAGTTCAATGGTCTGTGAGGACGCAGTCCTTTCCAGTCCCAGATCTTCAAACCCAAGGAATGTGATTGATGCGAGACAACATGGAAAACGGTGACGACACCGAGCAGGTCCCTGCCCAGCGCAAGCCGCGTAAAGGGATCTATATCTTGCCCAATATGGTCACCTTGGCCGCCTTGTTCGGTGGGTTTTATGCCATCGTGATGGCGATGAACAACCGTTTCGATTTGGCCGCGATGGGCGTTTTTTGTGCCATGGTTTTGGATGGCCTGGATGGCCGCGTCGCGCGGATGACCAACACTCAAAGCGCCTTTGGCGAACAAATGGACTCTCTGTCGGACATGGTGTCCTTCGGTGCGGCCCCTGCGTTGATCGCCTACGAGTGGGCCCTCAAAGGTCTGGGGCGTTGGGGCTGGATTGCCGCCTTCGTGTACTGCGCTTGCGCTGCGCTGCGCTTGGCCCGTTTCAATGTCAACACGACTGTCGTCGACAAGCGGTTTTTCCAAGGCTTGCCTTCGCCCGCTGCGGCAGCCTTGGTGACCGGCTTTATTTGGATCATGACCGAGCTGGATTACCCAGGCCCTTCCGTGGCTTGGCCCATGTTGGTCATTGCTTTGTACGCGGGCCTGACCATGGTGACCAATGTGCCTTTTTACAGTTTCAAAGACGTGCAGATGAAGAAAAGTGTGCCCTTTGCGTCGATTGTGCTGGTGGCCTTGGGCATCGCTGTGGTCAACATCCATCCGCCCACGGTGCTGTTTGGTTTGTTTGTGGTGTATGGCTTGAGTGGCTACGTTTTGTATGCTGTTCGCAAAGCCAAGGGTCAACCGACCAGCATGATCAGCACGTCCACCCAAGAGCCCGATGAGCGCGGCTTGCACCAAGAGTGAGGCCGCAGCGGGTTTTTTAATTGTGCTAAAGTGCCACCCATGAACTTCACTTCGCTTGCGCTACTGCTAACGCCCCACGGGCGGGACATGTAGCGCACGCGATCATTTTCCCAAAAGGCCCGTTTGCATACCCGCAGCGGGCCTTTTGCATTTATGCTTTGAAGTTGCGGTTTTCATCATTGGAGAATTTAAATGGCTGATAAATTAATCATTTTTGACACGACTTTGCGTGATGGTGAGCAGTCCCCTGGGGCTTCGATGACCCGTGATGAAAAACTGCGCATCGCCCGTCAGCTTGAGCGTCTGCGTGTGGATGTGATTGAGGCCGGTTTTGCGGCGAGCTCAAACGGCGACTTTGACTGCGTCAAATCCATCGCAGCGGCCATCAAAGACTCCACCGTGTGTTCTTTGGCGAGGGCCAATGACCGCGACATCGCGCGCGCCGCAGAAGCGCTGGCCGGTGCAGCCAATGCCCGTATCCATATTTTCTTGGCCACCAGTGCGCTGCACATGGAAAAGAAGTTGCGTATGTCGCCTGACCAGGTTTTTGAGCAGGCTAAACAGTCGGTGCGTTATGCGCGCAACTTGATGGGCGATATTGAATTCAGCCCTGAAGATGGCTACCGCAGCGACATGGACTTTTTGTGCCGCGTTTTAGAGGCCGTGATTGCCGAAGGCGCCACCACCATCAACGTGCCCGATACGGTGGGTTATGCGGTCCCCGAGCTGTATGGCAACTTCATCAAAACTTTGCGTGAGCGCATTCCCAACAGCGACAAAGCCATTTGGTCGGTGCATTGCCACAACGATTTGGGGATGGCGGTGGCCAACTCCTTGGCCGGTGTGCAAATCGGAGGTGCTCGCCAGGTCGAGTGCACCATCAATGGTTTGGGCGAGCGGGCCGGCAATTGCTCTTTGGAAGAAGTCGTGATGGCCGTGAAAACCCGGCGCGACTATTTCGGTTTGGATTTGGGCATTGATACCCGTCAAATCTTGGCGGCCAGTCGCATGGTCAGCCAAACCACCGGTTTCGTGGTGCAGCCCAACAAAGCGGTGGTCGGTGCCAATGCCTTTGCGCACGCTTCGGGCATCCACCAAGATGGCGTGCTCAAAGCGCGTGACACTTACGAAATCATGCGCGCCGAAGACGTGGGCTGGACCACCAACAAAATCGTGTTGGGCAAGCTCAGTGGCCGCAATGCCTTCAAGCAACGCTTGCAAGACTTGGGTGTTGCGCTCGAAAGCGAAACCGAGTTGAACGCGGCCTTCGCGCGATTCAAGGAGTTGGCTGATCGCAAAAGCGAGATTTTTGACGAAGATATTTTGGCCTTGGTCAGCGACGAGAGCGTGTCGGCAGACAACGAGAATTTTGGTTTCGTATCCTTGTCGCAGCACAGCGAAACTGGCGAACGCCCACAAGCTTCGGTCGTGTTCACCATTGCGGGTAAAGAAGTGCATGGCACCTCGGACGGCAACGGGCCTGTGGATGCTTCACTCAAAGCCATCGAGTCGCATGTCAAAAGTGGCGCTGAAATGGTGCTGTACTCGGTCAATGCGATCAGCGGTTCCACGGAAAGCCAGGGCGAAGTGACTGTGCGTCTGCAAAACAGCGGTCGTGTGGTCAACGGTGTGGGTTCGGATCCTGATATCGTGGTGGCCTCTGCCAAAGCGTATCTCAGTGCATTGAACAAACTGCAGAGCAAATCGGACCGCGTGGCTGCGCAGGGCTAAAGTAATACCTTTTCACTCTTAACAAGCTTGAACAAAGTCACGCAAGTCTTTGATCTTGCGTGACTTTTTTTTATTAGGTACACTCTACGCATTGTAGTAATGAATGTGACCCTGAACCGTATGCTTTTTGCTCCATCGCGAAACTCCACCTCGACTTTGAAATGCGGCATTTTGTCGTTTTTGATTTCCAGTTTGATGATTTGTTCCCCCCAGGTTCAGGCCAAAGACAAATCTAAAAACGAAGCCACCAAAAAGACAGCGGTTGTGGCCAAGTCGCGCACTTCCACACAGCGCGCTGCTGCGGTGTCGGCCAAATTGGCTTCGAATGCCCGTGTCACCCCTCGCACAAGGCGGGCCGTGGCGCTGTCCGATGTGCCGGCCAAAGCTTCTTTTGGCCAGATGGCTGGGCTGCATGCGGCCACTGATCCCTTGGATCTGCGCTCCAGCGTGGCCTTGGTAGTGGATCAGGACACGCAAGAAATTTTGTTTCGTAAAAACGACCAAGCGGTGCTGCCCATTGCTTCTTTGACCAAGCTGATGACGGGTTTGGTGATGGCCGAGGCCAAACTGCCTTTGCATGAAATGATCACCATTGCGCAAGATGATGTGGACACCGAAAAAGGCAGCAGTTCTCGTCTGGCTGTGGGCACGACGCTGTCACGCGGTGACCTGTTGCACCTGGCATTGATGTCCAGTGAAAACCGGGCGGCGCACGCCTTGGGACGCACTTTCCCTGGCGGCTTGAATTCCTTCGTCACGCGCATGAATGAGCGCGCGCAGACTTTGGGCATGCGTGACACCCGTTATGTAGAGCCCACGGGCCTGTCCAGTCGCAACCAATCGAGTGCCAATGATTTGGCTTTGTTGGTGGGGGCCGCTTACAAAGAGCCTTTGCTGCGTGAGCTGTCAACCTCCCCAGGCCGTGAAGTCGATATCGGTCGCCGCACCTTGCAGTACAACAATACCAACCGTTTGGTGAAAAATCCGGAGTGGGATATCGGCATCCAAAAAACAGGTTACATCTCTGAAGCCGGCCAATGTTTGGTGATGCAAACCAAGGTGGCGGGGCGTAAACTGATCATGGTGTTCCTGGACTCTGCAGGCAAACTCAGTCGCATTGCCGATGCCGAGCGTGTCCGCCGCTGGATCGAATCAGCCCCACCTTCGCGCGCTTCAGCCGCTTCGCGCAGCAACCACGGTTGAAGGCTGACATTGGATGAAAAAAGCGGGCTCACAGCCCGCTTTTTTCATGTTGACGGGTCGTTCAGTGACTCAAGGCGCAGAGTGCCCAAGAGCTTGTGAGATTTCATCGGCCGTGGCTTGCAGCTTAGGCAACCACTCCTCGTCCATCCGATCGGCCGGCGCTGAGATCGACAAGCCCGCCAGCAATTTGCCTTGGTCGTCGTAAATGCCGGCGGCAATGCAGCGCACCCCCATTTCCAGCTCTTCGTTGTCACGCGCAATGCCGTACTGCCGCACCTTGGACAACTCACGCTCTAACACCGGCAACTGCGTGATGCTGTTGCGTGTATGGCCGGACAAGCCCGTGCGGGTGGCGTAACTGCGTACCTTGAGGGGATCGTCAATCGACAAAAACAATTTGCCTACCGAAGTCAGGTGCAAAGGGGCGCGCCCGCCTATCGCTCGCACCACTTGCATGCCCGAGCGTTCGCTGTAAGCCCGCTCCACATAAACGATTTCATCGCCCTGGCGCATGCTCAGATTGACCGGTTGTTGGATCAGCTTGTGCAATTCGCGCATGGGTGTCATGGCCGCATCGCGCACATTCAGGCGCGCTTTGACCAAGTTGCCCAACTCCAACAGGCGCATCCCCAGTCGGTACGACCCGGCTTCTGGCCGATCCACGTAGCGGCCAATGGTCAGATCGTTCAGGATGCGGTGGGTGGTCGAAGGATGCAGGCCTGTTTTCTCGCTGATTTCTTTCAATGAGATGGCTTCTTCACGGGAGGCCAAAACGTCCATGAGCGAAAACAAACGCTCAATCACCTGGATGGTGGGCGTTGCTGCGGCTGCGCGTTCGTGTTTGGTCATGGTTTTACTGCTGGGTGAATTTTCATTCTACAGTGTGGGATGGTGCATGGTGGCTCACCTGCCCGTCCCGATCTACCGAATTTCGCCATTGTCCTTGTATCAACACTTCACAAGGCGAAAATTGGCACTTGTAGTTCATTTTGGGGCTTTCTTCAATCCAATAGCCCAGATACACATAGTCGAGCCCCAGCTGCCGTGCTTGCTCAATTTGCCAAAGAACGCCATAAGTACCATATGAAGTCTGGGGTTCTGGTTCGTAGAAGGTGTACACCGCAGACAGGCCATCGCTGAGGACATCCACGATGCTGACCATCTTCAACACCCCTTCGAGGTGATCAGGGTGAGGCGCCCGGTATTCGATCAGCCGCGAGTTGACCCTGCTTTGCAATAAAAATTGTTTGTACTGCTCCACGCTGTCTTGGTCCATGCCGCCGCCAGCATGACGGCTGTTTTGGTAGCGCAGGTACAAAGCGTAGTGCTCAGGATCGAAACCCAGTCGCGTCACTTTGACTTGCAGATTGGCATGTTGCTTGAATGCCCGTTTTTGACTTTTGTTGGGCACAAAGGTGGCCGTGGGCACGCGCAAGGGAACGCAGGCTTGGCAGCCATCGCAGTAAGGACGGTAGGTGAACACGCCACTGCGGCGAAAGCCGCGCCTGACCAAATCGGAGTAAACCTCGTTGTGGATCAAATGACTGGGCGTGGCGACCTGCGAACGTGCGGTGCGTTGGGGTAAATAGCTGCAGGGATAAGACGCGGTGGCGTAAAACTGCAAAGTGTCAAAGGGCAGGTCTTTCAGGTGGGTCATGACAGACGCTCCATGTGCGCCAATTGCAAGGCGTCTATGGATTGGGCTTGCCAATCGGGGCTGGTTTGCGTTTGGTTCAGCGCCATGCGCTGCAAAAATTCAGCGCGTGGCACTTCTGTGGCACCCAGAGAGGCCAAATGGGACGTGTTTTGCTGGCAGTCGATCTGGTCGATGCCATGCAATCGGCATACATAGACCAAGGCGCTCAACGCCATTTTGGAGCCATCGCTGATCAGGGTGAACATCGATTCCCCAAACACTGCTTTGCCCAGGCAAACAAAATACAAGCCCGCAACCAATTGGCCTTCTAACCAGACTTCAGCGCTGTGGGCATGGCCCGCGCGGTGAAGCGCTTGGTAGGCCTGGACCATGGAGGGGACGATCCAGGTGCCATTTTGGTGTTTGCGCGGCGAGTGGGCACAGTGTTCAATGACTTGATCGAAGGCGCGGTCAAAGCACAGCGAAAACGCGGGGTTCAAGTGATGGCGTTGCAAGGTTTTGGCCAAGGAGCGGTGCATTTTGAATTGGCCAGTTTGCAGCACCATGCGCGGTGTGGGGCTCCACCATAAAACGGGTTGCCCCTGGCTGAACCAGGGAAAGATACCTTGCGCGTAAGCCGATGTCAGACGCTCGACCGCCAAGCCGCCGCCAGCCGCCAGCAGTCCAGGAGCGCCCGTGTCAGCGCCCCAAGCCGTGGCCACCGCCGGGAACGGGGTGTCGGCTTCAAGCCACTGCAAGGGAGGGTGTTGGGGTTGACCGGACATGACTGGATTACACATCAAAGCGCAGCGCCACGGGGTGGCAGAGGGCTTGTTTACGATTATCCTATGGTCCATGAAACTCTATAACTATTTTCGATCTTCGTCTTCGTTTCGGGTACGCATTGCCCTGAATCTGAAAGGTTTGGCCTACGAGTATGTGGCTGTGCACATCGCCAAAGGTGAGCACAAGCTGCCCGCTTACGCGGACATCTCTGCCGATGGCTTGGTGCCGGTACTGGAAATCAACGGTCGGCGCCTGAGCCAGTCACTGGCCATCATCGAGTATGTGGACGAGTTGTATCCCGAGCCCTCCTTGTTGCCTGCCGATCCTTTCGAGCGCGCCCAAGTGCGCGCTTTGTCGCAGTCCATCGCCTGTGAAATCCATCCCATCAACAACTTGCGGGTGCTCAAGTACCTGAGCGCTGAACTCCATGTCAGCGACGATGCCAAAAACACCTGGTATCGCCATTGGGTGCGCAGCGGCTTAGAGGCATTTGAGCGGCAATTGGCCTTGTTGCCTCCGTCGCGCTTTTGTTTTGGCGACACTCCCACCTTGGCCGACTGCTGTTTGGTGCCGCAAATCTTCAATGGCCAGCGCTTCAAAGTCAATTTGGACGGATTGCCTCGCACCATGGCCGCTTTCGAGGCTTGCATGCAACTGCCAGCATTCCAACAAGCCCATCCCTCGGCCTGCCCGGACAACGAAACTTGATGGCTGACCCGGTGACCGCGCAGGGTGGGGTGCCCGATTGGCCGGTCCCCCCGCACGTCAAAGCATTTTTTTCAAGCCGCCAAGGTGGCGTATCAGCAGCGCCTTGGCAGTCGTTCAATCTCGGTGACCATGTGGGTGACGCCCCCGAACACGTGGCGACCAACCGGTCTTTGCTCGAAAAACGCTTGGGTGTCCCCCCTGTTTTTTTACAGCAAGTGCATGGCGTGGAGGTGCTGGACATCGACGCGCAAACCCCCCACGGCCAGCAAGCCGATGCCTGCTGGACCGCCCAGCCCGGCGTGGCTTGCACCATCATGGTGGCCGATTGTTTGCCCGTGCTCTTCACGGACCCTGCGGGGACCTGGGTCGCTGCGGCCCATGCGGGTTGGCGCGGCTTGGCCGGTGTGGACGGGCTGGGGGTGCTTGAAGCCACATTGGCGTGCTGTTTGAGGTCAGCCCCTGAGGGTCTAAAGGCTGCTGATGTGCAAGTCTGGCTGGGGCCTTGCATCGGTCCCCAGGCCTTTGAGGTAGGGCCTGAAGTGCGCGCTGCATTGTGTGCGTCTGCACCCGAAGCTGATACAGCTTTCACGCCGCATGGCGCCAACCGTTATCTGGCCGATCTGGCCCTGTTGGCCCGTTTGCGGCTGCAACGTGCGGGGGTCGTTTCTATTTTTGGCAACGATGGCACACCGCAATGGTGTACCCACACCCAAACATCACTCTTTTTCTCGCACCGCCGAGACGCTGCCAGGCTCGGCAGCACCGGTCGCATGGCCGCTTGCATCTGGCTGGAGCGGGCTTGAATCGGGGTCTTGCCCCTGGGCCCAGGCTGCTTCTTTCGCTTTTCGGGCTTTATTTCTTTGCGCAGTGCCCATAAGGTAAACCATGAGAGCAGTTGGAAGGATCCCGTAAAGAATGAAGGTCACAATGGCACCTAAGACGGTTCCATTGGTGTTGTTGGCTTCGGCCACACTCATCATCAAAGTGACGTAGATCCAAGCAATTGCAATGATGTACATGGGGTTGTTCCGATTAATATGACTCAGCCAGAGGAGACAAACAAATGACGATGCAATCGCCCAATGATTGGTCCAAGATCCAACAAGAATTCCAGCAAAAACTGACCCAAAGTTGGGGCCAAGCTTTGCAAGCCTTTCAAACCATGGACTTGGGGGGCATTGTGCCTGCAGACGGTCAAGCGGCTTTGCCCGTCAGCCCCAAATTGAAGTTTGAACAAGACAAGCTCAAGCAACTCCAAGCCCAGTACCTGGAAGAAGCCGCGGCTTTGTGGAATGGTGGCTTGCAAGGGGGCTCATCCCTGAAAGACCGTCGCTTTTCCTCTGAGGCCTGGGCTCAAAACCCGGTGGCCTCGTTCACGGCAGGCAGTTATTTGCTCAATGCCCGCACTTTGATGGGCTTGGCCGAAGCGGTGGATGCGGACGCACAAACCCAAAATCGTATTCGGTTTGCGGTGGAGCAATGGGTCGCCGCCACAGCGCCGAGTAACTTTTTGGCATTCAATGCCGAGGCGCAAAAGAAAGCCATCGAAACCCAGGGCGAGAGCCTGGCCAAGGGCATGCAAAACCTCATGCACGACATGCAGCAAGGCCATGTCTCCATGACCGATGAAAGCTTGTTTGAGGTCGGCAAGAATGTGGCGACCACCGAGGGCGCAGTGGTCTTTGAAAACGAATTTTTCCAGCTGATTGAATACAAGCCACTGACCGCCAAGGTCTATGAAAAGCCGTTCTTACTGATACCGCCTTGCATCAACAAGTTCTATATCTTGGACTTGCAGCCCACCAACTCCTTCATCCGTTACGCCGTCGGTCAGGGGCATCGCACTTTTGTGGTCAGCTGGCGCAACCCCGACGAAAGCATGGCAAAAAAGTCCTGGGACGATTACATCGAAGAGGGCGCGATGCAAGCCATTGCCACGGTGCAAGATCTCACTGGCGCCAAACAAATCAACGCGCTGGGCTTTTGTGTGGGCGGCACCATTTTGAGCAACGCCCTGGCCGTTTTGGCCGCACGTGGCGAGAAACCTGTGGCCAGCGCCACCTTCTTGACCACGCTGATCGATTTCACCGACACCGGTATTTTGGATGTGTTCATTGACGAAAATTTCGTCAAATTCCGCGAGCTGCAAATGGGGCAGGGCGGTCTGCTCAAAGGCCAAGACCTGGCGTCCACCTTCAGCTTTTTGCGCCCCAACGACTTGGTCTGGAATTACGTCGTGGGCAATTACCTCAAGGGCGAGTCGCCCCCCCCATTCGATTTGCTCTACTGGAACAGCGACTCCACCAACCTGCCGGGCCCTTTTTACGCTTGGTACTTGCGCAACACTTACCTCGAAAACCGGTTGGTCCAACCGGACGCCGCCACGGTGTGCGGCGAAAAAATCGATCTGCGCAAAGTCAATTTACCGGTCTACATCTATGGCTCGCGCGAAGACCACATCGTGCCCATCGGTGGCGCCTACGCCTCCACCCAGCACCTGCCTGGCAAAAAGCGTTTTGTGATGGGCGCATCGGGCCACATCGCGGGCGTGATCAACGCACCGGCGGCCAACAAGCGAAGCCATTGGCTGCGCGAAGACGGCAAATTCCCAGCCGATGTGAACGATTGGATCCACGGCGCCAAAGAGCTGCCAGGCAGCTGGTGGACCGACTGGTCCGACTGGCTCAAGAGCCACGCTGGCAAGCAAATTGCTGCACCCAAAACTTACGGCAAAGGCGCTCGTTTCAAGACCATTGAAGCCGCGCCCGGTCGCTACGTCAAAGCCCGTGCTTAACTTTTAAAAACCCACAGGAGACCCCTATGAATCAAGACATCGTCATCGTATCTGCCGCCCGCACCGCCGTGGGCAAATTTGGCGGCTCGCTCGCCAAACTATCGGCCCCTGAGCTGGGTGCCATTGTGATTCGCGAGGCGATTGCCCGCGCAGGTTTGTCGTCCGACCAAATTGGCGAAGTCATCATGGGCCAGGTGCTGGCCGCAGGTGCGGGCCAAAACCCGGCACGTCAAGCCATGATGAAGGCCGGTGTGGCCAAAGAAACGCCCGCGTTGACCATCAATGCGGTGTGCGGTTCCGGGCTCAAAGCGGTCATGCTGGCGGCGCAAGCGGTGGCCTGGGGTGACAGCGAGATCGTGGTGGCCGGCGGCCAAGAAAACATGAGCGCTTCGCCCCACGTCTTGATGGGTTCGCGCGACGGCATGCGCATGGGCAACTGGAACATGGTCGACACCATGATCGTCGATGGCCTTTGGGACGTCTACAACCAGTACCACATGGGCATCACCGCTGAGAACGTGGCCAAAGAGCACGGCATCACACGCCAAATGCAAGACGAGTTGGCCTTGGCCAGCCAGCGCAAAGCGGCCGCAGCCATCCAAGCAGGCCGATTCAAGGACGAAATCGTCCCGGTCGCCATCCCACAGCGCAAGGGCGACCCCGTTATTTTCGATACCGACGAATA
>CANFMK010000064.1 GCA_947448325.1 Comamonadaceae bacterium
ATCAGGATCGGGTTGGCAATGTGGTAACCCGAATACGACACCAGCAAGGTGTGACCGTCTTTGGCCGCCTTGGCCACGTTTTGGTAGGCCAGGTTGCCGCTGGCGCCGGGCTTGTTGTCCACCACCACCGACTGACCGATCACGCGCGCCAAGGGCTCGGCGACCAAGCGCGCCGAGGTGTCCACCAAGCCGCCCGGCGGATTGGGCACCACCAGGGTGATGGGTTTGCTGGGGAAGGCTTGCGCCCAGGCGCTCAGGGGCGATGCCAGGGCCACCACAGCGGTGAGGACTGTGGCGCAGAGCGCGCGGCGGGGGGTGTGTTTCATCCAATGTCTCCTTAGGTCTGGGGTCAACGCATGCCGATTTGGGCGTCGATGAAAATGTTTTTCGCTTCACGCGGCAGGCTGCGCCAGTACTGGTGTTGCGCGTGCAACTGACCGTCCAGCGCCACCGCCGCCTCCCAACCCCAGCGCGGCTTGTACATGAAGCTGCGCGCCAGCGCCACCAGGTCGGCGTCGCCACGCTGCAGCACGCCCTCGGCTTGAGCCGGTTCGGTGATCAGGCCCACGGCAAAAGTGGTCAGGCCCGAGCGCTCGCGCACCGCCTTGGCCAAGGGCACTTGGTATTCCGGGCCCACCGGGATTTTTTGCTGAGGCGAAACGCCGCCCGAGGAGATGTGCACAAACTGCGCTCCGGCCTGCTTGAGCAGGACCGACAGCGCCACGGTTTCGTC
This sequence comes from Comamonadaceae bacterium, assembly GCA_947448325.1. Lineage (GTDB taxonomy): Bacteria > Pseudomonadota > Gammaproteobacteria > Burkholderiales > Burkholderiaceae_C > Limnohabitans_A. The sequence continues at coordinate 734 of CANFMK010000064.1, forward strand.
CAGCGTCCAGCCGCCGTCCACCCAGTCGGTCGCCGAAATGCGCATGCCCAAAGTGCCTTTGAACACTTCGCGCACGGCCTTGAACACTTCCAGCGGAAAGCGGATGCGGTTCTCATGCGAGCCGCCATAGGCGTCGCTGCGTTGGTTGGAAATGGGCGACAAAAACTGGTGCAACAAGTAGCCGTGGGCGGCGTGCAGTTCCAGCGCTTCAATGCCCATGTCTTGGCTGAGCTGGGCCGTCTTCACAAAATCGGCTTTCAATTGCGCGATGTCGGCCAGACTCAATGCCGTGGGCGCGGCCTCTTGCGGTAAATGCGGCAAGGCACTGGGCGCCAACGTGGGCCAGCCGCCTTGCGCCGGGGTCAGCAACATGCCGCCGTTCCATGGCTCGGCGCTGGACGCTTTGCGGCCCGCATGGCTGATCTGGATGCACACCGGCACGGCAGGCGCCAAGCGCCGGGCGCGCTGCAGGTTGTCGCTCAGGGCCGCCGCCGTGGCGTCGTCCCACAAGCCCAGGCATCCGGGGCTGATGCGACCCACCGCCGACACCGCCGTAGCCTCGATGGTGAACATGCCCGCACCGCTGTTGAGCATGTTGGTCCAATGCGCCAAATGCCAGTCGGTGGCTTGGCCTTGCACGGCCGAGTATTGGCACATGGGCGCCACCACGATGCGGTTGGGCAGGGTCAAGGGGCCACTGGGGGCGTCGAATGTAAAGGGGGTAAAAAGCAGGCTCATGCCGGTATCTTAGGCATAAGCCATGCACGGCCTATCCGTTGGGTGACAAGTCACACCGTCGCCACCGCCGGGGTATGCCAAAGTTCCCATTCCGGTGGCAAGGGCGCTTCAATTTGCAACGCCGTATCGCGCACCGGGTGGCGCAGTTCCAAGCGCCAAGCGTGCAGCCACAAACGATGAAAACCCATGTGCGCAGCGAGGGTCCGGTTCAAGGGCCCTTTGCCGTGGGTCGCGTCGCCGATGATGGGGTGGGCGATGTGCTTCATGTGGCGACGCAATTGGTGCCGGCGTCCGGTCAAGGGTTGCAATTGCACCTCGGCCCAGCGGGTGGTGGCAAAACCGGCTTGGGTCAGCGGCCATTCACCCCGGCGCAGCGTGGTGTAGGCCGTTTGCGCGGCTTGGACCTCTTCGCGCTCGCTGCGCATGTCGTCGGGCATGCGCTTCAAGGCGTGGTCGATCAGGCCCACATCACCCGGCCAGCCGCGCACGATGGCGCGGTAGGTTTTGTGCAAACCCTCGCCACTTTCAAAGCGCAGGCCCATAGTGCGGGCAGTCTGCGCGTCCAACGCGAAAGCCAGCACGCCGCTGGTGCCTTTGTCCAACCGGTGCAGCGGCCAGACAGAGCGGCCAATTTGGTCGCGCAGGGCTTGCAGCACAAAACGGGTTTCACCCTTGTCCAGCGGGGTGCGATGCACCAGCCAGCCTGCAGGCTTGTGCACGATGGCGAGATAATCGTCGATGTAAAGGATGTCGAGCATGCTGTTCCTATTGTCTCCCGCGAAATCACTGGACTACGAAACCCCTGTGGGCGATGTGCCGCACACCCTGCCGCAGTTTGCGGCGCAGTCGGCCGAACTGATCGAGGTATTGCGCCTCAAGTCGCCGCAGCAAATTGCCGAGTTGATGGACTTGAGCGATGCGCTGGCCGCGCTCAATGTCGCCCGCTATGCAGCGTGGACGCCCAAGTTCACTGCGAAAAATGCCAAGCAAGCGATCTTGGCTTTCAACGGCGATGTGTATGACGGCTTGGACGCCAAAAGCCTGAGCGCCGAGGCTTTGAGTTGGGCGCAGCAGCATGTGTGCATTTTGAGTGGCCTGTACGGCGTGCTGCGCCCGCTTGACCGCATGCAGCCCTATCGCTTGGAAATGGGCACCGCCCTGGCCAACCCCAAAGGCAAAAACCTGTACGCTTTTTGGGGCGCCCAAATTGCCGAACACTTGAACCAGAAATTGGCCAAAGACACCACGCCAGTGATCGTGAATTTGGCCTCGCAAGAGTATTTCAAAGCGGTGGACCTGAAAACCCTCAAGGCCCGCGTGATCGAGTGCGTGTTTGAAGACTACAAAGGTGGGCAATACAAAATCATCAGCTTCTTTGCCAAACGCGCGCGGGGTTTGATGGCGCGTTACGCCACGCTGAAGCAGGTCAACCACCCTGACGGTTTGCGTGCTTTTAACCTGGACGGCTACGCCTTCGCGCCCGCCGCTTCCAGCCCAGACCGCTTGGTCTTTCGCCGCAAACTGGCCGCTTGAGCATGAACACCCCTGAACAATCTCAGCTCGGCAAAAGCAGTGCGTATGTGGATCAATACGATCCGACTTTGCTCTTCCCCATCCCCCGTGCCACCAAGCGCGCCGAGATCGGCGTTGTGGGTCAGCCGGTTTTTTTCGGGGCCGATTTATGGACGGCGTTTGAGCTGTCGTGGCTCAACAGCAAAGGCAAGCCGCAATTGGCGCTGGCGCACATCACCGTGCCCGCCGAGAGCACGCACATTGTGGAGAGCAAATCCTTCAAACTGTATCTGAACAGCTTCAACAACACCCGCATCGACGACGCGAACGAAGTGCGCGACCGCATCGCCCGCGACATCAGCCAAGCCGTTTGGCACGGTGGGCCGGTGCAGGCCTCGGTGGGCGTCAAGTTGCTCATGCCCGAGGACTTTGACAAAGAGCCGGTGCACGAACTGGACGGCTTGAACCTGGACCGCATGGACCTGGAGTGCACCCGCTACCAACCCGCGCCCGACCTGCTGAGCGCCACCTGGGACGAAGCGCCGGTGACCGAGACCTTGGTCAGCCACTTGCTCAAAAGCAATTGCCTGGTCACCGGCCAGCCCGATTGGGGCAGCGTGCAGATCAGCTATACCGGCCACCAGATCGACCAGACCGGCTTGCTGCAGTACATCGTGAGTTTTCGCAACCACAACGAATTTCATGAGCAATGCGTGGAGCGCATCTTCATGGACATTTGGACCCGCTGCAAACCCACCAAGCTCACGGTCTACGCCCGCTACACGCGCCGAGGCGGGCTGGACATCAACCCCTGGCGCACCAGCCACCCGGGGGCGGTGCCGAAGAACATTCGCACGGCGAGGCAGTAAGCGTTCAACCAAACGCTTTAAAGTCGTGCAGCGGCGCGAGGTCTGGGTAGCTGGCCTCGCGTTTTTCTTTCATCGCGGTGATGGCTTCTTTCACATGCGGGTTGCTCCAGATCGCGCCTTGCAGCCAGCCCATTTGGCGCAGGCTGTCCTCTACGCTGTGGTCGCGGGCGTAGTTCAGCGCTTGCTTGGTGCCCCAAATCGCCACCGGCGGCTTGTTGGCGATTTCTTGCGCGGTCTTCAAGGCACCGGCCACCAGGGCTTCGTGGGTGTCAAACACCTCGGTCACCAAGCCGTTGGCCAGGGCTTGGGCGGCGGGCATGCGCCGGCCGGTGTAGGCCAGCTCTTTGACCAGGCCCATGGGCAAGAGTTTGGGCAGGCGCTGCAAGGTGCCGACATCGGCCACCATGCCGATGTTGATTTCTTGGATGCAAAAGAAGGCTTCGGCCGTGGCGTAGCGGATGCAGCACGCGGTCACCATGTCCACCGCACCGCCCACGCAGCCGCCGTGAATGGCCGCAATCACCGGGATACGCAAGGTTTCGAGCAGGGTGAAGGTGGCTTGGATGTTGGTCAGCGAATCGAAAACGGCCGCACGCCCTTCGGGGCTGTTGTCGTCCATTTGGATCGCGCTGCTGAAGGTGTCCAAAGACATGCCGGCTGAAAAATGCTTGCCGGTGCTGGAGATCACCAAGGCGCGCGCCTCGCTGGTTGTGTGCAGTTGTTTGAGCACCGCGTCCAACTCTTTCCAAAACGTTGGGCCCATGGTGTTCAGGGCCTCGGGGCGGTTGAGCACCAAGTGTGCCACGTGGCGCTCAATCGAGAGGGAAAAGCAGCTGAGTTTGTCCATGTTCATTCACCTGAGGTGGAGGGTTGTGCGTAGCTTCACTGTAGGGCGTTGCGGCAGCGGGGGCTGTCCCTTGTTTGACGAGTGAGCCCACCCGCACGCCCAACAGGCGCAGCCGCCTGGTTAAATCCACCCGCTTCAGGCATTGCCCCGCCACTTGGCGGATGGTGACCGCGTCGGCAGTGTAGTGATCCAGGGTTTGGTCACGCGTCACGCTTTTGAAGTTGTCGTAGCGCAGCTTGATGCCAATGGTTTTGCCCTCGTAGCCTTTGCGCTGCAAATCGGCCGCCACCTGCTCGCACAGGCGGGTGAAAATTTGCCCCAGTTCTTGGCGATCACGCACCGCGTGCAGGTCTTTTTCAAAGGTGGTTTCGCGGCTCATGCTGACTGGCTCGCTGTCCATGCTCACCGGTCGGTCGTCGCGGCCCCACGCTGCTTCGTGCAGCCAAGCACCATAGACTTTGCCAAAGTGTTCTTTCAACCAAAGCGGGTCGCGTGCGGCCAGATCGCCGATGGTGTGGATGCCGTATTTTTGCAGTTTCTCGTCGGCTTTGGGGCCAATGCCGTTGATCTTGCGGCAAGCCAGTGGCCAGATCAGAGTTTGCAAATCGGCCTCGTGCACGATGGAGATGCCGTTGGGTTTGTTGAACTCGCTGGCCATTTTGGCGATCAGCTTGTTCGGCGCCACACCCACCGAACAGGTCAGGCCCGTGGCTTCGAAAATGGTTTTTTGGATCAAACGGGCCAGCACGCGCCCGCCGTCACGCTGGCCGCCAGGCACATCGGTGAAGTCGATGTAGACCTCGTCCACGCCCCGGTTTTCCATCAGCGGCGCGATGTCGGTGATGATGGCTTTGAAGCTGCGCGAGTAGTGCCGGTATTGGTCAAAGTCCACCGGCAGCAAAATCGCCTCGGGGCACAGTTTGGCGGCTTTCATCAAACCCATGGCCGAGCCAATGCCAAATTTGCGCGCCGCATAGGTGGCGGTGGTGATCACGCCCCGGCCGGTGTAACCGGCGATGCGTGGGAAAAATTCCACAGGAATTTCAGCCAGTTGTTCGGCGCTCCAGTCTTGCTCCGGGTAGGCCACGCGCAGGCGTCCGAGCAGATCGTCTTCTTTGCGCCGTCCACCGCCAATCACCACCGGCAAGCCTTTGAGCTGCGGGTAACGCAGCAACTCCACCGACGCGTAAAACGCGTCCATGTCGAGGTGGGCAATGCGGCGGGTCAAGGCCGGTGGATTCAGGTCAAGATCGGGCACCTGCCAAGGATAACGTGCTCTGAAGGTCTATCGCCATGCGCTCGCCATGGCGCGAAGGTGGCGGCTGATTTTTCAGGTGGCCGACAGCGCTGTGCGGTGAGGCGTTTCGACGACCGACTGTGAAAGTTCAAACTTGGACGCGTGGGGCAACATGGCTTGCAGCGCCCGCCGAACCGAGGTCAAGCGCGGATCGTCGGCCAGCGCGTTGTCGGCGGTGTCGTTGACACAAAAAAAGTCCAATTCGCCAAAATGGCTGGCCAAGCGGCTCAGTTGCTCGCCGGCGTCGCCATCGCCAATCGAGACATAGTCATGCCGGTAATCACGCACCTGCGCCAAGCCGTGCGCCAAAGCCCAGCGCAGCACAAAATCTGACACGAGGGTCGGGCAGTCCCAGCTGCGAAACACCGTGGAGCGCACCCGCGCAAACAATTCGGGCGCTGCCTGCTCCAGCGCGAAGATCAGCGATTTGCGCAGGGGTCGGGGTGAATGGGCAAAGGTGCGCGGCGTGTGGGTGTAGACCGGGTCCATGTCCTGGGCGTTTTGCGCGCGCAACCATTGTGCGGACAGCCGAGAGGCGTTTTCCAGCGACGTGGCATCGCGCCGCAGTGGCTCGTCGCTGACGGGGGCGTCATCGGACCAAGCGACGTAAATGCCGTTGGGCGAAAACCAAGCGTCCAACTGCACCGGCGCGCCGAAGAACACGTCATCGTTCAAATAGAAAAAACGCTCGGTTAAACCGGGAATGCGGTGGATATAAGACTCGATATGACTGGAGTCGAACGTGGGCAAAGCGGCGTGGGGTATCAAGTCACGGTGATCGACGATGCTGACCCGGTCTGACAAAGCCAGCCAAGCCGGGACTTGCTGGTCGGTGACGATGTACACATGGCCGTGATTGGGGAAAAACTGCGCCAGTGCGCGCAAGCTGAAACGCAATTCTTCGTTGTCACGGTAGCGGCCTTCGACATCACCGTACAAGGCCAAATCATCTTGATTTTGCGGTGAAGCGGCGCGCGAGGCTGCATGGCGCTTGCGACGCCATTGGTTGTCATTGCCGTCGACCCAAAGGTAAACGACATCCACCGCAGAGTCTGTGTAAGGGGGTAGCGTCAAACTGGGAAAGTCCCCGGCAGCAAAATGCTTTTGTCCACGGTGTCCATTTGTGTGCGTCCGCAAAAAGCCATGGTCAGGTCGAGTTCTTTGTGGATGATCTCCAGCGCCTTGCTCACACCTTCTTCACCCATGGCGCCCAAGCCATACAAAAAGGCGCGGCCGATGTAAACGCCACGCGCGCCCAGGGCGCGGGCTTTGACCACGTCTTGGCCGCTGCGAACGCCGCCGTCCATGTGCACCTCAATTTGGGAGCCCACCGCATCGACGATGGCCGGCAGGGCTTCGATGCTGCTTTGCGCGCCATCCAATTGGCGGCCGCCGTGGTTGCTGACAATCAGCGCGTCGGCGCCGGATTGCACCGCCATGTGCGCGTCTTCCACGTCTTGAATGCCTTTCAAAATCAGTTTGCCGCCCCAGCGTTTTTTGATCCACTCCACATCGCCCCAGTTCAGGCAAGGGTCAAATTGCTGCGCGGTCCAAGAGCTCAGGCTGCTCATGTCGGCCACGCCGGAAACGTGTCCCACGATGTTGCCAAACTGGCGGCGCGGCGTGCCCAGCATGCCCAGCGCCCAGCGCGGTTTGGTGGCGATGTTGAGCATATTGGCCAGCGTCAACTTGGGTGGTGCAGACAGGCCGTTTTTCAGGTCTTTGTGGCGTTGCCCCAAAATTTGCAGATCCAGCGTCAAGACCAGCGCCGAGCAGTTGGCCGCCTTGGCCCGGTCGATCAAGCGCTCAATGAAGGCGCGGTCTTTCATCACATAAAGCTGAAACCAAAAGCCTTCGCCCGCGTGTTTGGCCACGTCTTCGATCGAGCAAATGCTCATGGTCGACAGGGTGAAGGGCACGCCGAATTTTTTTGCGGCGCGGGCGGCCAAGATTTCACCGTCAGCGTGTTGCATGCCGGTCAGTCCGGTGGGGGCAATGGCCACCGGCATGGCCACGTTTTGGCCGATCATGGTGCTGGCGGTGCTGCGCCCTTCCATGTTCACCGCCACGCGCTGGCGCAGTTTGATTTTTTGAAAATCGCTTTCGTTGGCGCGGTAGGTGCTCTCGGTCCAGGAGCCGCTGTCGGCGTAGTCGTAGAACATCCGGGGCACGCGCTTTTCAGCCAGAACGCGCAGGTCTTCGATGGTGGTGATGACGGACATGGGGACTTGTCTCCGTGGGGGAAGGGTGTGGGGAGCCATGCCTGAGTGACAGGCCGGGGCGTAGCCCAATGGTAGCCTTCTCCCGGCGCCGAGGCTGTGAAACAAGTTACACCCTTGTTGAAATTAATTGTGTGGAGACGACAAAACCATGAATTTGGCTTATTTGCTGGAACGCATTGCCCGCGCGGAACCGACGCGGCCTGCGATTTTCAATGGTCCGCTGTGTGTGGCCACCTACGGTCAATGGGCTGCACGCAGCGCCGCCTGGGCGCAGTGGTTTCAGGCACAAGGTTTTGCGCCAGGGGACCGTGTGGCCTTGTTCATGCGCAATCACCCGCGTTATTTGGAGGTCATGTTTGGCGCTTGGTGGGCGGGTTTGGTGGTGGTGCCAATCAATGCCAAATTGCACCTCAAAGAAATGCAGTGGATTGTGGACAACGCCCAAGCCCGTTGGGCTTTTGTGACGTCCGATGTTGTGCCTGACTTGTCGGCATTGACGGGGGTGCAAGGCGTGACGGATGTGGAGCAGCCCCCGCCTTGGCAGGCGTCTGAAGAGCTGAGTGCGGACCCCATCGTGCCCCGCATGGCCGACGACACCGCCTGGTTGTTTTACACCAGCGGCACCACGGGGCGCCCCAAGGGCGTGATGATCACCCACCGCAATATGCGCACCATGGGCATGGGTTACTTCAATGATGTGGACACCATCGCGCCGGGCGATGCGATTGCATATGCCGCGCCCATGTCGCATGGCGCGGGGGTCTATGCCATCCCGCACCTGATGGCAGGCGCGCGCCATGTGGTGCCGCTGTCGGGCGGATTTGATGCCGCCGAATTGTTTGAACTGGGGCAGCAAGTGGGGCCTTTGTCGCTGTTTGCCGCGCCCACCATCGTCAAGCGCTTGGTCGACCATGCCGAGGCGGCGCAGGTGTCGCCTGCGCAATGTGCCGCGGCGTTCAAAACCATTGTGTATGGCGGCGCGCCGATGTATGCGGCCGACATTCAGCGCGCGCTGCGCATCATGGGGCCGCGCTTCGTGCAAATTTTTGGCCAAGGCGAAAGCCCGATGGTGGGCACGGCCCTGAGCCGAGCCCAATTGCAAGACAGCGCGCATCCGCGTTATGCGCAGCGTTTGGCCTCGGTGGGGTTTGCCCAAACTTCGGTGCGCATCCGCGTGACCAACGAGCAGGGCGTGGACCTGCCGCTGGGCGAGGTGGGCGAGGTGCTGATCCAAGGCGACAGCGTGATGGCCGGTTACTGGCGCAACCCCGAGGCCACAGCCTCCGCCATTCGGGACGGCTGGCTGTGGACGGGGGACATGGGCGCCTTGGACGCGGACGGTTTGCTCACCTTGAAAGACCGCAGCAAAGACATGATCATCAGCGGCGGCTCCAACATCTATCCGCGCGAAGTCGAAGAAGTCTTGCTGCAAGCGCCTGGTGTGGCCGAGGTGGCGGTGGTGGGTGCGATGGACGCCGAGTGGGGCGAGGTGGTGGTGGCGTTTTGTGTCCCCCAAACGGGACAGACTTTACGGCCCGAGGCCTTGGACGCGTATTGCCTGGAACACATCGCCCGCTTCAAGCGCCCAAAGCGCTACGCGGTGGTGGACGCCTTGCCAAAGAACCACTACGGCAAAGTGCTCAAAACCGAATTGCGCAAGCTGGTTTAAGGCCGGGATCAGCTGCAGCTGACGCTGCCGCAACCCGACATGGTGACGTGTTGGATGACCGAAGGGTCGGCCAGGGTTTCACTCACGCTGTCGAACTGAACCGATTTCAGGTGCTGCGCCAAGCCCGCGTCCATGCTGTTGGCATGTCCCGGGAACCACTCGGCCAGCGCCTCAGCCAGGCGGGTGATGATTTCGGTGTCGCCGCCTTCGTAGTGCACTTGCACCGCGCGCATGGTTTCCAAAATCGTGGCGTGGTGGCTGGCGTGGCAGTTGTCAGCGGAAAAGCCGGTGGCCAGCATCCAGCGTTCTTCTTGTGCAAAGTGCTCGACGGTGTGCGACAAAAAGGCTTGGTACAGGGGCAACTGCTGGTCTTGGGGCGTGGCCAAAATCTCGTTCAGCATCGTCACGAATTCTTCGTGCGTCTCGTCCATTCGCTCGTCGCCGGTGGACAGGTCGGTAGACCAATTCAAGGGCGCGATGGCGGTCGCAGGTGTGGGGGCAAGGGTGGTGGTCATGGTTTTTCAGTCGGCCAGGCCGACAAACATGTTTTGCACATCGTCATGGGCGTCCATGGCGGCCAAAAAAGCTTCGACTTCTTCCAGTTGCGCGGGCGTCAGGTTGGCCGGGTCGACGGGGTTTTTCGCTTTGTAGCCCAGCTTGGCCGACAACACGGTAAAGCCGTGGGCGGGCAGGGCGCGGCTGACCAAATCCAAGTCGGTGGGGTCGGTGTAAAACAAAGTGGCGCCTTCTTCGCCAGCCTCAAAATCTTGCGCACCGGCTTCAATCGCGGCCAACTCGGGGTCTGCGCCCGGAGCTGCGGGTTCGGCTTCGATCATGCCCAGGTGGTTGAAATCCCAAGCCACCGAGCCGGAAGTGCCCATTTGCCCTTTGCGAAACAGCACGCGCATTTCAGGGGCTGTGCGTTTGACGTTGTCGGTCAGGCATTCGACCATCACCGGCACCTGGTGCGGCGCATGGCCTTCGTACATGACGTGCTCAAAACTCACTGTCTCGCCGGTCAGGCCTGCGCCTTTTTTGATGGCGCGTTCCAGCGTTTCTTTGGGCATGGACACTTTGCGCGCCTGCTCCAACACCAAACGCAGCTTGGAGTTCAGGGATGGGTCCGCGCCGTTGCGCGCCGCCACCATGATTTCTTTGGACAACTTGCCAAACATCTGCCCCCTGGCGTTGGCCGCCAGTTCTTTGCCCTTGGCTTTCCATTGCGCGCCCATGTGTTTCCTTGGTTGCAGCGCACAAGGCGCTGGAGTGAGATAAAGGGATTTTATAGGGCTCGGAAAGACGCTCAAGCAAGCATCATTCAGCTCAGGGATAGAAATCGAAATTTTAAATGAGTTGTTTATGATTAAATTCAGGCTTATTCATTTGTACTCATCTTTTGAACATGCTGGAACTCAGACCAAATTGCGAGTGCTGCAACTGCGATCTTTCGCCAGGCAGCACCGAAGCGCGTATCTGTTCATTTGAATGCACTTTTTGTGCTGACTGTGCACAACAAAAATTGGGCGGCGTGTGCCCCAATTGCGGCGGCGAGTTGTTGACCAGACCACGCAGGCCGGAAGCTAAATTACTGAACAACCCCGCCTCAACCAAAAGAGTCTTTAAACCGGATGGTTGCAAAGCTGAATGATTTCAGCTTGGGGACTTTGGAGCATCAGCCCCTTTTGAGACAGGGCGGCCATTCTCCCAAGTCACCATGTATTGCCCGAGCTTCTGTTTTTTATCCAAGGCCTTGGTCACAGCCAATTGCAGTGCCGTGAGCATCGCTAAAGTTTGTGGGCTAGGGCGGGTAGATGTGCGGGTCATGTTGTGGCCTTTTCCAAGAGTACTTGGTAATGTCCGAGGTCTTCAATCTTACGCAATTCGCCTTCTTGATGAAAGACCAGTTGCGGCGTGGGGCCTGCATTCACGAAGCAATGGCAGGCATCAGTTTGCGAACTGAATAGGTTCAACAAATTGAACAAGCTTCGTGAAAAGCGCCGCTCAATGTCCGCTGATGGAATGTTATGTCCACCGTGCGCGACGCGTTCAGCGACGCGCCATTTGGACATCTCCATACTAGGTAAAGCCAGGTAGATCAACTCCACCCGCCATCCTTGTGCTTTGAGACGATGCACCAATTTAAGGTGACTTCTCCCTGCGAGGGTGGTTTCAAAAGCAAAGTCTTCTTGTTTCTGAATGCACGCCTGAATCTCAGCCAGAAATAGGCGACTTGCAGCTAGCAATTCCCGCTCTGGTGCCAAGGGCGATAGACCTGAGGCAATCAAATCGGCATTCACAAATCTGGAGCAGTGGGCCACATGGGGCAGATATTCCATCGCAAAGGTGGTTTTTCCTGCCCCGTTAGGACCTGCAATGATCCAGCAAGTTGGCATCACATCAGCCTGGCCCGATGCCGTGCAATCTGCAACTTCACTTGCGCTGGCGCGGTGCCGCCCAGGGTGTTGCGGGCGTTCAGGGACCCGCGCAGGCTCAGCACGTCGTAGACGTCTTTTTCGATGGAGGCGTGAAAGCCTTGCAGCACATTCAGGGGCAGCTCAGACAGGTCGCAGTTGTGGCTGGTGGCAGCTTTGACGGCGTGTGCCACGGTCTCGTGGGCATCGCGAAACGGCAGGCCTTTTTTCACCAAATAGTCGGCCAAATCGGTGGCGGTGGCGTAGCCTTTTTTCACGGCGGTATCCATCGCACTTGCGTTGACGGTGATGCCGCCCTCTTTGTGACCGGAGGCCGGATTGAGTTGGCCGCCGATCATTTCGCTGAAGATGCGCAGCGTGTCTTTGAGCGTGTCCACCGTGTCAAACAGCGGTTCTTTGTCTTCTTGGTTGTCTTTGTTGTAGGCCAAGGGCTGGCCTTTCATCAAGGTCAGTAAGCCCATCAAATGGCCAAAGACGCGTCCAGTTTTGCCGCGTGCCAGCTCTGGCACATCGGGGTTTTTCTTCTGCGGCATGATGGACGAGCCGGTGGTGAAACGGTCGGCGATTTTCACAAAACCAAAGTTTTGGCTCATCCACAAAATCAATTCTTCGGACATGCGGCTGATGTGCATCATGCACAGGCTGGCAGCGGCGGTGAATTCGATCGCGAAGTCACGGTCGCTCACGCCGTCCAGGCTGTTTTGGCAGACCTGAGGGTGGCCTTGATCGTCGACCATGCCCAGCGTGCGGGCCACGCGTTCGCGGTCCAGCGGGTAGGTGGTGCCGGCCAGGGCGGCACTGCCCAGGGGCAGGCGGTTGGTGCGGCGGCGCACGTCGCTCATGCGCTCGGCATCGCGGGCAAACATTTCGACATAGGCCAGCAGGTGGTGCGCAAAGCTCACGGGCTGGGCCACTTGCAAATGCGTGAAGCCGGGCAAGATGACCTCGACGTTCTTTTCGGCCACATCGACCAGTGACTTTTGCAGGTCCACCAACAGCGCGATGATCAGGTCCATCTCGCTGCGCAGCCACAGGCGCACGTCGGTGGCCACTTGGTCGTTGCGACTGCGTCCGGTGTGCAGGCGTTTGCCGGCGTCACCCACCAACGCCGTCAGTCGCGCCTCGATGTTCAGGTGCACGTCTTCCAGGTCCAGCTTCCACTCGAAAGCGCCGGATTCGATTTCTTGGGTGATCTGCGCCATGCCGCGCTGGATGTCGGCCAGATCGCTGGCGCCAATGATCTTTTGCGCGGCCAGCATTTCGGCGTGGGCCAGTGAACCTTGGATGTCGGCTTGCCACAGTCGCTTGTCAAAAAACACGCTGGCCGTGTAGCGCTTGACCAACTCGCTCATGGGTTCAGAAAAAAGCGCCGACCAGGCCTGGGATTTTTTGTCGAGTTGGTTTGTCATAAGCCTACATTTTATCGGGCAGCCTGGTGGGCTCAGTGCGGCACGCCAAATCCGACCCTTCGGCAAGAAAAAAGGGCTGCGCACTTGCCCCTGGGCCGGGTAGGTGTTTAGGGGACGGCTTTCAATTGAGAATGATTCTCATTAAAATTGCGCATCCACTTGGGTGAATAAGCTTCAATCACTTGGAAAGGTGGTTTGAAGCCTCGCCATATTGCCTATTCAATAGAGGAGCCCTAAATAATGAACAAACAAAATTTGCGCCAAAGCCTGGTCGGTGCTGTGATGGCTGTGGCCGCCTGTCAGGCATTGGCCCATGGCAATGTCCGCTGCGCTGAACACCCCAAGGCCGAGTGGCTGGCGCCCGACCAGTTGCGCCAAAAATTAGAAGGCGAAGGCTGGCAGGTGCGCAAAATTGAAACCACCAAGCGCTGTTTCGAGGTGTATGCCAAAGACACGCAAGGCAAAAAGGTCGAAGCGTTCTTTGACCCCAAAACTTTGGAGCGGGTCCAAAACTGATCATTTTTTAACTGGGCCCGTACCCCGGTCCATGACCAGTTTCCAACCCACTGGCCGGGATCAGCCCAGCAAGGCCAGCGCCATGGCGTGGTAGGCGGGCAGGGTGTGCACATCGTTGGCGATGTTGGCGGCCACCGGATGCGAGGCGTAGCGGGCGATCACCATTTCAGCTTGGGGGTCGATGTAAATGTTTTGCCCATGCACGCCGCGCGCCATCATG
>CANFMK010000065.1 GCA_947448325.1 Comamonadaceae bacterium
GAGGTACAAGACTTTGCAACGAAGTGGATGTGGTCTTACAACCACGACCGTCCAAACATGGCCTTGGGCGGATTCACTCCTAAACAGCGGCTGGCCATGGCTGCGTAACGTTTCTACTTCTGCGCCCCCTGCAAAAGGGGAGGATTACCGTGGTGGAGGTGTTGTAATTACTGGCGGTGCAACGGGTGCTGGTGCTGGTGCTGGTGCTGGTGCTGCAGCTACTGGTACTGGAGCTGGCGCAGTTGACACCGGAACATCCGCTGCTTGGGGTTTCCCACAACTTCTACAAAATTTAGCTGTATCAGGTAGTTCATACCCGCAGTGCTTACAAATCATTTGCCACCTTTGCAGTAATGCAATTAAGAATAAAAACAATATACATTGGCAAGTTGGATAAGTAAATATCAAATTTTCTAATTTTTATTTTTGGCATTTTTTCAAGCTCAACGTCCAGTAACCAGACGATCAAGCCAACCTGTCCGCTGCCATCGTCGCCGTCAACTTGCTGTAGTGCGCCTCCAACATACGCACACTGGTGCCCATTTGCTTTGACAGCGTGTGTATGTCTGTCTCCGCCAGCAGTTCCAAAGTTGCATAGGTGTGTCGCAGGCTATAGAGGGTGCGTCGCTGCTGCCCCCCATCCAAAGCCAGTCCGCTTTCACGCATAAATTTGGCAAACATTCCATTGAATGTGCGGGGTCGCATACCTAGTGCATTGCGGAACAGCAACTTATCCACTCTGCCCAACACCTGTTCAAAGTCTCGTGCAGCAATGTCCCTCTGCCTCGTATGAAGGCGTTGCAAAACACGCAGAGTTTCGTGTTTTGCAATCAAGTAGCGTTCACCAGTTTTGCCGCTTACACGCACCCGCAGGTATTTGATGCCGTCTGCCTCATACCATTCGCAGTCCCTCCAATGCACATTCATTGCCTCTGTGCCGTGCCGCATTCCTGTTAGCAAAAGGAACTGAACATAGTCGCACAGCAATGGGCGCTGCAGCCTGTCAAACTCCTGTGTGCCCGCCAGTTCCCAAGTGGACATAAACACACGTAACTGCTGCACTTCTGCTGCGTTGAATGCGGGGCGCACACTGCCCTTCTCGCCCTTGCGCGACATTTTGGGCAAGGGCACTCTTTCACTCAACCACCCGCGCTGTATTGCAGTGCTGCACACACGGCTGAATGCTGACGCAAAGTTCATCAGTGTGCTGCTTTTGGGTTGCCTGCCCATCTTGTGATTTCGCCAGCGTTCAAACTCGCCAATGGTGTCGTGCTTGATGTTGTGCAGATGGCGTTCGCCGAAGAACGGCACAAAGTAGCGTTCGATGATGCTGATGTAATCCACATAAATCTTCTTGCCTGTGCCAGCAGCCAAATCACGCCGCAAGTCCTCCACAGTAATCCGTGCAATGTCTGCAAATGATTTCTGAACGGGTGCAAGTCCAAGTCGTTCCCTGTAGCGTGCCTCGTCATACAACTCGGTTGCCACTCGGGCGGCGTGTTCATATGCAGTTTTACGAGTGCTGACGCGAAGCCATTCGCCTGTAAATAACTTGTATCTGCACTGCCACACTCTGTTGCGTGGGCGCTTGTATAGAACAACTTCGCCGTCGCGCAGCAGTATCAAATCTGCCTGCACCTGTGCCAGCGTCTGCACAATGTCTGTCAGTCGCAGCGTTGGGGACGCTAGGGGCTGTGGCGGTGTTGTTTTGACGGTGAGACTACTGGGAACTGGGTAGCAAATTTGTGTTTGCTTCACTGCCCTACCCTGCACGCACGGTTAAACAAACTAGGACGCATTGCACTGCCCTGCCGCAAGTGTTTTGCAGCGTTGAAAGTGTGCAGCGAGTGTGCAAGGTGTGCAGACCAAAAAAAACGCACCATTGCGTGAGCAAAGGTGCGTTTAACTGGAGGCTCGGGCCGGAGTCGAACCGACCTACACGGATTTGCAATCCGGTGCATAACCGCTTTGCTACCGAGCCATGAATCTGACAAAAAAGGGAAGCTGTGGGCTTCCCTTTTTGTTGAAAGATGTTGGCACTTCTTTCACTGTCTGGAGCGGGAAACGAGATTCGAACTCGCGACCTCAACCTTGGCAAGGTTGCGCTCTACCAACTGAGCTATTCCCGCATTCACAAGGAACTTAACATTGTATGCTGCATTCGCTGCGATGGGTTGAATTATAGAGCATATTTTCAGCTTTTAAAAATCAAGCTGGGTTTTTTTGCTCTATTTCCCCATCAGTGTTTGATCGCGTCGCTGTCGCTCGTTGCCGCAGAGGGGACGGTGGCTGCCACCGCCAAAATTTCTTCTTCGGTCAATGGCACAGGCATTCTTTCGAGAGCGACTTCAAGGACTTTATCGATCCACTTGGCAGGGACAATTTCCAAACCATTTTTCACATTCTCCGGAATGTCTTGCAGGTCTTTGACGTTGTCCTCAGGGATCAACACGGTCTTGATGCCACCGCGCAAAGCAGCGAGCAACTTTTCCTTCAAGCCACCAATGGCCGTGACCTCGCCGCGCAAGGTGATCTCACCGGTCATGGCCACATCGGCACGAATCGGAATGCCGGTCATCGCTGAGACCATGGCAGTCGTCATTGCAGCACCGGCACTGGGCCCGTCTTTGGGCGTTGCGCCATCGGGCACGTGGATGTGCAAGTCTTTCTTTTCAAAGATCTCGTCTTTGATGCCCAGCATGCGCGAGCGACTGCGCACCACGGTGCGCGCGGCTTCGACAGACTCTTTCATCACGTCGCCCAAGGAGCCGGTGCGGGTGATCACGCCTTTACCAGGCATCAAAGCCGCTTCGATGGTCAGCAAATCGCCACCCACCTCGGTCCAAGCCAAACCCACCACTTGGCCGACTTGGTTTTGCGCTTCAGCTCGACCGTAGGTGTACTTTTGCACACCCAAAAAGTCGTTCAAATTATCTGGCGTCACCACCACTTGCGGCGTCATCTGCTTGAGCAGCAAGGCCTTGACGACTTTGCGGCAAATCTTAGAGAGTTCACGCTCGAGCGAGCGCACGCCGGCTTCGCGGGTGTAGTAACGCACGATGTCACGAACAGCGGCATCGGTCACCTGCAACTCGGATTCTTTGACGCCGTTGTTGGTCATTTGCTTGGGCAGCAAATATTTGATGGCGATGCTGGTTTTTTCGTCCTCGGTGTAACCGGACAAACGAATCACTTCCATCCGATCGAGCAGGGCCGAAGGAATGTTCATCGAATTTGAAGTCGCCACAAACATCACATCGCTCAGATCGAAGTCGACCTCGACATAGTGATCACCAAACGTGTGGTTTTGTTCTGGATCCAAAACTTCGAGCAAGGCACTGGAAGGATCACCTCGGAAGTCGGTGCCCAATTTATCGATCTCGTCGAGCAAGAACAGCGGGTTGCGCGTGCCGACCTTGTTCAAGCTTTGCAGTACTTTGCCGGGCATGGCGCCAATGTAGGTGCGGCGGTGACCGCGAATCTCGGCCTCATCGCGCATACCGCCCAAGGCCATGCGTACGTATTTACGGCCCGTGGCTTTGGCAATCGACTGACCGAGCGAAGTTTTACCCACGCCAGGAGGTCCGACCAAACACAGGATGGGCGCTTTGACTTTGTCGACCCGCTGTTGCACCGCCAGGTATTCCATGATGCGGTCTTTGACTTTTTCCAGACCAAAATGGTCTTCATTCAACACGACTTCGGCATTGCCCAAATCGTGTTTGATTTTGGTGCGCTTGCTCCAAGGCAGCCCGGTCAGCACATCGATGTAATTGCGCACCACGCTGGCCTCGGCCGACATGGGCGACATCAGCTTGAGTTTTTTCAGTTCGGCTTCGGCTTTTTTACGGGCTTCGGCAGGCATCTTGGCCGCTTTGATCTTCTTTTCGATCTCTTCGATGTCTGCACCCTCTTCGCCTTCGCCCAGTTCTTTCTGGATGGCTTTGACCTGTTCGTTCAGGTAAAAGTCGCGCTGGTTTTTTTCCATTTGGCGCTTGACGCGACCACGGATTTTTTTGTCGACATTCAAAATGTCCACTTCGCGCTCAAGTTGCGCAAACAGGTTTTCCAGTCGGTCGCGGATGCTGGACAAATCCAGCACCAACTGCTTGTTTTCCAACTTGAGCGGCAAGTGCGCGGCAATCGTGTCGGCCAGACGTCCTGGCTCGTCGATGCTGGAAATCGAGGTCAAAATTTCAGGTGGGATTTTCTTGTTGAGTTTGACGTACTGGTCAAACTGCTGCATCACCGCGCGGCGCAGGGCTTCAATCTCGCTGCTTTGCGTTGCGGGCTCAGCAGCCACTTCCATCGGCACGACGGTGGCCGTGAAATGCACTTCGCCGTCGACGATGGTTTGCACCGTGGCGCGTTGCTGACCTTCCACCAACACTTTGACCGTTCCATCGGGCAGCTTGAGCATTTGCAAAATGGTCGAGACGCAACCCACCTCGAACATGTCCGTGGCTTCGGGCTCGTCTTTAGCCGCAGTTTTTTGCGCCACCAGCATGATGCGGCGGTCGCTGGCCATGGCGGTTTCTAGCGCCTTGATGCTCTTGGGTCGGCCCACAAACAAGGGGATGACCATGTGAGGAAAGACCACCACGTCGCGCAAAGGCAACATCGGCAGGTCAAGCGCCGTAGCGGGTAAAGGAGTGTGTCCGGACATAAGGGTTCCCTCAGTTATACGGGATAGATGGTCACGGCAAGTCTGAATTCAAGCCACACGCGCCAAGGGTTGGTATGCATGAGAACAGATCTCGGTTTGCCTGCGCCATCACGGCATCAAGCTTGTTTGGCCGCTTCGCGGTACACCAGCAAAGGGGTTTGGTTTTCTTCGATGGTGGACTCGTCCACCACCACTTTTTCCACATTCAAGGAAGTGGGCAATTCGAACATGGTGTTGATCAAAGCCTGCTCCAAAATCGAGCGCAAGCCGCGAGCACCCGTTTTACGGGCCAGCGCCTTGCGTGCAATGGCTTGCAGGGCGGCGGGACGGATTTCCAATTCCACGCCTTCCATGCTGAGCAGCTTGCCAAATTGTTTGACCAGTGCATTTTTCGGCTCGGTCAAAATTTGCACCAGCGCGTCTTCGGTCAGCTCAGCCAGTGTGGCGACCACGGGCATGCGCCCCACCAACTCTGGAATCAACCCGAATTTGATCAAGTCTTCAGGCTCAACTTCGTTGAACACATCGGTCAGCGAACGCTGTTTTTTGCTTTTGACCACGGCGCCAAAACCAATACCTGAAGCTTCGGTGCGGTTTTCAATGACTTTTTCCAGACCGGCAAAAGCGCCGCCGCAAATGAACAAGATGTTGGTCGTGTCGATTTGCAAAAAGTCTTGATTGGGGTGCTTGCGCCCACCTTGAGGCGGCACGCTGGCCATGGTGCCTTCGATCAGCTTGAGCAAAGCTTGTTGCACGCCCTCACCTGACACATCACGGGTGATGGAAGGGTTATCCGACTTGCGAGTGATCTTGTCGATCTCGTCGATGTAGACGATGCCGCGCTGAGCCCGCTCCACATCGTAGTTACAGCTTTGCAGCAATTTGGCGACGATGTTTTCCACGTCTTCGCCGACGTAACCGGCTTCAGTCAAGGTGGTGGCGTCGGCCATGACAAATGGCACGTCCAGCATGCGCGCCAGGGTTTGCGCCAGCAAGGTTTTGCCCGAACCGGTCGGCCCAATCAGCAAAATATTGCTTTTGGCCAACTCAACTTCGTCTTTTTTGGCGGTTTCTTTGTGGCGCAGGCGCTTGTAATGGTTGTACACCGCCACGGCCAAGGTGCGTTTGGCCTTTTCTTGGCCAATCACGTAATTGTCCAGATTGACTTTGATGTCCAAAGGCGTGGGCAAGCCCTCTTTGGCACCCTGCGTGAGGTCAACTGCAGGCAACTCATCACGAATAATGTCATTGCACAAATCAATGCATTCGTCGCAAATAAAGACCGAAGGGCCGGCGATGAGCTTCTTGACCTCGTGCTGACTCTTGCCGCAGAAAGAGCAGTAGAGATTTTTCTCTGAAGATGAGCCTTTTTTGTCGGCCATAAATACGCCTAATGATTCGAATGGGTCAATGATAAACGAGAAGAAAAACGGCGTTCACCGGAACCGGAAAACGCCGTTGTCGCACTGGCCGGGTCCTGCGCCCCGTCAAGCTGTATCAGGGGCGCTTGGCTATAACTTCGTCAACTAAACCGTAATCTTTAGCTTCGTCAGCCGAAAGGTAGTAATCCCGCTCGGTGTCTTGGGCGATCTTTTTCAGGGTTTGCCCTGTGTTTTCAGCCAGGATGCGGTTCAATTGCTCACGGGTTTTCAAGATCTCACGGGCGTGGATCTCGATTTCTGTGGCCTGACCACGTGTGCCACCCAAGGGCTGGTGAATCATGACCTTGGAGTTAGGCAGCGAGAAACGCTTGCCTTTGGCGCCGGCCGTCAGCAAAAAAGCGCCCATGCTGGCCGCCATGCCGATGCACAAGGTGGACACGGCGGGCTTGATGAAGTTCATGGTGTCGAAAATCGCCATGCCTGCACTGACGGAGCCGCCAGGCGAGTTGATGTACAGCGAAATGTCCTTTTCAGGGTTTTCGCTTTCCAAAAACAACATCTGCGCCACGACCAAGTTGGCCGAATGGTCATTGACTTCGCCCACCAGGAAAATGACCCGCTCTTTGAGCAAGCGAGAGTAAATGTCGTAAGCGCGCTCACCGCGTCCTGACGTTTCAATCACCATGGGCACCATGCCCAGGGCTTGGGTTTCGAAATCACGCATAGTTGTTCCTTTTTAGCCTTGCTGGCCTTGATGACCCATCAACTCGTCAAAGGATACGGCTTTTTCAGTGACCTTGGCTTTGGACAGCACATATTCGGCCACGTTGCTTTCAATAACCACGGCCTCCACCTCGGCCATGCGTTGGTTGTCGCTGTAGTACCAGCGCACCACGTCGGCAGGACGCTCGTAGCTGGAAGCCAGCTCATCGATGTGGGCTTTGATCTGCTCGGGCTTGGCGTGCAGTTCGTTGGCGCGCACCAACTCGGCCACCACCAGACCCAAACGCACGCGGCGTTCAGCTTGGGGCACAAAAATATCGTCTGGAATCTCAGCCTTGTCTGCATCTTTGATGCCGCGTTGCTTCAAGTCAGCACGAGCGCCTTCTTTCAAACGATCGACTTCGGACTGCACAATGGATTTAGGCAGGTCAAGTTCGGCATGGGCCACCAAAGCGTCCATGGCCGCTTGTTTGTTGCGGCCTTGCAAGCGGAACTTGACTTCGCGCTCCAGGTTTTTGCGGATGTCGGCGCGCAGACCTTCGACCGAGGCATCGGCAATGCCCAGGGACTTGGCCAAGGCTTCGTTGACTTCAGGCAGATGGGCGGCTTCGATTTTCTTGACCGTGACCAAGAAGTCGGCAGTTTTACCGGCCACATCTTTGCCGTGATAGTCGGCGGGGAAGGCCAGGGGGAAAGTCTTGCTTTCGCCTGACTTCATGCCGCGCACAGCATCTTCAAATTCTTTCAGCATCTGGCCTTCGCCGACCATGAACTGGAAGTCTTCGGCTTTGCCGCCAGCGAAGGGCTCGCCATCGACTTTGCCTTCAAAATCAACGCTCACGCGGTCACCATCCACAGCGGCAGCGTCCATGGCGCGCTGTGCAAAGGTGCGGCGCTGCTTGCGCAAGATGTCAATGGTTTTGTCGATGGCTTCAGCCGAAACTTCGGCCGCGACCTTTTCGACTTCAGCCGCTGCCAGGTCGCCCATTTTGACTTCGGGATACACCTCGAACACAGCGTCAAAAGTCAACTCACCTTCGGGTGCGCCTTCTTTTTCAGAAATACGGGGTTGACCGGCCACGCGCACTTGCGCTTCATTGGCCGCCACGGCAAAAGCCTCGCCGACCTTGTCGTTCATCACTTCGTATTGAACCGAGTAGCCATAGCGCTGGGCCACCACGTTCATGGGGACTTTGCCGGGACGGAAACCGTCCATCTTCACGGTGCGAGCGAGTTTCTTCAAACGGGCATCCACTTCGGACTGGATTGCGGTCACAGGCAGCGACAAAGTGATTTTGCGTTCCAGCTTTTCGAGGGTTTCTACAGTAACAGCCATGGTATTTCTCTGGTTAATAAGTTGGTGCGCGGGGCGGGACTCGAACCCGCACAGTGTTGCCACCGTCAGGACCTAAACCTGGTGCGTCTACCAATTTCGCCACCCGCGCGGGTCCAAATAAAACGGGCGGACAGGTCAAGCACACGCCAATGTGCCTGCTCAACCTGATCGCCCGCGTGAAATCGGTCAACCTGCTATTTTACCCACGAAAGTGGGCTCTCTCATTCGGGCTTGGGAACCCGGAACCAAGCGGCGTACATGGCGGGCAGTGCCAGCAAGGTCAGCACCGTGGCCACGATCAGACCGCCCATGATGGCCACCGCCATCGGCCCCCAAAACACGCTGCGCGACAGCGGAATCATGGCCAGCACCGCCGCCGCTGCGGTCAGCACAATCGGGCGCAGGCGGCGTACCGCCGACTCCACGATCGCCGTCCAGGCCGGTATGCCTTGGGCGCGGTCTTGTTCAATTTGATCGATCAAAATCACCGAATTGCGCTGAATCATGCCCATCAAGGCGATCACGCCCAGTAAAGCGACGAAACCAAACGGCCGGTTCAAGGCCAGCAAAGCGGCAGCCACCCCGGCCATGCCCAAAGGCCCGGTCAAGAACACCAGCATGGCGCGACTGAAACTTTGCAGTTGCAGCATGAGCAGCGTGAAGGTGATGAACAGCATCACCGGCACGCCCGCCGCAATCGAGGCCGAACCTTTGGAGCTTTGCTCCACCGCGCCTGCGACTTCAATGCGGTAATCGGTCTGTCCTGCCGCGTGCCACTGGGCCTCCAGGGCTTTGAGCTCGGGCATCAATTGCATCGTCACCGTGGCACCTTGCAGGCCTTCGGCCAGGTCGCTTTGCACGGTGATCGCATAGTCACGTCCTTGACGCCAAATCACCCCTGGCTCCCAATCGAACACCGGCTTGGCAATTTGCAAAAGGGGGATCGACTTGCCCGAGGCCGTGGGCACATAGGCCTGCCCCAGATCGGTGATGGCGTCACGCTCTTGCAAAGGTTGGCGCAGCACGATGTCGATCAACTTGTCGCCATCGCGGTATTGCGCGACCGGCGAACCGGACACCAAGGTGCGTGAGGCTTGCGCAATCGATTGACTGGTGACGCCCAAGGCGCGGGCTTTGGCTTGGTCCACTTCCAGGCGAATGACCTTCACCGATTCGTTCCAGTTGTCGTTCACGCCACGTGTGTGTGGGCTTTTGCGCATGATGGCTTTGACTTCGTCGGCCTTTTGGCGCAACACCGCTGTGTCCACCCCCGCCACACGAAACTGCACCGGATACGGCACCGGCGGCCCGTTGGGCAGCAATTTCACTCGGCCCCGGATTTCTGGGAACTCTTGCGCCAGCAAAGCTGGCAGCTTGATGCGCAGGCTTTCACGCGTCTTCAAGTCCTGGGGCAATACGATCAACTGGCTCACATTGGTTTGCGGGAAAACCTGGTCCAGTGGCAAGTAAAAACGCGGCACGCCAGAACCCACCCAGGTGGTCACCGACTGCACGCCGGGCTCGGCCAGCATGCGTTTTTCAAAGCGCTTGGCCACGGCATCGCTGGCAGCAAAGGTGGCCCCTTCGGGCAACCACAAATCCACGATGATTTCAGGCCGGCTCGAATCCGGAAAGAACTGCTGTTGCACCTTGCCCATGCCCACGATGCCCAAAGCAAAGGTGGCCACCGTCAAGCCAATGGTGATCCAGCGGTGCGCCACACACCAATTGACCGTGCGGCGAAACTGGTTGTAAAACGGCGTATCGAACATTTCATGCGGCTCATGCGCTGCCGGTCCGTCGCTGGTCAACTGCGCCGCCTTCGCCGCCTGCACATGCGCGGGCACCTTGAGCAACCAAGCGCCCAAGTAAGGCACGAAATACACCGAGGCCACCCAACTGATCAACAGTGCCACCACGGTCACCGCAAAAATCGCAAAGGTGTACTCACCCGTCAGCGATTTGGCCAAACCAATCGGCAAAAAGCCGGTGGCGGTGATCAATGTCCCAGTCAACATGGGCATGGCGGTCAACTCATAGGCAAAGGTGGCCGAGCGCACTTTGTCATAGCCCTCCTCCATCTTGCGCACCATCATTTCGACCGCAATGATCGCGTCGTCCACCAGCAAACCCAGCGCAATGATGAGCGAACCCAACGAAATTTTGTGCAAACCGATGCCAAAGTAATACATGGCCAAAAAGGTCACCGCCAGCACCAGCGGAATGGTGATACCCACCACCAAACCAGGCCGAATATCCAGTGTCCAACGCCGCCACAGGGGGTGGACACCGGGGCGCTTGTGCAAACCCAATGCCAAAAAGCTCACCAGCAAAACAATCACCACCGCTTCAATCAACACGCTGATGAATTCACGCACCGAAGTGGACACCG
Source organism: Comamonadaceae bacterium (assembly GCA_947448325.1). Lineage (GTDB taxonomy): Bacteria > Pseudomonadota > Gammaproteobacteria > Burkholderiales > Burkholderiaceae_C > Limnohabitans_A. The sequence continues at coordinate 10,500 of CANFMK010000065.1, forward strand.
CCTTGGGCTGATCTTGGACTTGCACCATCTCCATGCCGGCTGGCAAAGTGGCTTTGAAGGCTTGCGCCGATTCTTGAAGGGCTTTGCCCAAGGCAATGATGTCGCCCCCTTTGGCCATGGACACGCCCAGCGCAATCACTTCGTCACCGTCGTGATGCACTTTGACCTGGGGTGGATCGATGTAACCCCGCGACAAGGTGGCCAGATCGCCCAAGCGCATTTGATTGCCCGACGCACCGCGGATCGGCATCGCGCGCAAAGTCTCTAGGCTGTTGAATTGACCGCCCACGCGAATTTGAACCACATCGTCTGGCGTCTGCATCGTGCCTGCGGACTCGATGGCGTTTTGCTGGTTCAGCTGCCCCAGCACCGCGCCCATGTCCAAGCCCAGCTGCGCCAACTTTTTTTGCGAAATGTCGATGAACAGCTTTTCATCTTGCACGCCAAACAATTCCACCTTGGCCACATCGGGCACGCGCAAGATCCGCTGGCGCGCCGCATCGGCAAAGACTTTGATTTCAGCCGGGCTGAAACCTTGGCCGCGCAAGGCGTAGATCACGCCATACACGTCGCCAAAATCGTCGTTGAAAAATGGCCCAATCACGCCAGCCGGCAAGGTGCCGCGCATGTCGCCTATTTTTTTGCGCACCGTGTACCAAACGTTCTGCACCTCGGACGGCTTGGAGTAATCCTTGATTTCGAAAGTGATTTGCGTTTCACCGGGCTTGGAATAGCTGCGGATCTTGTCGGCATAGGGCGCTTCTTGCAGGGTGCGCTCGAGTTTGTCCGTCACCTGCTCGGCCATTTGCTGCGCCGTCGCTCCCGGCCAATACGCCCGCACCACCATGGCGCGGAAGGTGAATGGCGGGTCTTCGTCCTGACCCAGTTGGAAATAGGCGGCCACGCCCAGGACCATCAACACGATCATCAAATAGCGTGTCAGCGCCGGGTGGTCGAGCGCCCATTTAGACAGGTTAAAGCCCTGTGCGCTGGCTTGTTTAGGATCAGTCAGCATGGTCTTAACGATCTGCCGCAGCGGCAATGGGCGACTTGTACAGGCTCACTTTTTGCCCCGCAGTCAGCACATGCACACCGGCGGTCACGACGCGCTGACCGGGCTGCAAACCGGCGGCAATGACCACCTCATTGCCATCGGCAGTGGACACTTCAACCGGTTGGGATGACACGGTCATTTGAGTCTCATCGAGCACCCACACCGCTGTGCCTTTGCCCTCTTTGCGCAAGGCGCTGGTGGGCAGTTTGATCACTGCAGCTTGACTGCCCTTGAGCCCATGCGCCAGCACATTCACTGTCGCGCCCAAAGGCAATTTTTCGCCCGCATCCAAGGCCAACTTGACGGTAAAGGTCCGGGTGACGGGATCGGCACTGCCTGCGATTTCGCGCACCCGACCTTGCAAGGTGGGCCCGCCTTGACCGACCACAGCTTGCATGACCTGGCCTTTTTGCAGTTTCATGACCATGGTTTCAGCAACCGCAAACACCGCGTCGCGTGGACCATCGTGAGCCAGGCGAAACACGGGCGTGCCCGCTGCCAGCACTTGTCCCGTCTCGGCTTCCACGGACGTGATCACACCCGGTGCGTCGGCTCGCAACTGGGTGTAATTGGCCTGATTGCCTTGGTTTTGCGCTTGGGCCATCGCCTGGTCCAAGGTGGACTGCGCGGCCTTCAAAGCCGCTTCGCGGCGTTCTAACTCGACGCTGCTGATGAAATTTTGGGCCCGCAAGCCTTCATAGCGTTTGAACTCGGCCTGGGCCAAGTCACGCTGTGTGTGGGCTGCGCTCACTAGCGCTTGGGCAGCTTGCACCGCCAACTGGTAGTCGGCGCCGTCCAGTTGGGCCAGCAAGGCACCGGCACTGACGTGTTGGCCCATTTCGGCTTGGCGCTGGCTGATTTTGCCGGCCACCCGAAAGCCCAATCGCGACTCCACGCGGGCGCGCACTTCCGCAGCAAACTCGCCCCCCATGTCCAAACCACTGGCGCCCACCGTCATCACCTTGACGGCGCGAACCGGCTCTTGCACCGCCTCTGGCCGGGAGCAAGCGGCCAGGACCACCACAGTAGAGACGGCGGAAACGGCGCCCAGGCGATAGGCCCAAGACCCCCATCCCATGGGGAACTTTGCAAAAGACATGGAGAACAACCCTGAATTAATGACTGACGGGTTAGTAATTTACTCAAACCCGTCACCTCTGTCAAGCGACAATCTGGATTGCCCATGACCCACAGAGCCCTCTCAGACACTCCGACGCTCAAAGCTTGCATGCCGTTGCTGCGGGGGGTTTCACGTTCGTTTTACTTGTCAATTCGGCTGATGCCTGCCGAGGTTCGCGCCCCAATTGCGGTGGGCTACTTGCTGGCACGGGCCACCGACACTGTGGCCGACACCACCGCCCTGCCCCAGACCGAGCGCTTGGCCTTGCTGCAACAACTGCTGAGCGCCATCGAATCGCCCACAGGCGAGCTGGCTGGCTTGGCCCAAGCCTTGGCCGAATTCGCCCGTCAGCAAATCGACCCCCACGAGCAAGCGCTGATGCGCGCCCTGCCCCAATGCCTGGCCCTGCTGCAAGCCTTGCCGGCTGCCGACCAAGCCCATGTGCGCGGGGTGCTCAGGCCCATTACCCAAGGCCAAGCATTGGATGTATCGCGCTTTGGACAAGGCCTGAATGCCTTAAAGACCGAACAAGAATTGACCGACTACACCTGGCAAGTGGCCGGATGTGTGGGCGAGTTCTGGACCGAGGTGTGCGAACAGCATCTGCCCGGGTGGGCCCGTTTACCCCGCGCAGACCTGCGCGCCACTGGTCGTCTGTATGGCATGGGCCTGCAGCGGCTGAACATCTTGCGCGATGCCGGTGCCGACTTGGCCCAAGGACGCTGCTACCTGCCGCTTGAGCGCTTGGCCACTCTGGGCTTGAGCCCCGGGCAACTGGCCCAAGCCATAGCGCGGCATGACGCTGACACTTTGGCTCGGGCAGCCCCCTTGTTCAATGAGTACCTGGACCTGACCCAAGCCGAGATGCTGGAGGGCCTGCACTACAGCTGTGCCCTGCGCAGTTGGCGCCTGCGCCTGGCCAGCGCCTTGCCGGCCTTGATCGGCACTCGCACCTTGGCCTTGCTGCGCCAAGCCGGGCCCACCGCCTGGCTGGATCACGTCAAAGTGCCACGCCATGAAATCAACGCCCTGGTTGGGCGGCTGTTGTGGCGCGGAGCTTCGCCAAACGCCTTGGCCCAAGAATTTGCGCGCCTGTCAGTCCCTGCCCAGCCTTGAGCGCGGCCCTGCAGTGCGAGAATCTCACCCCATGACCCCGCAAGACTACGTTCAGCAAAAAGCCGCCGGCTCGGGCAGCAGCTTTTACTACGCCTTTTTGTTTTTGCCGCCCGAGCGTCGTGCCGCCATCACCGCCTTTTATGCGTTTTGCCGCGAAGTGGACGACGTGGTCGACGAAATCAAAGACCCCAGCGTCGCCGCCACCAAACTGGCCTGGTGGCAAAAGGAAGTGGGGCAAGCCTTTGCAGGCCAGCCCAGCCACCCGGTGATGCATGCACTGATGCCGCACACCCAAGCCTTTGGCATCGACAGCCATCACCTGCTGGCCGTGATCGAAGGCTGTCAAATGGATTTGAACCAAACCCGTTATTTGGATTTTGCAGGCCTGACCCGGTATTGCCACTTGGTGGCCGGCGTCGTAGGCGAAGTCGCGGCCCGCATCTTTGGCCAGAGCGACGAGGGCACGACCCCATATGCCCACAAACTGGGGCTGGCGTTTCAGATGACCAACATCATCCGCGACGTGGGCGAGGATGCGATGCGCGGGCGCATCTACCTGCCGCTGGACGAGCAGCAACGCTTTGGCGTCAA
>CANFMK010000066.1 GCA_947448325.1 Comamonadaceae bacterium
GGCCATGGCTTTGGCCTGGGCTTTGCCGTGCGCACCGCGCAAGGCATCTCGCCCGTGCCCGGCTCGGTCGGGCTGTATTACTGGGGCGGCATCGCTGGCACCACCTTCTTTGTCGATCCAGCCCTGGACCTGTACGCTGTCCTGATGATCCAAGCGCCGAACCAGCGCGACTACTACCGCCCGTTGTTTCGGGATTTGGTGTACGCGGCGTTGGTGTGAAGTTTTCTCAACGCAGCGCTTGACCACGCGCCGCGCGGGACTCGGGGCTGGAGGCGGCCAAGGCGATTTGGTCGTGCGCCATGTAGGACGTGGCGTGGTTCAAGGCCGTGGCGGCCGCATTGGCCGACTCTTTGCTCATGCGCACCGTGGCGGCGGGCATGGCCAGGGTTTGCGCGGCCAAGGCTTGAGCGCGGATCAGCGCCTGGCCCTTGCCGCTGACGTAGTCCACCAAACCCATGGCCAAAGCCTCCGGCGCGCCGATGCGCTCGCACAAAATCGTCAGGCGTTTGGCTTTGGCCGGGCCCAGCAGGTTCACCAAGCGGGCAATCGTGCCCCAAGTGAGCGGAATACCCAAGGCAATTTCGGGCAGCGAGACAAACGCATCTTCAGCCAAAACCCGCCAATCGCAAGCCAGCGATAAGGCCAAACCACCGCCCACCGCATAGCCTTCGATGGCGGCGATGGTGATTTGCGGCATTTCTTCCCAGGCTTTGCACATGCGAAAACCGGTGCCCGCGATATCGCGGCGTTGCACGGTCGACAAGCTGTCGTCCGCCCAGGCGTTGGCGTCTTTCAAATCGGCGCCTGCTGAAAAACAACGCGCGTCACCAGTGAGGATGACCACATCGATGTCGGTGCGATCACTCAAAGCCCGCGCACACGCGGTGATCTCGCGCATCAGGGCGCGCGACAAGGCATGACGGGCCTGGGGTCGGTTCAAATGGATTTCGGCCATGCGGCCGTTTTCTTGGACGATCAGATGTTCGTACATGCCCGGGCCTTTCATGCAGCGGGTTTGGCCGCCTGCAGTTGATCGCGTGTGAGCAACGCCACTCGGCGTGCAGCGGCTTCAAAATCGTCCCCGCTCGAAGCGTACAGCACTGCGCGCGAAGAGTTGACGATCACGGTGCCCGTGCTCACGCCACCCTGACCGCGCCAGCCGGCTTTGACGGTGGCCGCAGCGTCGCCGCCTTGGGCGCCCACACCAGGAATCAAAAGCGGCAAAGTCGGTGCCAATGCACGCACACGCTCGATTTCGGCCGGGTAGGTCGCGCCGACCACCAGGCCCAATTGACCATTCAAGTTCCAAGGGCCTTGCGCCAATCGTGCCACGTGTTCGTACAACAGGGGCTGGCCTTCGACCGAGGCCAGGCGTTGGTTTTGCAAATCGTCGCCGCCCGGATTGGAGGTGCGGCACAGCAAGAAAGCGCCCTTGCCGTGGTACTTCAAATACGGCGCTACTGAGTCCCAGCCCATGAAGGGCGAAAGGGTGACGGCGTCCGCGCCGTAGCGCTCAAACGCTTCTTTGGCGTACTGCTCGGCGGTGGAGCCGATGTCGCCGCGCTTGGCGTCCAAAATGATCGGCACATGGGGCGCGACACGGCGCATGTGCTCCATCAAGCGCTCGAGTTGCCCTTCGGCGCGGTGCGCGGCAAAGTAGGCAATTTGCGGCTTGAAACTGCTGACCAGATCGGCCGTGGCGTCGACGATGCGCGCGCAAAAATCGTAGATCTTGTTAGCGTCGCCCTTGAGCCCCGCCGGGAATTTGGTGGGCTCCGGGTCCAGGCCCACGCACAAGAGGGAGCCGTTTTGGCGCTCGGCGGCGCTCAGCATGTCAAGAAAGTTCATGCAGCCGATTTTACGGTTTGCGCCTAAGATGCCGTCCATGCACAAACTGTCCTCGCGCCAATGGCTGATTTTGATTCTGCTCACCGTGATCTGGGGCATCAACTGGCCGGTCATGAAAATCGGCGTGACGGGCTTTCCGCCACTGACCTTTCGCATGGTCTGTCTGCTGATGGGCACCCCGGTGCTGGGCGTGGCGCTGCTGTTTTTGAAGGTGCCGCTGCGCATTGAGCGCCAGCACTGGCCCGAGTTGCTGGTCTTGGGGCTGTTCAATATGTTCATCTGGCACGGCATGATCATCATCGCCGTGCAATCGCTGTCCAGCGGGCGGGCAGCGATTTTGGGTTACACCATGCCCATGTTCTCAGCGGTGATCGGCGCCATGTTCTTTGGCAACCGCTTGCCGGCTCGCGCCTGGGGCGGCGTGGCTGCGGCGGCGTTGGGCGTGGTCTTGCTGCTGTGGCATGAGTTGACGAATTTGACCGGCAAACCCATTGGGGTGTTGCTGGCTTTGATCGCGGCCAGTACCTGGGCGCTGGGCACGCAGCTGCTGCGCCGCACGCGCATGCCGGTGCCGACCTTGGCGATTTCGTTTTGGATGACCCTGATGACCACCGTGGTGATGAGCGTGCTGGCCTTTGTGTTTGAGCGCGACCAGTGGCACACACCCTCGCAGGCCAACTTCATGGCCATGGTGTTCAACGCGGTGCTGGTGTTTGGCTTTGCGCACGCCGCCTGGTTTTACTTGGCGCGCAGCTTGCCGCCGGTAGCGTCCACTTTGAGTGTGATGCTGATCCCGGTGCTGGGCGTCTTCAGCGGTGCTTTGTGGCTGGGCGAGGTGCTGCATTGGCAGGACTGGGCCGCCGTGGTGTTGATGGTGGCCTCGATCTGCTCGGTGCTGTGGCCCACCACGCCTGCGCCTGCGCCAGAGCCGGATGACTCCGCAAAGGCAGAAGACTCGGCAAAAACGGCCACGACTTGACGCGGCCACAGCCCGGGCTGAAGAGTCTACTGACCGCCTTGCACCACCTGCAAAGCCAGGCACAGATCGGCCCAGGCTTTGCCTTTGTCGGTGGGGTTGCGCAGCAAGTAGGCGGGCGGGTAGGTGACGACCACAGGAATGCCTTGGCAGTGGTGCACCTGGCCGCGCATTTTGCCCAGCGGCTCGGTGCTTTGCAGCAAAGATTGCATGGCAAAGCGCCCCATGGCCACGATCACACGTGGCTGCACCAACGCCACTTTGCGTGACACATAGGCCGCGCAGCGGCTCCATTCTTCAGGCGTCGGGTTGCGCGCATCGGGCGTGGCGCATTGGGTGGCGTGCATCAGATACGCACCCTTCTCGGCCTCGCCTTCGCGGCTCAAACCCACGGCTTTGAGCATGTTGTCGAGCAAGCGTCCGGCGTCGCCCGCAAAGGGTTGACCGGTGGCGTTTTCTTCTTCGCCCGGCGCATCGCCCACAAACAACCAATCGGCTTGCCTGCTGCCCATGCCGAACACGCTGTGCTGACGCTGCGCGCACAGACCGCAAGCTTGGCAATGGGCTCCAGCGGATTGCAGGGCAGCCCAGTCCATGTCGGCCAAACCGGCTGGCAAGGGCGGGTGCGCGGTATCGGTGGCAGCCGCAAATACCGCAGAGGAGGCAGCATTGGGGGCAGCAATGCTGGCTGCAGGGGCAGGCCTGACAGGGGCCGCAGGGCGGGCAGGGGCGGGCACAGCCGTATTCACCGTCGGCGCAGCCGCTGCAGGGGAAGCGCCCGTCACAGCCGCTGGCGCGGGCATTGCGGGCGTCCACACGCGCACGCCCATTTCGGCCAGCATGGCGCGTTGGCGGTCGTCCAAATCAAAACGGGTGGGGTCGTTCATGGTGTTCAGAGTTTGTGGCTCATGACCAGCGCGGCTTCGCGCAGGCCTCGGCCGACAGGATAGTAGTCTTTGCGCAACCCCACTTGCTTGAAGCCATGGCTGCGGTACACATGGATGGCGCGGTGGTTGGACTCGCGCACCTCCAGCCACAGCCAGGTGCAGCCTTGGCCACGCGCCCAAAGGGCCAAAGCTTCCAACATGAGTTTGGCCCAGCCTTGGCTGCGGTGCTGGAGTGAGACGGTGATGTTGAGCAAGTGCACTTCGTCGATCACTTTCATGGCCACAAAGTAACCGATCAAGGTATTGCCCGCGAGCAAACGCTGCGCGGCGTAACCACTGGCCAGCGCGTCTTTGAAGTTGCCCACCGTCCAGGGATGGCCGTACACGCTTTGCTCCACGGCAATCACCGCGTCCAGGTCGTCCACGGTGAGTGATTCAAATCGGGCTTGCAAAGCGGGTGCTTGCGCCGAGGTGAGGGTGGATGAAAGCGTCATGGCACAGGATTTTGAACTTCAACCGGCTGGCCCGAAGGTGCCACTTTTTCAGCCGTTTTTTCAGCCGTTTTTTCAGCCGCTTGTGCCGCCAATTTTTCGGCTTTGATGACTTCGCGCTCAGCCGTGGTGTGGGCTACTTTGTCGCGCACATACAGCGGCATGGCTTGTTCTGCAGGGACAGCCAGTCCGGCCTGAAACAGCGCGGGCGCCAAACGCAGCAAAGCCTGCGCCGTGGGCAAGGCATCGACTCGCGGCAGGGTCAGGGGCAAACGCTCACCGTAGGCCTGAAAGGCATTGCCCGCGCACAGCCAGTCGACGCCGCTGGCTGGGGCCGACGCGGTCAAAGCCACCGTTTCCGGCTTGCCCACTTGCAACGCTTGCACCGCTTGCCAACCCAGCGCAGCGCCTTGCCAGTGGTAGGCCGCCGAATACACCTCGTCCATGCGCGCATCGAGCAGCGCCAGAACGCACAGCGGTGTGTCATGCGGGTTGGGACGGCTTGCACGCGCCTGCTCGGCCACCGCCAACAAGGTGTCGACCGGCAGCACCGGCACACCAGCGCCGAACGCCAAGCCCTGCGCCACCGCACACGCGGTACGCAAGCCGGTGAACGAGCCCGGGCCGCGTCCAAAGACGATGGCGTCCAACTCAGGCAAAGCCCAACCGGCCTGGGCCAGCAAGTCCAGCACCGAGGGGATCAATTGGGCTGAAGCTTGCGCGCCGCCCGCACCTTCGTAAACCAAAGTCTGCGCCCCATCCGACAAGGCGACAGACAGCACGTCGGTGCTGGTGTCAAAAGCCAAAAATTTCAAAGCCGGTTTCATGCCACCTTCTCCGGTGTGAGTGCCTTGGGCGCGGCCTGACGCACGCCAAACAAAATACCCAAAGTCACCAGCGACAGGCCAACCCATAAATTCCACTGCATCGGCTCTTGCAGAAAAATCACCGCGCCCAAGGCCGACAATCCCGGCACCACGGCCGTGATCATGGTCGAGCGCACCGGCCCGAAGGCCCGAATCATCTGGGTAAACCCAATGCCGGACACCACCACCGAACCCACGCCTTGGAATGCGGCTTGGAAGGCAATTTCTTGCCAAGATGCGCTGAACAAGTGCGTGGGCTGCAGGCCCAGCAGCACGGCCAGCAAAAACACCGGCACAAAAGTCACCAAGGCAAACACCGTGATGGCCATGGTGGCACGCACCGCGTCCAGCCCATGGCGGCGCACCATGATGCTGTAGGCCGACCAGCAAAACGCTGCGGACATGAAGAGCAGGTCGCCCTTCCAGACCTCACCGCCCTCAAACGCCTTGAGCAGGCTGGCCCCACCCACCAGCAAGTCGCCCAGCACGATGAGCGCCAAGCCCACAGCGCGGGCAGACGCTATTTGTTCGCGCAGCACCAGCCAGGCGAGTAAGGTGGTCCACAAAGGCAGGCTGCCCGGCATCAGCACCGACGCATGGGCGGCGGGCGCAAAAAAGAAGCCGTTGTAGGCCAACAGCGCGTAAAGCAGGCCACCCAACACACCGGCCTGCAGCGTCACCCGCCAGGGCAGGGGCGATAAACCCCACAAGGAGCCGACGTTTTGCCCCGCGCGGCGCGCAGGACGCATCAACCACCAAGCCCAAGGCACCAGCACACTGCTGGCGCCCACGATGCGGGCCAGCACGATGTCCAAGGGCAGCAAATGGTGCGAAGCCGAGGCACGGGCAATGACGATGAAAGAGGTCCAGATCAGCACCGTGACAACGGCCGCGACCACACCCACGGTTCGGGGAGATAAATGCATGCCTGCGATGATACGTCCCCGCTCAGGGGGCTTGATTTTTGAAGGGTGTCTGCCGTTAGACTGGCTGTCATGCCTTTGTTTGACCCTTTACAGCCTGTGCGCCCTTGGTTCTGGGCGCTGAGCCTGCTTGCGCTTGGGGCGCTGGCCCCGGTGGCCACAGCAGCGCCACCCACAAAGCCCCTGCGCTCAGCCCCGAAACCCACTGCCCCCAACGCCACGCTGCCCGCACCGGTGGCGCTGGCGCTGGCACAGGCCCATATGCCGACGAATGCGCTGAGCGTGATGATCGCCCCCCTGCCCACGGACGCAGGGCCTGCCCACACTAAGCCGCGTCTGCGCCACCACGCACAAGACAGTGTGAACCCCGCTTCGGTGATGAAACTCATCACCACCTACGCCGGCCTGTCACTGCTCGGACCCGACTTCACCTGGCGCAACCGCGTCTATGTGGACGGCACCGTGGACAACGGCGTATTGCAAGGCCATTTGATTGTGCGCGGCAGCGGCGACCCCAAGCTGGTGCTGGAGCGGGTGCAAGCGTTGATCGAGCAAATCCAGGCTGCAGGCGTGCGCGAGGTGCGCGGCGACATCGTGCTGGACAGCAGCGTGTTCGATATTCAAGCCCGCGAACCCGGCAGTTTTGACGACGAAGCATTGCGCCCCTACAACGCCGCACCCGATGGCTTGTTGGTGAACTTCAAATCGCTGATCTACAGCTTCACCCCCGACCCGCAAGCTGGGGTGGCCCGCATCGCTTACGAGCCGCCTTTGGCAGGCTTGAGCGTGCCGGCCAGCGTGCCTCTGTCCACTGGCCCCTGCAACGACTGGCGCACCAGCTTGCGCGGCCAGTTTGCTTCGCCCACGCAAGTGGTGTTTGCCGGTAACTTCAGTGTCCAGTGCGGCGCTAAAACCTGGCCTGTGGCCTACGCCGCACCGGCGCAATTTGCAAGTCGCGTATTTCAGGCCATGTGGTTGGCCGCTGGCGGTCGATTGGCCGGCAGCGTGCGCGAAGGCCCAACGCCAGCGGGCGCCCGTTTGCTCCTAGAGGCGCCGTCCTTGCCCCTGTCGGACATCGTGGCCGACATCAACAAGTTCTCCAACAACGTGATGGCGCAGCAACTGTTTTTGAGCTTGTCCAGCCAAAGCAGCCCGCCGGCCCGCTTTGAATCCTCCAGGCAAAGGCTTTTGCAGTGGTGGCAAGCCCATCTGCCCGACCAGGTGCCCCCGGTGCTGGAAAACGGCTCGGGCCTGTCACGCCATGAGCGCAGCAGCGCGGCGGCTTTGACGCGCCTGCTGCAACTGGCCGCGAACGGCCCGCATGCGCAGGTGTTCCAAAATTCCTTGAGTGTGGCCGGGGTGGACGGCACGGTGGCCCGCCTCAAAGACCGCAACCCGCAAGCGGCCGCGATAGGCCAAGCTTGGCTGAAAACCGGCACTTTGCGCGACGTGATTTCGCTGGCCGGTTACGTGCAAGGCGACAGTGGCCAACGCTACACCCTGGTGGCCATCGTCAACCACCCCAACGCCAACGCCGCCCGTCCGGCCCTGGACCATTTGCTGGAGTGGACAGTGCACGACCGCATGTCGGACCCACGACCGGACCGATTGCCAGCGACAATCAAGCCATGAATTTGATCGACTGGGTCGGCTCCATCGCCGCCTTTCTCACCACCGCCAGCTTTGTGCCCCAAGCCTGGCACACCTTCCGTACACGTGATGTGAGCGGCATTTCGCTGGGCATGTACAGCTTTTTCACTTTGGGTGTGGCGCTGTGGCTGGTCTACGGCGTCCTGATCATGGCCTGGCCCATCATCATCGCCAACGCCATCACGACCAGCTTGGCGTTGATGATTTTGACGATGAAGTTGCGATACCGATGAGCGACGTCATCCATAGCCAAAGCCCTGAAAGAAGCCTTCGCCAGTTACATACTGTCTAGCCCGCTGATCTTGATGGCGGATTCACTGGAAGTCATAGATATAGACCCAACAGTCACGCAAGTTAGCAGGCTCATGAAATCCGCCGAGATTCAAAAATCTCAGTGTTTACCCCCCTTTCACAATACTTTCATCATTCTTATCATGTAAAACAGAACGACCGTTCTATTTATTACAAAAAGGAGACTTCCCATGATTTCAATGAGATTGCAACTTTCTGTTGTCGGCGCTGCGGTGTTGCTTGCTGCGTGCGGCGGTTCGAGCATCCCTCCAGAAGAAGCACGTGTGCAAGACACTCTGATCTTTAAACCTGCCGCTCCGTATGCGACTGCAACCACATTTGACGCCATGGCCGCAGACGCAAGCGACACCACAGCAATGAACACAACAAGTCGCTGGTCGGGGGTACTCAACGGTGCGGCCTACCAAGTTGAAGTTCCACAGAACTGGAATGGCAAGCTCGTCATGTATGCGCACGGTTACGCAGGGGCGGGTCTTGAACTGGGTGTGGGCGCACCGACTATCCGGCGTTATCTGATTCAAAATGGTTACGCTTGGGCGGCATCCAGCTACAGCAAGAACAACTACGACGTTCGCGCAGGCGTAGAAGACACGAACGCCTTGGCTCTTGAATTCACAAAAATTGCAGCCAAGAATTCCCGCACTTTGGCCGCACCCAGCAAAATCTACATTACAGGCCACTCCATGGGGGGTCACATCACCGCAGCAGCGATCGAAGACGAAGCCTACTCAACAGCCAATAACAAGGTGAAGTACAACGGTGCCGTTCCCATGTGCGGCGTAGTCGGCGATGCAGAGCTGTTTAACCAGTTTGCCGCCATGCAAGTCACGGCGCAGGCTTTGGCAGGACTGCCGAAATACCCGACCGACAAGTGGGCCGATATCAAAGACGAGGTGACGGGCAAGCTGTTTACGAGTTTCCCTTCCACACCCACTCCCACAGGAGCCAAGTATCTATCAGTTCTCCAAAACATCACGGGCGGACCTCGTCCCATGTTCAACCTGGGTATCGCGTTTGGCGGTAGTTTTCCATCAGCCTACGGCACTTTTGGCAGCGACGGCACTGTCACCGGTATTTTGAATAAAAACGTGCTTGATACAACAGCCTACACCTACACCATCGACGGCGATACAGCAGGATCAACTGCATTGAACGCATCGGTGATCAAATTGACCGCTGCCACCGACGCGAACCGCCTGCGCACTGACGGGTTGCGCTGGATCCCGAAAGTCAATGGGGAATTCAAAATACCGGTGGTCTCCATCCACACCTTGGGCGACCTTTTTGTGCCTTTCAGCATGGAGCAGGTTTACCAAAAAAGAGCTGCCGCTAAAGGTAACAGCAATTGGTTGGTACAACGGGCGATCCGAGGTGTGAGCCATTGCGACTTCACCGTGGCAGAACAGGTTGAAGCCTTCGATGCCATGATCAAGTGGGAGCGTGACGGTGTTAAACCTGCTGGCGATGACGTCGTGACGCCAGCCACGGTTGCTGCCGCCAGTTATGGGTGCACCTACACGAAAAACACCTTGGGTCCAGACGAAAGCGGGACCACGCGTGCACTTCGCCCTGCGACTTTGGCTTACTCATCAGCCTGTCCTACACCTTAAAGCGTTGATGCGACTCCACGGCTGATTGACCTATTGCGGTCAATCACGCCGCAGCGCGCTGTAACCGGTCCCGCACACCTTCCCATTCGGGGGTGTCGGGCGGTTGTTCAACCCAAATCTGTTGCACGCCGCGCGCGTCCAAATCACGCAGCACGGTAAAGAGTTCGTGCGCGGCTTGTTCGGCGGTGGTGGGCTGGGCGCGCCACAGCACGCCCGCACTCAGACCTTCGCCAGCATCAGGCCGCTGGACCGACCACACACCCAAATTATTTGCATGCGGCCCCAGGGCCTGCAGCTTGGCGGCGATGTCTGATGCCGCCATCAGTCGCACTTTGGCGCGCGGGGCGTAGTGCGATTCCAGCGTGCCAGAGGCGCGGGGTGCGGGCGCTTGCAACGCGTCTTTGTCCAGGACCGCCATGCCGCAAGCTGCTTCGATGTGCGCCCGACTGATCTGACCCGGGCGCAGCAGCACCGGCGCGCCACGGGTGCAGTCGATGATGGTGGACTCGATGCCAACCTCGCAAGCGCCGCCATCGAGCACCAGCAAGTCGCGGCCTAATTCAGACTGCACATGGGCTGCCGTGGTGGGGCTGACGCGGCCAAACAAATTGGCGCTGGGCGCTGCCAAACCGAAAATGCCTTGCACCGCACAAGCTTGCAGCAGCGCCAGCGCAACCGGATGCGCGGGACAGCGCAGACCGATGGAGTTTTGACCGCCCGCAGCAGCCGCGCCCACAACGGGGCGGCGCGGCAAGATCAAGGTCAAGGGGCCGGGCCAAAAGGCGTTCATCAAGCGCTGTGCAAATGCTGGCACGTCAGCGGCAAAGTCAGCCACGCCATTGGCGCTGGCCACATGCACGATCAAGGGGTGATTGGCAGGTCGGCCTTTGGTGGCGAAGATCTGGGCAACAGCCGCTTCGTTGCAGGCGTCAGCGGCCAGGCCGTAAACGGTTTCGGTGGGCAAGCCCACCAACTCGCCGCGTTGCAAAACTTGCACCGCCTGCGCGATGGCTTGAGGCGATGCGCCGTCCAAAATCATCAAAACGCCTCGATGCCCAAGATCGCTGCTGCACGCAAAGCGTTGGCGCGCACTTCGGCGGGGGTGGCGGCAATCAAATTCAAATGGCCCATCTTGCGGCCTGGGCGCGCAGCCAGTTTGCCGTACAGATGCAGATGGGCGCCGGGCAGCGCCAGCACCTGGTCCCAGGGCGGTGACTTCTCGACGCCATCGGTACCGAACCACAAATCGCCCAGCAGATTGAGCATGATCGCCGGGCTGTGTTGGCGCGGCGACACCAGCGGCAAACCGGCCAAGGTGCGCACCTGCAGGTCAAACTGCGACTGGTCGCAAGCATCCAGGGTGTAGTGCCCGCTGTTGTGCGGGCGCGGGGCCATTTCGTTGACCACCCAGCGTCCGTCCTGCAGCACAAAAAACTCCACGCACAGCACGCCCACATAGGCCACGCCTTGGGCAATGGCGCGGGCCGCAGTGACCAGCTGCGCGGCCAGCGCGGGGTCGACCAACCCGTCGATCACCTGGGTCACCGCCAAGATGCCATCGCGATGCAGGTTGTGCTGCACCGGAAAGTTCACCATGTCGCCATCCGAGCCACGCGCCACGATGACCGAGCATTCGCTGGCCAGGGGCAGCATTTTTTCCAGCACGCAGGGCACTTGGCCCAGTGCGGCCCATGCCTCGCGTAAAGCCTGGCGGGTCGCAACGCGAACCTGGCCTTTGCCGTCGTAACCCATGCGGGCGGTTTTCACAATGCCGGGCAGCAAGTCGTCTGGCACGGCGGCCAGTTGAGCGGCTGTTTCGATCACCGCATAGGGCGCGCAGGGCACTCCGCAGCGGTCAAAGTGGGCTTTTTCTTGCGCCCGGTCTTGGGCAATCGCCACGGCCGCCGCGCCGGGAGCCACGGGTCGCGTGGCCGCCAAAGCCGCCAAGGCGGGGGCCGGTACGTTTTCAAATTCGGTGGTGATGGCCGCGCTGCAAGCGGCCAGTTTCGCCAAGCCTTGCGGGTCTTCGTAGGCGGTGGCGATATGGTGGTGGCTCACCAAGCCCGCCGGACTGGCCGGATCGGGGTCGAGCACCGCCGTGGCATACCCCATGGCCTGCGCGGCGTGCACAAACATGCGACCCAACTGGCCACCGCCCATGACGCCCAGAGTCACTTGATGGCCGTCGATCACAGCGCCTGGCAGCAACACCTTGGTCATGCCGCGCCCACCGGCGGCAGGGTCATGGCCCTCGCCGCAGCGGTTTGTTCCACCCGGTAGGCTTGCAGTTGGGCGCGCAGCGCAGCGTCGTGGTTGGCCAGCAAGGCCACCGCAAACAAGGCTGCGTTGGCCGCACCGGCCGCGCCAATGGCAAAGGTGGCCACCGGAATGCCTTTGGGCATTTGCACAATGCTGTGCAAAGAGTCGACCCCTTGCAAATGGCGACTGGCCACAGGCACGCCCAGCACCGGCACCACGGTTTTGGCGGCGATCATGCCGGGCAAATGGGCCGCGCCACCCGCGCCGGCGATGATGGCTTGCAGGCCTCTGCCCTGGGCCGCTTCGGCGTAAGCGAACATGTCGTCAGGCATGCGGTGGGCCGAAACGACCTGGGCTTCGTGAGGGATGCCAAAGTGTTGGAGAATCTGGACTGCGTGCTGCATGGTGTCCCAGTCGGAGCTGGAACCCATGACGACGCCAATAAGCGCTTGTGTCATTGGGTGCTTTTGGTGATCAAGCCCGAATTTTAAGGTTTCACTCGCTTCCACCGGAAAAACTGCCCCCATGATTGATGTCACGACCGCTAATTTTGAAACCGAGGTGATCGCCGCCTCCATGACCATCCCCGTGCTGGTGGACTTTTGGGCCCCTTGGTGTGGCCCCTGCAAAACCTTGGGGCCCTTGCTGGAGAACATGGAAACCGCTTATGGCGGGCGCTTCAAACTGGTCAAAATCGACTCCGACCAAGAGCAGCAATTGGCGGCCGCCTTTGGCATTCGCAGCATCCCAACCTGCATATTGCTCAAAAACGGCCAACCGGTGGACGGCTTCATGGGCGCGGTGCCCGAGGGCAAGTTGCGCGAATTTTTGGACAAACACATCCCCAGCGAAGAAGCCTTGTTGGCCGAAAGCGAAACCCAGGCGGCCGAAGAACTCATGGCCTCGGGCGACCTGCAAACCGCGCAAGCCAAGCTGGAAGACGCCTTGGCGGCCAACCCCGGCAACGACGATGCTCGCTTTGACTTGATCAAAATTTTGATCAGCACCGGTCAGTTTGAACAAGCCGACGCGCTGCTCGCGCCCACGCTCAAGCAAATCCCGTTGCAACTGCGCTTTGACGCGCTCAACCAATGGCTGCAGACTTTGATTTTTGTCACCACCGATCCGCGGGGCCAATGGGAGATCGGCCAGTTTGACGCCTTGATCGCGCAGAACAAGCGCGACTTTGACGCCCGTTTTGCCAAAAGCCGCGTGCTGATCGCCTTGGACGACTGGACCGGCGCGATGGACGAGTTGCTGGAGATCATCATGCGCGACAAAAAATGGGGCGACGACGCGCCGCGCAAAACCTTTGTCGCCCTGCTGGAGCTGTTGACACCGCCCAAACCCAAAGTCACGCAAGACGCCAACGGCAAGTCGGCCGGCGGCATTGAGCTGATGGGCAAAACCGCAGTGGAAGAAGACCCGCAAGCGCAGCTGGTGTCAAGCTACCGGCGTAAGTTGAGCATGATGCTGAACTGATAGACGGGCTTCAGCGCTGAAGGGTTCAGCGCTTTTTCTTGGGCGCCTTTTTGGCCTTTTCAAACGCCTCTTTGCGCACCGCGCGTTCGGCGTCGGCTTGTTCGCCCGCCGCCAGCCAAGCGGCGAATTCGGCGGGCGTTTCCAGCGTCACCCGGCCCAGTGCGGCCGAGCGAAAGTCGTGGATCACGATGTCGGCCGCTTTGGTGGTGTTGACGCGCCCGCCGCTTTGGATGGCGCCGCGTTGACGGCCAATGGCGTCCAACATTTCTTCGTCACTGCGGCCCGTCACGTCGTTGATTTTGTAGCGCGCTGTCAAGGCTTCGGGGTAGTTCGGAATCAGGTAGTTCAGCAGTTCCAGCGCCACCTCTTCGTCGTCAAACGCGTTGATGCCAATCGCACCGCTGGCGGCCAGGTTGTAGCCGCTTTGCGCCACGATGATGCGCGGCCACAAGACCCCTGGCGTGTCGTAGAGATAAAAGTCGTCGGCCAGGGTGATGCGTTGCTCCATCTTGGTGACACCGGCTTCGTCACCGGTCTTGGCGGCGCGCTTGCCTTTGAGGGTGTTGATCAGCGTGGACTTACCCACGTTAGGGATACCGCAAATGAGCACCCGCATGGGTTTGACCATGCCCCCCCGCAGGGGTGCGAGTTGCTGACAAGCTTCTATCAAAGCCTTGGCTGGCGAGGTCATGCTGGTGTCCAGCCCCAAAGCCCGCACACCGGGCATGGCGTTGTAATGGTCCAGCCACAGCGCGGTGCGCACCGGATCGGCCAGGTCCTGCTTGCTCAGTACTTTGAGCGCGGGCTTGGTCTTGATCAACTCGGCCAACATCGGGTTGGCACTCGAGCCCGGCAAGCGGGCATCGAGCATTTCAATGACCACGTCAATGTCTTTGATGCGCTCCCCGATCGCCTTGCGCGTCAGGTGCATGTGTCCAGGAAACCATTGAATCGCCATAAAAATCTCTACCGACCAAAACTGTCAAAGAGACCGATTGTCGGGCACTTCAGCGTGGACGGTGCATTTTGAACAACTGTTCAGGCC
>CANFMK010000067.1 GCA_947448325.1 Comamonadaceae bacterium
ACCGTACCAAAAGGCCTGGTCTGCGGGGTTGGCCTCAAAACTGGCCACCAGGGTGGGCAACACCGGAACAATCACGCCAATGGCCGCCATGTCAATCAGCACGGCCAGCATGATGAACGGCATGGCCGCCTCGCGGGAGCGAAGTTTTTTATACACGGGACGACTCCAATTTCAGTTGTTTTTCTGCAGAGGCTAAGGCCGGTTGCGCCAATTGTTGCAAATGCATTTGAATGTCTTGAGGCCAAGTCGAAATCATGGCATCGAATCGCACTGGGTCGGCCGCAAACAAAGCGCGAGCCGCTTCTTCAAAGCCCTCCAGACTACCGGCCATGGCCGACATGAATTTATAAGCAGCCTCTTGCGACATGCGGCGCAAATCGGTGTCAAGACTTTCACGCCTTGCCTGCTCGACCAACTTACGGATTGCGACAGAGGCCCCCCCAGGCTGACTGGACAGCCAAGCCCAATGGCGAGGCAGCAATGTCACCTCACGCGCCACGACACCCAATTTAGGTCTTCCTGGACCGGCGTGAACCAAAGGCTTGTCCTCCCCTAGCCCCATCTGGCCTTCGGCAGGGTCACATTCAGGCGCTGGGGTACTGGCCAAAGCAGGTAATCGGGCCAATACCTCTTCGGGTGTTCCTCGATGGTCGAAATCCATGATGTCGCTGGTGCTGGCGTTAAACACCATAAAGCGGGCCAAGGGACGCGCATCCATCGCAGCTTTGACTTGCAAAGCCACCGCCGCCATAGAGCCACGGGCAATGCACCGACTGTCTTCAAAGGCTACAAATTCTGCGAAATTGGGGCGGCTCATGCTGATCTTCCAGAACCAAAACACCAATTATACCCGGGTAAATATTTTCACCCGGATTTAAATCAAGATTCAAGAACAGACTGCACGCTTGGCGGGATAATAAAGTAATTCTTTTAAATTAATAATGCCTGATGCCCGTTCAACACTGCCCCTTTCATGCCACCCAGCTTGCCGCCCAAATTCCCCCCGGGCCACACTACCACCGACCCTGGCGCATATTACATGCGCCTCAAATCCGGCAAGAGATCGGCCAACTTGACGCCCAAACAGACTGCCAGCGCATTGTCTATTTGTTGACTTGCTATGAATTTCCCTTTGACATCACCCGTTCTCTGGAACTGGCGTTGTTTCACACCTTTGGCAGTCGCTCGGTATCGCGATTACTGGACAGTACGGGGGAATTTGAACAGCGTGGTCAGCTGCGCTACGACGACACCAGTATGCTGATTGCACAGTTCATGGAGGCGGGCTGGGACCGCGATCTTGGACACCGCGCCATTGAACGCATGAATGCCATCCATGCCCGATACCGTATTCGGAATGACGATTTTCTCTTTGTCTTATGGACCTTCATCGACTTCCCCATTGTGTGGATGGCGTCATATGGCTGGAGGACTTTCACCGAGCACGAAAGCCAGGCTTGGTTCAATTACTGGCTAGGCATCGGGCAGCGCATGGGTTTGCGCGACTTGCCCAAGGACAGAGAAAGCTATGACAGGTGGATACAGTCCTACGAACAACGCGAAATGGTCTACGCAGAAACCAATGCAAGGGTCGCGCAAGCCACGCTGTCGGTCATGGAACATTGGTTCCCATCCGTGCTTAGGCCATGGGTGAAACCCGTTGTGGCCTGCATGCTCAGGCCCCAATTGCGCAAAGCCTTGGGCTGGCCCCACCCCCCGGGTTGGCGAATCGCATGCATCAAAGGGGTTTTGCAACTGCGGGCGCGAATCAAGTCCTTTGTTTCCATGGAACGCTACCCCAACCTGCTCAATTCTCGCTCTTACCGCAGCTACCCCGGTTTGCGCATGCAACCGGAACAACTCGGACCGGATTGTTCAAGCAAACTGGCTGGCGATGTCTAAACGACAACGGTAGCCCAACAACCAAATGCAGAGCTGGTTTTGCAAGCTCTAACGGCTTAACAAGAGGGCACCTCGGGAAAACGCCATGTCACCCCCTAAAATCAGCCCCATGAGCACCCCCCACCCCACAGCCCCCGCCGCGTCCGAAAACAAAGTCAGCAACTTTCTGCGGCAGATCATCGAAAGCGACCTGGACAAAGGCACTTACGCCAGCCGCCGTTGGGCCGGCAGCCCAGGGGACGCAGCGCACCACGCCGCAGGCCAGCCTGACTCGGCCAAGATCCGCACCCGCTTTCCGCCCGAGCCCAACGGCTACCTGCACGTCGGGCACGCCAAAAGCATTTGCATCAACTTTGGCTTGGCGCAAGAGTACGGCGGCGTGTGCCACCTGCGCTTTGACGACACCAACCCGGAAAAAGAAGACCAGGAATACGTCAACAGCATCATCGACGCGGTGAAGTGGCTGGGCTTCAGCTGGAGTCAGCCCGGCAACGACAAGGCTTACCAAGCCAGCGACTATTTCGACTTCATGTACCGCGCAGCCGAAGCTTTGATTGAAGCCGGCCAAGCCTATGTGGACGAGCAAAGCGCAGAAGATATGCGCGCCAACCGGGGCGACTTTGGCAAGCCCGGTGTGGACAGCCCGTTCCGCAGCCGTTCGCCCGCAGAAAACCTGGCGCGCTTTCGCGAAATGAAGGGCGGCCAACTGGCCGACGGCGCTGCTGTGCTGCGCGCCAAGATCGACATGGCCTCGCCCAATATCAATATGCGCGACCCGGCGATTTACCGCATCCGCCGCGCCACGCACCACCACACGGGCGATGCCTGGTGCATTTACCCGATGTACACCTTTGCCCACCCCATCGAAGACGCGCTGGAGCAAATCACCCACAGCCTGTGCACGCTGGAGTTTGAAGACCAGCGCCCGTTTTACGACTGGCTGATGGAGCGCCTGTGCGAATGCGGCCTGCTGGCCGCGCCCAGCCCCAAGCAATACGAATTTGCCCGCCTGAACTTGACTTATGTGATCACCAGCAAACGCAAGCTGGCACAACTGGTGACTGAAGGCAAAGTCAGCGGCTGGGACGACCCGCGCATGCCGACCATCGTGGGCCTGCGCCGCCGGGGCTACACGCCTGAAAGCCTGCGCTTGTTTGCCGACCGCATTGGCGTGACCAAGAGCGACAGCTGGATCGACTACAGCACCTTAGAGGGCTGCCTGCGCGAAGACCTGGAAAACAAAGCCCACCGCGGCATGGCCGTGCTCGACCCCGTCAAGCTCGTGCTGACCAACTGGATGGATGCCTTTGGCAGCGACGGCTACACCGAGGCCTGCAGCCAGCCCGCCCTGCCTCATTCGGCCATAGCCGAAGGCCAAACTCCGCCAGCCGACCGCGTGTTCAAGATCGGCAAAGAAGTTTGGATCGAACGCGAAGACTTTGAAGAAGTGCCGCCCAAGGGCTACAAACGGCTGTTTCCTGGCAACGTGGTGCGCCTCAAAGGCGGCTACGTGATCGAATGCACCGGCTGCGCACGCGACGCGACGGGCCAAGTGACCGAGGTGCACGCCAAAGTCATCCCCGGCACCAAGAGCGGCACGCCCGGCGCCGACAGCGTCAAAGCCAAAGCCGCCATCACCTGGGTGAGCGTGATGGATGGCGTGCCAGCCGAAGTGCGCCTGTACGACCGCCTGTTTGCCGAAGCCCACCCCGATGCGGGCGGCAAGGACTTTTTGCAGTCGCTCAACCCGGACAGCTTGAAAGTGGTGACGGCGTATGTGGAGCCATCACTGGCCCAAGCGCAGCCGGACCAGAAGTTCCAGTTTGAGCGCTTTGGCTACTTTGTGGCGGACCGCCTGAATCATGTGGCGGGAGCCAAGCCGGTGTTCAACAGAGTGACGGGGTTGAAGGACAGCTGGGGCAAGTAAACCCACCTACCGGCTTGCCCCCATGCACATCACCACCCTCCAAGCCCTGCGCGACATCTACAAACCGGCCAGCGAACGCGCGCTCAAAAAAGAAATCCCCTCGCTGGACGTGCATGCAACGCGGTTCATTGGCTTGTCGCCTTTTGTGGTGCTCAGCAGCGGTGGCACGCATGGCGACTTGGACGCTTCGCCGCGCGGTGGCGAACCGGGCTTTGTCAAAGTGCTGGACGCGCAAACACTTTTGATCCCCGACGCGCCAGGCAACAACCGACTGGACACTTTGGAAAACATCGTCTCTACCGGGCAACTGGGCTTGCTTTTCTTGGTACCGGGGGTTGATGAAACGTTGCGCATAAATGGCAGAGCAGTCCTGTCCAACAACGCAGAAGATTTACAGCCCTTCGCAGTGGCGAAACGCCCCCCTGCGTTGGTGATCCGCGTGACGGTGGCCTCGGTCTATCTGCATTGCGCCAAGTCGCTGATGCGCTCGCAGCTGTGGGACACCACGCGCCATCTGGACCGCGCCGCCATGCCCACCATGGGCGAGATGCTGCGGGATCAGATCCAAGCCTTCAAAGGCGAGACCATCGAGATCGAGTCTCAGGCGCACATGCTGGAGCGCTACAAGCAGTCGCTGTGACATGCGCAGACTGCACACCTCATGCTGATCCGCTTTCACAAACCTTATGGCGTGCTCAGCCAGTTCACGCCTGAAGGCCGCTGGCAGGGGCTGAAAGACTTCATTGACCTGCCGGGCGTGTATGTGGCCGGGCGCTTGGACGCGGACAGCGAGGGCCTGCTGCTGCTCACCGATGACGGCCAACAGCAAGCGCAGATTGCCGACCCGCGCTTTAAGATGGAGAAAACCTACTGGGTGCAAGTGGACGGTCTGCCCACCGAGGCCGCTTTGACCGCCCTGCGCCTAGGCGTGCAATTGAACGACGGCATGACCCTGCCCGCGCGCGCGCGCGCCATGAACGAGCCCCAAGACCTGTGGCCGCGCAACCCGCCCATCCGCGTGCGGCAGAACTTACCCACCGCGTGGCTGGAATTGGTGATCCGCGAGGGACGTAACCGCCAAGTGCGCCGCATGACGGCAGCGGTGGGTTTGCCCACGCTGCGCCTCATTCGCGCGGCGGTCGGCCCTTACAACTTGGACGGATTGGCCCCTGGCACTTGGCGCGAAGCACTGTAAGGCAGTGCGCTACCATTTGGGCTGAATTCCATTTTTCAGGATCGACTTGTGAGCCTTTCTCATTTGGCCGTTTTACGCCAAGCTTTGACGGACCTGCGCAGCAGCGCACTCACCGTGCAAGCATTCAGCGCCACGGCCCGCGGCCAAGACGACTTGCTGCAAGCCTTACCGCCTGCGTTTGGACCGGTCTGGCATCAGTTGCTGGATCGCTTGGAATCCAGCGCCCTGTTCAGCGAAGAAAGCTGCTCCTTCAGCCACGGTGATTTGCTGGACAGCCTGGCCTTGTGGCTCGACAAAGCCGAGCTGCGCTTGGCCAGCGCCTCATGACCCCTGTTTTTGAAGACGCGCACCTTTTGGTGTTGGCCAAACCGAGTGGTTTGCTGTCGGTGCCCGGGCGCGGCCCTGACAAGCAAGACTGCTTGTCCAAACGCGTGCAAGACCGCTATCCCGAAGCGCTGGTGGTGCACCGGCTCGACCAAGACACCTCTGGGCTGATTTTGATGGCACGTGGCATCGAAGCGCAGCGCCGTTTGAGCCGCTTGTTTGAAACACGCCAAGTGCACAAGCGATACATGGCCGTGGTCCACGGACAGCCCACACCCACCGAAGTGGACGAAGCCGGTTGGCACACGATTGACGGGCCCATCTTGCTTGACTGGGAGCGCCGCCCGATCCACATCATCAGCCCTGAAGGCAAACCCAGCCGCAGCCGCTGGCGCGCGCTGCAAAGCAGCGAGACCGCCACTTTGCTGGAACTGGAACCCGTCACCGGGCGCACCCACCAACTTCGGGTGCATCTGCAAAGTATTGGCCACCCAATGCTGGGTGACTCGCTGTATGCGCCGCCGCAGGTGCGCGCCTTGAGCCCGCGCTTGATGCTGCATGCCCGCGATTTGGGCTTTCCGCATCCGTTCACCGACGAGGCCATGACCTTCAGCTTGCCGGTGGATTGGTCGGCGCAGCCGCCTTACTCATTCCAGTTTGAAGCGACTTGACGCTTGCGTGACCGCAAGGCGCTGCGCTTGCCGGCAAACTGGCCGGTGAACTTTTCACGCCCCAACTTTTTACGCTCTCAAAACCCCTCAGGAGACACCATGAACACCCAAGATCTGTTTTCATTGCAAGGCCGTACCGCCATCGTCACCGGTGGCTCGCGTGGCATTGGCCGCATGATTGCTGAAGGTTTTTTGCGTCAGGGCGCAAGGGTGTACATCACGGCCCGCAAAGCGGCCGTGTGTGAGCAAACCGCCAAAGAACTCTCTGCCCTGGGGCATTGCGTGGCCTTGCCGCTGGATGTATCGAGCCTGGAAGGTGCGCAGGCTTTGCTGGCCGCCTATTCCCAACACGAAAAACAACTCGACATTTTGGTGAACAACGCTGGCGCAGCTTGGGGGGCACCTTTTGACGAGTTCCCTGAGTCGGGATGGGACAAAGTGGTGGACCTGAACATGAAGGCCCCGTTCTTTTTGACGCAGACCTTCGCGCCAATGTTGCGCCTGGCGGCCAAAAACCACAGCGCCAAGGTGATCAACATCGCCTCCATCGACGGCATCTCGGTCAACCCTTGGGAAACCTACTCTTACGCCGCCAGCAAAGCCGGCCTGATTCACCTGACCCGGCGCATGGCCACCCGCTTGATTGAAGACGGCATTGTGGTCAACGCCATCGCCCCAGGGCCATTTGCTTCAGAGATGAACAAAGAAGCCCGCGACCATGGCGATGCCGTGGCAGAGCGGGTGCCTGCCAAACGGGTCGGTGGACCTGAAGACATGGCCGCGGCAGCGATTTATCTGGCTTCGCGCGCGGGTGACTATGTGCTGGGTCACACCTTGGTGGTGGACGGGGGCGTGACACATGTTCGCGGCGATGCTTGATTGAAAAGAACAGGCCTTGAAAGGGGCTTGATTTCAAACACGTAATGCGAATGCCCCCCTGCGGCGGCTAAAATAGCCATCTTCCAGGGATGTGGTTGAATCATTTTTATGCCTTTCGAGTTCTTTTTTGCCCGCAATGCCTGGCCTCTTGTGCGCTTGAGCGTTGTCAAAGCCGTTTTGTGGACGGGCTTCGGGGCATTGTGTTGGAGTCACTCGGCCTTGGCGGCCAGTGGCGCTGACAATATCAAACAGTTGATTCAATCGGGGCAGCTCGATCAAGCTTACAAGTCCGCTCAACAAGAACGCCAAGCTGCACCCAAAGATGTGCAACTGCAGTTTTTAGAAGCCGTGATCTTGGCTCAGCAAGGCCAACACGACCGTGCCATCGATGCCTTTCGCAAAATCACCGAAGTTCATCCTGAGTTGCCTGAGCCCTACAACAACCTAGGGGTTTTGTATGCCTCTAAGGGCCGTTTGGAAGATGCGCGCGCGGCCTTTGAAAAAGCCATTCAAACCCACGCCAGTTATTCAGCCGCACACCATAACTTGGCTGACGTACAGGCCCAATTGGTGCGTCAAACCTATGCCCGCGCTTTGCAGGTGGACCCCAAAGTCAAAACAGCACCCAGCCAATTGACGCTTTTGGGCGCCATCACCACAGAACGTACCGACATCACCAAACTGGCAGGGCCCCAAGAACGCCCTGCCACGGTCGTGGCAGCGACAGTGGCGCCCCCCGCACCCTCCTTGACCTCGCCTGCGCCTGCGCCATCAATCGGCCCAGCAGGCAAGTCAGCTGCGCAAGAGGACAAAGAGGCTGCGACTCGAATGGCCAAAGAAGCGGCGAAGGAATCGGCAAAAGATGCTGCCGACAAACACAAAGAACAAAGCGCCGAAGAAGAAGCAGTCAAATTGGCCATTCAAAATTGGGCCAAGTCTTGGAGCCAGAAAGACATCAAAAAGTATTTTGCTGCTTACGCCAGCAATTTCGAGCCACCAGATCGTGTTTCTCGCTCCAAATGGGAGGCCGAACGGGAACTGCGCATCGTCTCCAAAAAGAAAATACAAGTCAGCGTCAATAACTTTAAAATCGACATTAACGGCAATAAAGCGAAAATCACCTTTTCTCAAATTTATGAGTCGGATAATTTCAAAGGCAACAGCCGTAAATCCCTTGAATTGGCCAAACAATCTGGTCGTTGGATGATTACCCGAGAGACAGTGAATTGAAATCGACGTCAGTTCGTGACGAACAAAGAAATCCCGGATCTGCCCGCTTTTTTGCGCCAGTGCTACGGTCTCTGCGATGGACTATCCCCTCATTGATCACCGTCTGTGCCATGGCTGCGGCTTGGTGGTATGCACATGAGAGCAAGTCGCAGTCCACCGGCTCGATGCAAGTGCGCGGCCTGTTAGGCACTGCTGTCCCCAGCACTTGGCGTGTTCAATTTGAACCTGGGCCCCCTCCCGCTGCGGTCAGTTTGCTGCCCCAAGGTAGCAGTGCCGAAAAAATGATGGAAAACGTCTACGCCTTGTTGCGACAGGGTGAGCGCTCGACTGCATTTGTGCAAACCCAGCGTCTGGTTGCCAACTTTCCGCATTTTCAATTGGGCCAATTGCTCTATGCCGAACTGCTCAACGAAGGCTTGTCTCAACCCATTGACCCGAAAGAAATTCCTGGAAAAGAAACCGCTTCCGGCCAAGACCGCTACGATGAATTACTGCTGGAGTCCAACCGCCGCTTAAACCGCCCTGAGGTCAAAGCCCTCCAAGGTTTGGTGCCCAGCAACATCATCAGTCTGTCGCCCCAAAACCCCTACCTGATCGCCGTGGACGCGTCCAAGTCGCGCTTGTACTGGTTCGCCAACAAAACGGTGAATCCCCTCAAACCACAGCTGGAATTGCTGCTGGACACCTATGTTTCTGTGGGTCAAAAGGGCACGGGTAAGTTGCGAGAGGGTGACGGCCGCACGCCCCTGGGCGTTTACTTCGTGAATAAAAATCTGAAAGGCCAACCTCTGCCCGATCTCTATGGTGCCGGCGCATTGACCTTGAATTACCCGAATGCCATAGATGTGATGCGCGGCCAAACCGGATCGGGCATTTGGCTGCATGGCACACCCAGCGCCCAATATGCCCGAGCGCCTTGGGCGACTGACGGCTGCGTGGTCATGTCCAACCCGGAAATGGACCAACTGCTGCGTTTGCAAAACGTGGAAAGAACACCGGTGCTGATCGCTGACAAATTGGAATGGGTCTCACCAGAGCGCTCAGTGCCAGACCGTGAGACGTTCCAAAAAGCACTGAACCAATGGATTCGAGATCGCCAAACCGCCAACCTGGATAGCTTAAAGAGCCTCTACAGCCCTCAGTATGAAAGAGATGGCAAGGGCTTGTCCGCATGGTGGCCCGACATTGCCGCAGCAGCTCAGGCCCGGGGGCGTAAGGAACCGGTGAATCTTCAATCAGTGCTGCATTGGAAAGACACACAAGACTACATCGTGGTCAACTTAACCAACCCCAACACGCCCAAGGGAAAAGCGCCGCAGCTATTGCGCATGTACTGGACCAAACAAGGCAACCAGTGGCAGATTTTGTACGAAGGACCGGTGTGATCGGTCCCCGTCTCTGAGACTGTCAGTTGCTTTAAACGATTTTGACGCTCAGATTGGGCAAGCCGTCGATGTGCATTTCAATCACATCACCGCGCACCACTGGCCCCACGTTTTCAGGGGTTCCTGAATAAATGATGTCGCCTGGGAACAGCTCAAAAGCTTGAGAGAGTTTGCTGATTTGCTCGGCCACTGACCAAATCATTTGATTCAAATTGGCATTTTGTTTGATCTGACCGTTGACCTTGAGCCAGATCGCACCCTGGGTGAAGTGTCCGGTTTGGGCCACTTTGTGAATGGCGCCAATCGGCGCTGATTGGTCAAAGCTTTTGCCAATTTCCCACGGTTTTTTCTCATCGCCCATGGCACGCTGCAAGTCCCGCCGGGTCATGTCCAGGCCCAGGGTGTAGCCGTAGACCCATTCCAGTGCTTTTTCCACAGGAATATTGCGTCCGCCTTTGTTCAAAACTGCCACCAATTCGGCTTCGTAATGGTAGTTTTTGGTCAGCGGTGGGTAGGCATGATCCGGCGTGGTGCCCGCCGCGACATACTGAATCGCATCGGTGGGTTTTTGGAAGAAAAACGGCGGCTCGCGGGTTGGGTCGGAGCCCATTTCACGGGCATGCGCCGCGTAGTTGCGGCCAATGCAGTAAATGCGCCGGACAGGAAACTTCTCATCGGAGCCCACGATAGGCACATAGACTTGAGGCACCGTAAACGGGGTTTTGACGGTTTGCTGGGCCACACCGGGCGTCACGCAACCAACCAGCGCACCGGTCGATACCAGCGCCGAACTTTGGAAAAAATGTCTTCTGTCCATGGGTGTCTCCTGGTTGTAAAGGCATGATAAACCAGGCTCAATCCCTTACAGCACGTTATGCTCTGGGCTTGCACATTTGTGAATGCTCTTTTTTGATATTCACTCTTGGAAATAGTTGAAAGCGATGAGTCACTTAAAATGGGCTGACTGCTCTTGTTTTGCTATTGCGCCTTGGAACACCACATGTCTTTGTCTTCAGTCAAATCCCTGATCGCCTTGCTCGCTACCGCCGCCCTCTTAGCCGCTTGTGGCGGTAGTCTGGTCGGTTCTGCCCCGCCACCCGTTGGGGGTCTGACATTGGAGCCAGGCGAAGGCGGCGTGACCCTCAGCTGGACGGCGGTGCCGGGCGTGGTCTACTGGGCTTACACCGGACAATCCGCCACCCTGTGCAAGAACTGCAACAATGCCAACGACTGGTATGGCAAAGGGGTTGTTGGCGCGCGAAGCCTAGGCTGGCAAACACCTATCACGTCCCCATACTTTTTCACGGGCAACGCAAAGGATGGTTACATCGAGACTAACCTGAACAATGACGTTCTCTATTCCTTCATCATGGACGGCCGCACCAATGGGAAGCCAGCGGGAGATGCCACTCCCTCAGTTTCAACGACCCCTAGACTAAATGGTGCAAATTGGTATACCGGCGGTACGCTCGGTTCAGGCAACGTGACGGGCTTGGCATTTGGCCCCAAGCTCAATCCCAGCAACAGCACATATGACGCCACAGGCACTTATTTAGCTTTGGGCAGCGGTGGTGTCAAATACCAAAGCGCCAATGGTTTGAACTGGACGCAGATCACAACCGCAACGGCAACTGACACCAAGAACTGGAAAAGCGCAACCTATGCTTTCCGGGACAACACTGTTATCCAAAAATTTGTGGGGGTTGGTGCTGGCGGGGCCGTGGTCTACAGCACCGATCTGGCAACATTCACTTCAGCGACATCGGGTAGTCAAGACCTCAACGCCGTGGCCAGCAACACCAGCATGGTGGTGGCCGTTGGCAACCAAGGCACTATTTTGCGATCCACCGATGGCGTGAATTGGACTGCTGCAGCGTCGGTACCCAACACCACGGATCTTTACGCGGTGACTTACGCCACAGTGGCAACGGGGGGGCTGTGGGTGGCTGTAGGCGCAGGGGGCACGCTGTGGGTCAGCGCTGATGCATCCACCTGGGCTACGGTGAATTCAGGCACAACCCAAGACCTCAAGGGTGTGGCCTCCGTGAAGAACGCCACCTACCCCAATGGTATTTACAGCAAGAGCGTCACCCCCGCTGACAGTTACTCGGTCGTGGCCGTTGGCAACGCTGGCGTGGTCACCCAATCGGCTTTGGGCCTGAGTGGTTGGACCCCTCAAACCTTGGGCGCCGGGGTGAACTTGAACGCGATTGTGGCCTCCAGCGCGCTGATCCCCACCAACCAATTCATGGCCGTCGGCGATGGCGGGGCCGCCTTCACCAGCCCCGATGGCGTGACTTGGACAGCTCGTACCACGACCAGTTCCCAACATTTAATCGGCTTGATCCGCGGCTACAACAACCAATACCTGGCTTGGGCTGCCAACGGCTCCACCACCTACAGCAAATAAGGCGTCACTCCGGATTGATGTTGGCGGCTTTGACCCACATCGCCCATTTCTTGATTTCGGCGTCGATGGTTTTGCCCAGTTGGGCTGAGTCTTCGACGTCCAGATCAATACCGGCGGCCTGGATTTTTTCGCGCACCTCAGGTTTGGCCAGCACCGCCAGCAGCGTGCTGGTGGCTTTTTTCTGCACCTCCACGGGCAGACCTGCCGGGGCCATCAAACCGAACCAAGCACCCACCGCATAGTCTTTGACCACATCCCCGATCGGCGGCACATGGGGCGCCTTGCTGGCGCGTTTGGCGGTGGTCACACCCAAACCGCGCAAGCGGCCACCGTTCATTTGCGACACCGCATTGCCCACATCCGCAAACGCAAATTGAATTTGCCCGCCCAATAAATCGGTCAAAGCGGGCGGGATGCTTTTGTAAGGCACGTTGATGGTTTGCAAGCCCGCCATCTGCGAGATCATGGCCGCCGAGACCAAAGAGCCCGAGGAACCATGACCAAAAGCCAATTTACCCGGATGCGCCTTGCCATAGGCAATGAACTCTTTCAAGTCTTTGGCAGGGAACTCGTTTTGCACCATCAAGATGAACCCGGTTTCGCCGATTTTGCCGATCGGTGTGAAGTCTTTGACCGGGTCGTAAGGCAGCTTTTTGTACAGGCTCACATTGGCCGCTTGGGTGGTGCTGGTGGTCACCAAAAAGGTGTAGCCGTCCGCTGGCGCAGCCTTGACCGCCTCGGCACCCAATATGCCGTTGGCGCCGGCTTTGTTTTCGATGGTGATGGCCTGGCCCCAGGCGTCCCCCATGGCCTGCGCGACGATGCGCCCCACGGCGTCGGTGGCGCTGCCGGCCGTGAAGGGCACGACGAATTTGATGGGTTTGTTGGGGTAGGTTTGCGCTTGGACACAGGGCGACGCGAGCGCAGTCAGCATCACAGTGGCTGTGATCGCAAGGGTTTGGCGGCGATTCAGAATGAGCATGCGGTCTCCAAATTCAGGATTATTTTGATGCCGCCAGTATGCCCCAACATGCCCACCGACCCGGCCTGGCAGGGCCCGCTAAACTTCAGCTCATGAGTTCCCACATTCCTTTTTTCACGGTCCGCATAGAGCCTCAAGGCGATACGGCCGATGCCTGGCCCGAACACAGTTTGCTGACGTCCATGGAGATGGGGGGATTGAATTGGCCCAGCTCTTGCCGATCGGGGACTTGCCGCACCTGCATTTGCAAAATGCAGGCGGGACGAGTGCGCTATGAGATGGAGTGGCCCGGCTTGAGCGCCGAAGAAAAAGCCGAAGGCTGGGTGCTGCCCTGCGTGGCCTTTCCCATTCAAGATGTGACTCTTGTCGACCCGCTGGCTTGAATGGCGTTCACCTGTCGGGTTGCGCCAGGTCAGTCCTCGATGCCCAATTCTTGGATTTTGCGGGTGATGGTGTTGCGGCCAATGCCCAACTTGAGGGCGGCCTCGATACGCCGTCCACGGGTGGTGGCCAAAGCCGCTTGAATCAGGCAGGTCTCAAAGCGATTCGTCAACACATCCCAGACATCTTGTCGGTCGGTCGCCAGCAAACTCAGGGCTTCAATTTCCAGATCGCTTTCCCAACTGCCTGAGCGCGCTTTGTCGCCACCAGACAGGACCGTGGGGGTCATCTGTCCGCCCAAAGACGAAGGCACCACGATCGCGGCGGCCGAATGGGCGAAGGAACCCGCACCATCGGTTTGGGACATCGCGTCGGGCAAGACGGCGGCATCTTGCACGTGCGGCGAAAATGAAGTGACCAAGCCTGGGGCTGAGCCGCCCAGGCTCAACACTTCAGGCGGCAGGTCTTTGGTCTCGATGACTTGGGCCGGCGCCATCACGGTGAGCCAATGGCAAATGTTTTCGAGTTGGCGCACATTGCCGGGGAACTGGAACGTCGCCAGCAAATCCAATGCGGCATCGGAAATGCGCTTGGGCTCCACGCCCAATTGCTGGGCACTTTGCAGCAAGAAATGACGTGTCAACATCGGCACATCTTCACGCCGCTCACGCAAAGCGGGCAGGCGCAAACGAATCACGTTCAAGCGGTGAAACAAGTCTTCACGGAACACCCCTTGTTTGACGCGTTGCTCCAAATCTTGGTGTGTTGCGGCAATCACGCGCACATTGGCCTTGACCGCATTGTGACCACCGACTCGGTAAAAGTGTCCGTCCGACAGAACGCGCAACAAGCGGGTTTGCAGATCGAACGGCATGTCCCCGATTTCGTCCAAGAACAAGGTACCACCCTCGGCCTGCTCAAAGCGACCTCGACGCGAAGTTTGCGCGCCGGTGAATGCGCCGCGTTCGTGGCCAAACAATTCGCTTTCCAGCAAATCC
>CANFMK010000068.1 GCA_947448325.1 Comamonadaceae bacterium
GCGATCGCCTCGATCCAGTACTTGGCTACGCAGCCGCTGTAGTAGCTGGTGCCACACGCCAAAATCAACACGTTGTCGATGGCTTTGAAGGTGCTGTAGGCGCCGTCACCAAACAGCTCGGGGGTGATGCCCTCCACGCCTTCGAGGGTGTCGGCAATGGCGCGGGGCTGCTCGAAAATTTCTTTTTGCATGTAGTGGCGATACGGCCCGAGTTCTGCGGCGCCGCTGTGCGCATGCACCGTCTTGACCGCGCGGGTCACGGCTTTGTGATCGCGGTCCACCACCCAGTATTTACCCAGCTGGATGTCGACCACGTCGCCTTCTTCCAAATACAAAATTTGGTCGGTCACGCCCGCCAGAGCCATGGCGTCGCTGGCCAAAAAGGTCTCGCCCTGGCCCACACCCAAGATCAGCGGCGAGCCCGCGCGCGCGCCGATCACGCGGTGCGGCTCGTCTTTGTGGAACACGGCAATCGCATAGGCTCCATGCAGTTGCGCAATCGCGGTTTTGACGGCTTCAAAAATATCGCCGTTGTACACACTGTCCACCAAATGCGAAATGACCTCGGTGTCGGTCTGGCTCAAAAACACATAGCCCTTGGCTTGCAGGGCGGCGCGCAGTTCTTCGTGGTTTTCGATGATGCCGTTGTGCACCAAAGCGACCTTGCCCGGCTTGCCCTCGGCTGCACCCGTGCCGTGGCTGAAGTGCGGATGCGCGTTGTGCACCGCCGGTGCGCCGTGCGTGGCCCAGCGGGTGTGGGCAATGCCGGTGCCGCCTTGGATGTGTTCGGCGCTCACCTGGTCCATCAGTTCGGCC
This sequence comes from Comamonadaceae bacterium, assembly GCA_947448325.1. Taxonomy (GTDB): domain Bacteria; phylum Pseudomonadota; class Gammaproteobacteria; order Burkholderiales; family Burkholderiaceae_C; genus Limnohabitans_A. Next base: position 817 of record CANFMK010000068.1, read on the forward strand.
ACGCGCGCGGTGCTGCGTGCACGTTGCAAACCGCCCGTGCCGCCATTCAAGCTGGCCGCGTGCACGGCCACGCCGCAGGAGTCATAACCCCGGTATTCGAGCCGTTGCAGGCCCTGCACCAAGACAGGAACGATGTTGCGAGAAGAAACGGCGCCGACAATGCCACACATAGAAATGCTCCAAAACGGGGAATGTGCTGGATATTAGGACGGCCATAGAAAAATATCCGATCAATTTTTTCTTTTTAATATTGTTTTATTTCATAAAAATCAAACAATGGAATTTAATTCCAATAAAATCTATTTTATGAAATCAAATGAATTGGATGCCATCGACCTGCAACTGCTGGACAGTTTGCAGCACGACGCCAGCCTGAGCAATGTGGCCCTGGCAGAAAAGGTCAACGTATCGCCGCCCACCTGCTTGCGCCGCGTCAAACGCCTGATGGAAGAAGGCTGGATCGAGCGGCAAATCGCCGTACTCAACGCCGACCAACTTGGCGCCACTTTAGGCCATGGCCTGACCGCCCTGGTGGAAGTGTCCCTGGACAAGCAAGGCAGCGAACACCTGGACGCATTCGAGGCTCGCGCCGTGACCCTGGACGCGGTGCAGCAATGTTGGCGTGTCTCGCCCGGCCCCGACTTCATGCTGGTGGTGCAGGCGGCCGACATGCCGCATTACTTGAACATCAGCCAGGCCTTGTTCACCCAAGACGCGAATGTGCGCAATGTGAAAGCGTTTTTTGCCACCAAGCGGGCCAAGTTCAGCAGTACTTGGCCTGTGCGAGCCGCGTCTTAAAGCCCCAACACCGCCAGAGCTTGGGACGCGGAGATCACGCTCAGCCCCTTGACCTAGGGGGCAAGCAGCACATCGTTGTCGCCGCTGATCAAATAATGGGCTTGAGACTGAAGGGCGACCTCAAAGAACTTGTCGTCGTCTCGGTCTCGGCAATACACAGCAGGTTCAGCTGCATCGACCCACAACGCACAAGCGCTCATGTCGTGCAGCAAACGCTCTCGGTTTTCTAAACGGATGTAAGGGTCGAACTTAGGGCGGTAAAGGCGTGTGCGCAATTCATCGAACGTGGCTTGCGAAAACACCAGTCGGTGCTGAGCCAGCGCGCCACGCACCAGCCTGGCGGGAGCACCCTGGGCAGACAGCGCCGCACTGATCAAGATATTGGTGTCAATGACCAGCTTAAGACTCGTCACGCAGCAAGTCGTCCAGCAATTGAGGCGTCATGCCCGCGCGCTCTGCCTGAGAAGCTGTGTCCACCAAGGTGTGTTGCAAGCGGTTGGCGTAGAACTCGCGCATGGCTTCGTAGTCTTGCGCTGAGACCATCACTGCGACCACGCGGTCACGACGCACCACGCGCACCGGCTCGCGCTGGGCGGTGTCAATGAAATGGCCGAACTGGGTTTTGGCTTCGTTGGCAGAAAAGGTTTGCATGCTGCCAATTTAGCACGAATCGTTCGATTCGTGCGGATTACTTGGCTTTCGGCTTTTTCTCAGGCCGCGCCCAATTGGCCACACTCACCTGCTTGCCGCGCGCCACACTCAGGGCGCCGGGCGCGGTGCTTTTGGTGATGGTGGAGCCGCCGCCCACCGTGCCACCGGCGCCGATGGTGACCGGGGCGATCAGCACGCAGTTGCTGCCAATGTGCACATCGGCCTCGATCACGGTGCGGTGTTTGTTGGCGCCGTCGTAATTGGCAGTGATGCTGCCCGCGCCGTAGTTGACGCGCTCGCCCACGGTGGCGTCACCCAAGTAGGCCAGGTGGTTGGCTTTGGCGCCCTTGGCCAGGGTGGAATTTTTCACTTCGACAAAGTTGCCAATGTGCACTTCAGCCGCCAATTGCGCGCCAGGGCGCAGACGGGCAAAAGGACCAATCAAAGCGCCCTCACCCACGCTCACGCCCAGCTTTTCACCGTCGATGTGGGTGAACGGATGAATCACCGCACCCGCAGCAATCGTGCAGTTGGCAATCACGCAATGGGCCCCCACGCGCACGCCCTCGCCCAGGCTGACCTGGCCTTCAAAAATGCAATTGACGTCGATCTCCACGTCTTGGCCGCAAGCGAGTTGACCGCGCACATCCAAGCGCGCCGGGTCTTGCAATCGAACACCTTGTTCCATCAGCGTGTGCGCTTGGCGCAGTTGGTGCGCCCGCTCCAATTGCGCCAATTGCACCGGGCTGTTGATGCCCGCCACTTGCAGCGCATCTTCGATGGTGTGGGCCACCACCTCCACGCCGTCAGCGACGGCGAACTTCACGATGTCAGTCAGGTAGTACTCGCCTTGCGCGTTGCGGTTGTCCAAGCGCGCCAGCCAGGGCTTGAGGAGGCGTGCAGGCACAGCCATGATGCCGCTATAGACCTCGCGAATGGCGCGCTGCGCGTCGCTGGCGTCTTTTTGCTCGACGATGGCCTTGACCTGCGCGCCCTCACGCACGATGCGGCCGTAACCGGTGGGGTCGGCAAATTCAATGGTCAGCAAGGCCAAGCGGGTGCCGCCGCTGGCAGCGATCAAGGCTTGCAAGGTGTCGGCCTGGGTCAAAGGCACGTCGCCCGACAAAATCACCACCAAACCGTCGTCAGCCAATGCGGGCACGGCTTGCTGCACCGCGTGCCCTGTGCCCAGTTGGGGTTCTTGGCGCACAAACTGCAGCGCCGTGGTGGGGGATGATGCGGTCAACGCCGCCTCCACTTCGGCTGCGCCGTGTCCGGTGATCACCACCGCCGAGCGGGCCTGCAGGTGCGCGGCCGTGGTCAGCACGTGCTGCACCAAGGGCTGGCCCGCCAAGCGCTGCAGCACCTTGGGCAAGCGGCTTTTCATGCGGGTGCCTTTACCGGCAGCCATCACAACCACATCAACTGGAAGGGAATCAAGCGTTTGTTTCATGCTGTGCATCATGTGTCCGTCAAACTTGGTGGTTCATCTTTCAACCACCGTTGCGCCGATTATCGTTCGTACAACTGACCCGTCACATGCGCTCACCCTCCGCCCTGCTCACAAAAGCTGCTTTTCGCTGGAACCCCCGAGGGCTGTGGCGCATGGCGCTGCTCGCGCTGGCACTGGCCCTGCTGCAAGGCTGCAGCGCCGTCAAGCTGGGTTACAGCAAAGCCGACGACTTGGCTTACTGGTGGCTGGACGGCTATGCCGATTTTTCCGCCCCGCAGACCGAGAAACTGCGCGCCGCCTTGAACGAGGTTCACCTCTGGCACCGCACGCAAGAGCTGCCCCAGTACGCCGCCCTGCTGCAGCAAGCCCAAACCCTGGCTGCAGACAAGCTCACTGCGACCCAGGTCTGTGCCTTGGCCGACGCCGGGCAGTTGCGCTTGAACGCTGTGACGGCCCGGGCAATGCCGGCGCTGACCGCCGTGGCCCTGGATTTGTCGGCCAAACAACTGCTGCACTTGGAGCGCCAATGGGCCAAAAAGAACGCCACCTGGCAAGACGATTGGCTCAAACTCTCGCCCACTGAACGCGACAAGAAACGCTTGGACAATTTTGTCGATCGCTTTGAGTCTTTTTACGGCACCTTGTCGCCAGCCCAGGTGCAACTGCTGCGCCAGCAAGTACAGCAATCGGTCTGGACGGCGGCGTGGGGTTGGCAAGACCGCTTGCACAAACAACAGCAATTGCTGGAACTGCTGCGCTCTTACCCAATGAAATCCCCCAACCCCTTGCTTGCGCAAGAGGAGCTCTTGCGCATGGTCTTGGCATGGACTTCCACCACCGAAGGCCAAGGCTTTGAAACACGCCAGCGCCTGAAACAAGAAGCCTGCGCCAACATGGCCCAGCTGCACAACACCACCTCAGAAGCACAGCGCCTCAAAGCGATGCAGCGTCTGCGCGCCTACGCCCAAGATTTCAAAGATTTGTCGACACCATGAAAAAAGCCCCTGCAAAGGGGCTGAATGAGCGCCTGCGCGTCATGGCCAGGCCCTGAGGCCGTGGCCATCCGGGGCTTCAGGCCTGCAGCGCTTTCCACATCTCCATGTCGCGTTCAGCGGTCCAGATGCGTGGGTTTTTGATGCCAGAGGCTTCGTCAAAAGCACGCGTCACATCGAACGGCAGGCAGTGCTCGTAAATGAACACATGGCCAAAAATCGGGTCCATGCTCTTGCGGGTATGGGCCATGGCGGCTTTGAGGTCCATCTTCCCGGCCACCGCTTCTTTGCCCGCGTTGAACAGGGTTTCGACCCACAGCTTGGTGTAGTCCAGCGCCTTGTTCACATGGGCGGCGCCTTTCATGGCTTCGCCACGGCCGGGCACGATGGCCTCGGCGTTCAAGGCACGCAAAGCTTCCAAGGTAGCGGGCCACTCTTGCAACTGGGCGTCACCGGTGTACACGCCGGCTTCGTATTCCACCAAGTCGCCTGAGAACAGCACTTTTTCTTCTGCCACCCAAGCGATGGTGTCGCCACGGGTGTGACCGTAGCCGGGGCTCCAGATCTGCACCTTCACACCGCCCAAGTCGACCACCAATTTGCCGGGTACTTCGCCCTTTGTCGCGTCGCCACCGCCAATCACCATGGTCGGCCAGGTCAGGCCGGGCACCTCGTCGGCGCCACGGAACAGACGCGGAAAGCGCTCCATCTCGCTCTTCATGTCTTGCGCGCCCCGCTCCACGATCAGCTCGTAAGTGCCCTGGCTGGCGATCACCTCGGTTGCGCCCTCGGCCGCGTAGGCGCTGGCGCCGAGCACGCGCACCGCGTGGTAGTGGGTGAGCAGCACGTATTTGATCGGCTTGTCACTGACTTTGCGGATTTGCGCGATCAGGTCTTTGGCCATGGCCGGGGTGGCTGTGGCGTCGCTGACCATGATGAATTTGTCGCCAATGATCACGCCAGAATTCGGATCGCCCTCGGCCGTATAAGCCCAGCAGTGCGGGCTGAGCTGCTCGAAAGTGATCTTCTTGTCGGCCAGATCGGCTTGTGAGGCAAAGGCCTTGGTCGGGGCTTGGGTCATGGGGGTTCTCCGCTGAGTCGGTCAAAAGGCCAATTTTACCTAATCGTAACGAATTACGCATCGGTAAACACCACCCGCTTTAGATCCCTTCCATACCGCTCACTCCAAGTGGCTCAATCCCTGGCGCCACTGCGCCAGCATCACCTTGCCCATTTTTTGGAATGCGGGTTTTTCTTCCATATAGAGCATGGCTTCTGCGGTGGCCCGGTGTATGCCTTGCACTGCTTGGGCCAGCAAGGCCATAGCCCGCGCTTCGGTCAGGTTGCAGTGGGTGCGCGCAAACGCGATGAGTGCTTTCGCTGAGGGCCAGCGTTTGGTGCCGCCCAAGGTCAACGCCAAGATGTCATCAGGTTTGTAAGCCGTGGTGGTGACCAAGTCGTAAATGGGGGCCAGACGGACGGCGGTTTCGGCGTTGGCGTAGAGCACGCCAAAATTCTTCAAATGGGCATCGCCATTTTTCAGAGCACAGGACAGCGCCAGCGCCTTGAAAAAGCTTTCCAGGGCCGGGCGCACATTTTCGGGAGAGACAAAGTCTTTGATGCGTGTGGCGATGTTTTCGTAAGAACCGTCGTATTTCTGCAGGGCTGTTTTGCCGTTGAGCACGCAAAAATCTTCAAAGCCCAAGTACCCATGGTCGCTCAGGTCAAAGCGCTCGACAACCAAAAACCGCCCACCTTGAGACAGCTCGAACTTGGGCACCTCCAGCCCGGCATGCAGGGCTGCGCGCATGCCGAAATATTCGTTTTCAGCCAAGTGGGGGTACTCGTCGGTCCAGGCCTTGACGATGTGCGTAGCCCCCCGATGCGTGACGCGGCTCAGGTCTTCGCCGCGCAAACTGCTGCGCAGCAAGACTTTGGGCATGGCCCCCGAAATGCCCGAGTGCACCGCATACCGGTTGAGCAGACTCTCAAAGAGACCTTCAGCGCCATCATGGGCCAAGAGATCACTGAGATTTTCGGCCGGCATATCCAGCACTTTGTCTGCGGGCGCGGCAAATCGCAAACGGCCAATTTGAGATTGGCCGACAATTTTGAGCATGGCCAAGGCGTCGAAATGGGGAATGACTTTGCTGAACTCTTTGCGCAAGCGCTCGGCCAGCGCACCTTCGGGCAAATTCATGTCAAAGATGGGATGCAGTGACTTGTAAGCCGAGGCGTAGTGCTCGCGCACCACGGGCATGGTCAAAGACACAGCGGATTGTGGTGGGCACGAGGGCGCGTACAAAAAGTGGAATTTGTCCGGCTCCGATTCGGGCTTGAACACATTGCCCACCCGTTGCTGGTCGACATGCACATCAAGCATCGCCCTGCTCCTTCATGAGTTGCTGCAAGGTGGGGCGTCGGGTCTTTTCTTGCGCCACCAACTCGATGCCCAGTGCGGCGCAAATAGACAAAATTTTGCGGATGCCGATTTCAGCCACCGTGCCGTTTTCGATGCCCGAGATCGTGGCGCGGCTCATGCCCAGCTGCTCAGCCAGGCTGCTTTGCGTGAGCTTTCTGCGCTTGCGGGCGTTGCGAATCATTTGGCCTATTTCACCGAAGGACATAATGCACTCCATGCAATGCAATTAGATCAATATCTACATTATTGCATTATTTACGATGCAATAGTAAAGACGCCACTTCAGCGCAGGCTCTGCGGCCTCAGGCCAAGCCTCGTTCCAGCAACTGAATCACCTCGTCGGCGAACGCCACGTAGCTGATCGGCCCGCCGGGGCGCAGCCAGGTGAAGGTCCAGTTGATCATGCCAAACAGCATCATCGTCACCGCGGTTTGGTTGGTGGGGGTCAGGCGTTCGGGGTAGGCCCGTTTCAGGGCGCGGGTCACGGCGGCCACGACGTCACGCTGGCGGTTCAAGATCAGCTCGCGCGGCGACAAGCCGCCTGCCACCGCCAAAGCCGGGTCGGGCAGATCGCTCAAAAACTGGGTGTCGTTGAGCAAGGCCACATGGCGCGTGGCCGAGTTTTCGTACTCTTGTAAAAAGGCCCGAATCAACTCGTGCAAAGCCGCGCGGTCGTTCAGGTTGCGGCGTTGGGCGTGGGCTTCGGACTGCGCAATCAGCGTCAACAAGCGCTGGGTGTAGCGGTCCATCAGGTCAAACAGGATCGCTTCTTTGCTGCCGTAGTAGTGGTACAGCCGTGCTTTGGACGTGCCGCAGGCGCTGGCGATCTCGTTCATGCTCGCCGCAGGGTAGCTGCGGCTGGCAAAACACTGCGCCGCGATGTCCAAAATGGCGTCGCGCTTGAGGTCGTGGGTTGCAGATTTGGGTCGGGCCATGGCGGCATTCTGCCAGCACAGGCCCGTACCGCTTGACGCCCAGGTTCAGGCGGGCACGCGGCCAGCTCGTGGCTGAGCGCACAGCCCCCGCACCAGCTGACCCGTGGCCCAACCCAACTGGCCTAAGGCTTGCCACCATTGGCGTCCCAGTTCGGGCATGGCACGTTGTCGGGGCTCACGCAAAGCCAACGTCTCGGGCAACTCACGCCAGTCAAAGTGCACCGTCTGCTGGGGATGACGAGACTCCAAAACCAGATGGGCTGCGGCCGGGACGTCCAGCATTTGACCGGCCTGCAAGAAATGATCGACGCCCGACATGCCGCCCAAGCCCCGGGGACTGGACCACGTGATCCATGCGCTGCCTTGCACAATCAAAATCTGGCTGGGGCGACGAGGCCACAGGCTCATGGCACGCTGGGGGGCCAAGCGCCAGGTACCGGCAAAGCGCACGGTTTTGGATTTTTGACAGTCTTGCAAGGATGCACACAGCTCGGGTTCAGACATCTCCATCTCCTGGTTGAGGTTCGTGCCGATAAGAGCATCGGCAGCCCCATAATGAGTCCTAAAGAACTCATTGTCCAATGATTAACAACGTCACTCTTGATGCTAAAAATGCATAAAGGTAAGGCCCCGCCCAGCATGGCACTGAACCCCGGCACCTTGGGCACCCGTTAAATTTCGCTGAACTGGCTTCGCGCCTTCCAGGCTGAACCTTGTCATAAATGATTCACACCGGCCAGACCACGCCGTTGTCGTTCAAGATCGCTTCCAGGGGCTGGTCGTGCGGTTCGGGTTCCAAGTCGTCCACATAGCCGTTGGTAAAGCCCAGACCCACGGTGAAGGGCTTGGGTTGCAGCGTGGCCAGGGTGCGGTCGTAAAAACCGCCGCCGTAGCCCAAGCGGTAACCGCCCGCGCCGTAGCCCACGCAAGGCACAAACAGCAAAGTAGGCACGACCAGTTCGGTGTCTTTGGGTTTGGGAATGCCGTAGGCGTCTTCTTCCATCGGGCAACCCGGGTACCAGGCGTGAAAGGTCAAGGTCTTGTGTTCTTTGTTGACCACCGGCAGGCCAATGCGCAAACGCTGCGCATTGCCTTGCAATTCGCCGTCTTCTTTCCAGCGGTGCAAAGCGGGCAAGGGGTCGAACTCGCCTTTGATCGGCCAGTACGCGCCAATCACCGTGTCGGTACGTCCGACCAACCAGATGCGCATGACGCGCTGCAAGGCGTCGACCCGGGCCTGACGGTCCGGCATCTGCTGGCGCGCCTGCAGCAACTCGGCGCGAAGGCGTTTTTTCGCTTCTGATGTGTCCATAATCAACCTATGGTGCGACTCGAAGTCGCTTCATTCGGTCCGTGTGACCGTCATTATCAGAGAATGGTTTCTCTCTCAAGAGGTCCCATTGTGCCCCTTAAACGGGGTTAAATTTGTAGCAGCCAAATGGCTCTTATCTGGCTGCTCCAGCTCGACCCTCAAGGGGCCGGGTACGGTGAATCACGTTCCCAAGGGACGAAATTCGTTGCCAATTAGAGACACATTTCCGCAAGGAAAGGATCTGTTACATCTTGTTGCAAGTTCACTCTGCTCCAAGAGACTCTGATAACAAGAGCGCCACCGCTCTCTGTGTCTTGTTTTCCAACAAAACCACGTCTGGAACGACGTGACCCCAACTACACGCGCGTCTGGAGTAATTCGGACGAGCGAAGCTGTGGTTAAACAACCCGTACGCAAGTACACAAGGCTGACGCGAGTCAGTCCCAATCCCACGAGCAAGACGCGGGAAGGTTGCTGGGGTAAAGGGTATGGGAAATGAAATATGAACTCTCGCTTGAACCGTCGTAAAGATTGAACAGCTTACGCTTGTTTACCTCCTCGAGGGAAGCTGTAGCCAAAAGGCACGAAGTCCGGATGCACTTGTCATAGTCTGTGCATCGTTCCCAATTGACTTCCGGCGGAGAGAGAGTCCCTAACCCCATCATCTGGCTTGCCAGCCAGATGGGCACAGAGGGAAACGAGGTAAGCCCCATTCACCGCCAGCACCACAAGGCGCTGGCAACCCGCGAGTAATCAAAGGCCATGGTGGAGGGGGTAGAGGATTGAGCAAAAAGCGAATGGTCGTCTGTAATGGACGGCATAGGGACTATGCCTCGCAGTGAAAGCTGGCTGACTTGCTCAGGGTGCGACAGCGTAAGGCCGTTGCGACTTTTAACTACGACCCAGAGGGTATCTGACCCTGTGGGTCAGTGCCTTCTTCAAATGGGTTTTGCCTAACTGGAGAATGGTATGGAACACATCGGCAACGATGCTGCGTCTCCGGACGAATCAAATGAATGGCACTCCATCGATTGGAAGGCTGTCAAGCAGTTCGTAGGAAAGGCGCAGATGCGCATAGCGCAGGCAGAAACGGAAAAGGATTTCCGAAGGGTCGCAAGACTCACACGGAGCCTGATCCGATCCTGGCAAGCCAAGGCATTGGCCGTCAGGAAAGTAACTGAAAACCAAGGGAAGCGAACGAGTGGCATCGATTGCGTCCTCTGGGATACGCCAACGAAGAAATGGAATGCGATTGGTTGTCTGAACACCAATGGGTATCGGGCTCGCCCCCTAAGGCGGGTCTATATCCCAAAGGCAAACGGGAAGGAAAGGCCGTTGGGCATACCGACCATGAAAGACAGAGCGATGCAGGCACTCCACCTGCTGGCGCTGGAACCGGCTGTTGAATGTACGTCCGACCCGAATAGCTACGGCTTTAGGAAAGGGCGATCAACACATGACGCGCGGTCCCAGCTGTTCGGATCTCTATCCAAAAAGGCTTCGGCCCAATGGGTGCTGGATGCGGATATTTCTGGGTTCTTCGACAACATCAACCACGAATGGCTGCTAAACCACGTCCACATGGACAAGGTGACGCTTCGAAAATGGTTGAAATCGGGAGTAGTAGACGCGGGTCAACTCCGACGCACAGATGAGGGTACGCCACAGGGCGGCATCATCTCGCCGACACTGGCAAACGTGACCTTGAACGGCTTGGAATCAGGACTGATGCAATTCCTTCGGGAAAAGCTAAAGACCAGAGGCACCATCGCTGCCAAGGTTAATCTGGTCAGGTATGCAGACGATTTTGTCGTGACCGGGAGTTCGAAAGAGCTGCTGGAATCGGTCGTCCAACCTTGGATTGTGGAATTCCTGCGAGAGCGGGGACTGACGCTGTCCGAGGAGAAGACGCGCATCGTGCATATCGATCAGGGCTTCGACTTTCTAGGGTGGAATTTTCGTAAATACGGAAATACGCTACTCATCAAACCGAATCGTAAAAACGTGAAAGCGTTCTACGGGAAGGTGAAGGAAATCATCGCTGGTGCTTTGTCGGCTCCGACAGAAACGCTGATACAGCGCCTGAATCCAGTCCTCAAAGGCTGGGCTCAGTACCACAAAGGGACGGTCGCAAAACAGACCTTCAGCAAAGTCGATTATCTGATTTATTGGAGATTGGTGCGCTGGGGCCTGCGGAGGCATCCTCGCAAATCCGGGAAGTGGGTTTATGCCCATTACTGGAAGCAATGCGGCTCACGCCGTCTGTTCGCGGGATTGCAAGACGATCCATTTGGAGGTGACGAAAGAATACCGCTACCGCTGTATTCTTTGGCGGACATGAAAATTGTTCGGCACGTCAAGGTGAAGGGGAATTACAACCCTTTCCACCCCGATTGGGTTGCCTATGGAGAAAAACTGCGCGTGCAACGTATGGGTGAAACCATTTGGAGCACGCAAAGAGCATCTCTGTGGTTCGATCAAGGTGGTAAGTGCGCTCTCTGTGAGCAAGAGATAGACATGGCTGAGGAAAACATGGACGACCACCATATCGTCTATCGGCAGCTAGGAGGGAGTAATGCTCTCTCCAATCGGGTGCTGTTACATCCGATTTGTCACAGGCGTGTCCACGCCCTAGGTTTGAAGGTTATCAAGCCGGTCTCCAGTACGGGAGACTTTAATCTGGTGAAGCCGTCGAAGGTTATGCAACCTGATGACGCCGTGTAGTCAGTGGTCGTGCCTGAGCCGTGTGCGGTGAAAGTCGCAAGCACGGTTCGTTGGGGGGGATATCATCGAAAGATGGTATCCCTACCCTCCCAATTCCCTCAGATTCTGACACCGCTGGCCGCACTGGCCCTGACTTGGGTATTTTCGCTGCCTGTGAGCGCCCAAATCAGCGCCCCCTCCAAAGCCGAAGACGCGGTGATCAGCGAGATGCAACAAGCTTTTCGCAAAAACGACAAGGCGCGATTGAGTGCCCTGCTGCCCCAAGCGCGCGGCCACACGCTGGAGCCGTGGGCAGCCTATTGGGAATTGAGCGCCAGGCTGGACCGGGCCAGCAAGACCGAGATTCAAGAATTCGTCACGCGCTATGCGGGCACTTACCAAGAAGACCGGCTGCGCACCGAGTGGCTGCAAATGCTGGGCAAACGGCGTGACTGGTCCACTTTTGCCGCCGAATACCCGCGCTACCGGATGCGCGACGACAAAGAAGTGCGCTGCTACGCCTTGGCCGCCGAGATGTCGACGGGCTCTGCCGACACGGTGACCGAATTCAAACGCCTGTGGTACGCACAAAAAGAAGCGGACGACGGTTGCAGTTACGCCGCTGAGCGATTGCACGCTGCACGCAAAATCGATGGTTTGGACCTGTGGCGCAAAGCGCGCATCGCAATGGAAAACAGCCGCCCCCGCGCAGCCCAACTGGCGGTCGAGATCGAAGCCAAGGATGTGGGCGGCCAGGTGGTGCTGATCCAGGCTGACCCGATCAAATACCTGGACAAGCGGTTGATGGCCATCACCACCAAGCGCAAAGAACTGTCGGTGCTGGCCTTGATCCGCATTGCTGCCACAAACCCTGATTTGGCCGCCCAACAACTGACAAAACGCTGGGGCTTGTTCCTGAGCAAAGAAGAGCGTAACTGGGCCTGGGCCGCGATTGGCAAACAAGCCGCTTTCAAGCTGCAAGACAACGCGGGCGAGTACTTTGCCAAAGTCACCCGCGACGCCGACCTGAGCGACGACCTGCTGGGCTGGAAGGTGCGCACCGCCCTGCGCCAAGGCGACTGGAAAACCGTGGGCCAAGCGATTGACGCGATGCAAGACAGCGCCAACGATCCGGTGTGGATCTATTGGCGTGCCCGCGCCACCCTGGCCAGCAACCCCAGCGATGCGCAGCGCCAAGCGGCCCTGCAGTCGCTGCGCGCCATCGCCAGCGTGCGCGGGTTTTACGAACAACTGGCCCTGGAAGATACCGGCCAGAGCATCGCCCTGCCGCCCAAACCCAGCCCCTTGACCCCGACCGAAAAAGCGGCCGCCAATGGCAACGCCGGCTTGCAGCGAGCCTTGTACGCCATGGCCATGGGCCTGCGCGTTGAGGGCAACCGCGAATGGAACTACACCACCAACTTGCACACCCCCGGGGGCATGAGCGAGCGCGATCTGCTCGCCGCCGCCGACTTGGCTTGCCAGCGCCAGGTGTGGGACCGCTGCATCAACACCAGCGACCGCACGCCAGTGGCGATCGACATGGAGCAGCGCTTTCCCACCCCGCTGCGCGACACCGTGGTGCGCAAAGCCAAAGCAGTGGGGCTGGACCCGGCGTATGTGTACGGGCTGATTCGCCAAGAGAGCCGTTTTGTGAGCGATGCACGCTCCGGCGTGGGCGCCGCCGGCCTGATGCAGGTGATGCCCGCCACCGCCAAATGGACCGCCAAGAAAATCGGTTTGACGGGCTTTTCAGTGGAGCAACTCAACGACCACGAAGTCAACGTCGCCATCGGCACCGGCTACCTCAAACTGGTGCTGGATGACTTTGGCGGCTCCATGCCCATGGCCGCTGCGGCCTACAACGCCGGCCCCAGCCGCCCGCGCAGTTGGCGCAACGGCCCCGTGCTCGAGGGCGCGGCCTGGGCCGAGAACATTCCGTTTCAGGAAACCCGGGACTACGTCAAGAAAGTGCTGTCCAACACCACCAACTACGCCGCC
>CANFMK010000069.1 GCA_947448325.1 Comamonadaceae bacterium
GGGCCCGTACCCCGGTCCATGACCAGTTTCCAACCCACTGGCCGGGATCAGCCCAGCAAGGCCAGCGCCATGGCGTGGTAGGCGGGCAGGGTGTGCACATCGTTGGCGATGTTGGCGGCCACTGGATGCGAGGCGTAGCGGGCGATCACCATTTCAGCTTGGGGGTCGATGTAAATGTTTTGCCCATGCACGCCGCGCGCCATCATGGCGCCGTGGGCGTTGTGCGACACCCACCACATATTGCGGTAACTCCAGCCCGGCAGGGTGACGGGTCCGTTGGCACTGAAGCGCGCGGGGTCAGCGCCGGCGAAGGTGTCGCTGATCGCTGCAGCAGGCAGCACTTGCTGTGCGCCCACACGCCCGTGGTTGCGCACCAGTTCGCCAAAGCGTGCCAGATCGCGCAGACCGGTGTTCAGGCCACCGCCGGCAAAGGCGGTGCCCGTCGGGTCGACGGTGTAATACGCGTCCAGTTCAGCGCCCATGGGTTGCCAAACCCGCTCTGACAGCATCTGCGCCGTGCCCAGGCCGCTGGCGCGGGCCACGATCCATCCCAGCACATCGGTGTTGGCCGTGCGGTAGGTGAAGCGTTCGCCGTGCGTGCCCAGTTTGCGCACGGTTTTCAGGTAGTCGTAAAAATTGCGGGGCCCGTTGTAGTCCGGCGGGCAGGGCATGACGCCGCCGGCGCGCATGTGGTTCCAAATCTCGGCTTGGGGGTCGATATAGTTTTCGGTGTAGTCGATGCCGGTGGTCATGTCCATGACCTGGCGCACCGTGGCGTCGGCGAAACCGCTGCCCGCCATTTCTGGCAGGTAATGGTCAACGCGTTGCGTCTCCTCCAGCGCGCCCTCGGCGACCAGGCAAGCGGCCATCAAGCCCATGAAGGATTTGGACACCGACATCGCGATGTGCTGGCGCTGCGCTGACATGACGCCGCCAAAGTGCTCGAACAGCACCTCGCCGCGATGCATCACCAACAACGCATCGGTGTAGGTGGCCTCCATCATGTCGGCCCAGGAGCAGGGGCCTGAGCCGTTCATGGGCGTGTAGCGGATATCCGGCAGTTGGCGTGCCGAGGCTGGTAAAGGTGTAGCGGCCTTCAGGCCCCGAGGCACGGCCACCGTGGGCACCATTTCACGGTAATGCGCAAAGCTCCAGCGCAGTTGCGGAAATTGGTAGCCACTGCCGTCTTGAAAGCGAATGATCTTGTCGGCCTGTGGCGGTGACCCTTGCATCCATTTCAGGGCGAGGGGGTCACAGTCTTTGGCAGCAGGGTGTACGGGCAAGGTGGAGGGGTTAGACATGCACGGCTTTCAAAAGCAAACAGGGCCCGCCGAGATGGCAAGACCCTGTGCATTATGGGCAGTGCAGCCCCGCCTGGACATGCGAATTAACCCGTGTTGCGCAAGCCCGCCGCAATGCCGTTGATGCTGATGTGGATGCCGCGCTGTACCCGCTCATCGGCCAAACCCGCACGGTAGCGGCGCACCAGTTCAACCTGCAGGTGGTGCAGCGGATCGATGTAAGGGAAGCGGTGGCGAATCGAGCGGGCCAGCGCCGGGTTGTTGGCCAGCCGGTTTTTTTCACCGGTGATCTGCGCCAGCGCCTCCACTGTGCGGTGCCATTCGGCGTCTATCGCGGTGAATATTTTTTTGCGCAAGCGGGTGTCGCTGACCAACTCGGCATAGCGCGAGGCCAGGGCCATGTCGCTCTTGGCCAGCACCATGTCCATGTTGGAGAGCAGGGTGCGAAAAAACGGCCACTGCCGGTACATCTTTTGCAGCAAGGCCAGGGCGGCTTTGCGCTCGGTCGGCGTGGGTTGGTCCAGCCATTGGCTGACTGCCGAGCCAAAGCCATACCAGCCGGGCAGGGTCAAGCGGCATTGGCCCCAGCTGAATCCCCAGGGAATGGCGCGCAGGTCTTCGATTTGCTGGTTGGCTTTGCGCGAAGCCGGGCGCGAGCCGATGTTCAGCTCGGCAATTTCGCGGATCGGTGTGGCGCTGAAAAAGTAGTCGTTGAAGCCCGGGGTCTCGTACACCAGCGCGCGGTAAGCGTGCATGCTCGCTTGCGACAGCTGGGCCGCTGTCTCCAAGAACTGTTGGGTGGCGGGTTTGGTGGGTTGCAACAGTGTGGCTTCGAGCGTGGCGGCGACCAGGGTTTCCAGGTTGCGACGGCCAATTTCGGGGTTGGCGTATTTGGAGCCAATCACTTCACCTTGTTCGGTCAGGCGAATTTGCCCTCGTACTGTGCCCGGCGGTTGCGCCAAGATGGCTTCGTAGCTGGGGCCACCGCCCCGTCCCACGGTGCCGCCACGGCCATGGAACATGCGCAGCTGAATATTGTGGCTGTTGGCCAGGGTGTCGAACAATTCAACCAGCGCAATCTCGGCGCGGTACAACTCCCAGTTGCTGGTGAAAATGCCGCCGTCTTTGTTGCTGTCGGAGTAGCCCAGCATGATGTCTTGCTCGGCGCCTGAGCGTTTGACCAAATTGGCCACACCGGGCAGCGCATAAAACTCTCGCATGATGGGCGCGGCATTGCGCAGGTCTTCGATCGTTTCGAACAGGGGCACCACGATCAGGTCGTGGGTGGCTTGGTGGTCCAAAGTGTTGTGCATCAAGCCCACTTCTTTTTGCAGCAATAACACCTCGAGCAAGTCGCTCACGGTCTCGGTGTGGCTGATGATGTAGTGGCGAATGGCTTCGTGGCCGTACAGGTCACGCATGCGCTTGGCCGACTCGAAGATGGCCAATTCGGCACGGGTGTGCGCCGAATACGCGGCGTCTGGTACGCGCAGCGGCCTGGCGTCGTTCAGCAGTTGCATCAACACAACGCGTTTGGCAGCTTCGTCCAGCTGCGCGTAGTGGGCGTGCACACGCGCAGTGGCCATCAGCTCGGCCACGACTTCCTCGTGTTTGTCCGAGCTTTGGCGCAGATCCACCGTGGCCAAATGAAAACCAAACACCTCGACCGCACGGATCAACGGATGCAATCGCTGGTCGGCCAGGGCTTGCGCGTGTTGGCTGCGCAGCGAGGTTTCGATGGTGCGCAAGTCGGCCAAAAAGTCTTGCGCGTTCGCATACGGGTTTTGCGGGGCGACGGCGTGGCGCGCGGCGTCGCCACCGGTCAATGCCTTGAGCGTGGCTGCCAAGCGGGCGTAAATGCCGGTCAGTGCCCGGCGATAGGGCTCGTCCACACGGTGGGCATTGGTGTCGGGCGAACGCTCGGCCAGGGCTTGCATTTCGGTTGGGAAATCCACCAGCATGGCCGACAGCGACAGCTCGCCGCCCAGGTAATGCACTTCGGTCAAATAGTGGCGCAGGGCCACCTCCGACTGGCGCCGCAAGGCGTACTCCAGGGTTTCGGCGCTGACGTTGGGGTTGCCATCGCGGTCCCCGCCAATCCATTGGCCCATGCGCAAAAAGCTGGCCACGGGTTGGTGGTCAAGTTCGCGTTCGAGTTCGGCGTAAATTTTGGGGATTTCGCGCAAAAAAGTGGCTTCGTAATAGCTCAGCGCGTTTTCAATCTCGTCAGCCACCGTCAGCTTGGAAAAACGCAGCAAACGGGTTTGCCACAGTTGCATCACGCGGGCGCGCATTTGCAACTCGTTGGCCGCCAACTCGCGCGGGCTCAAGGCGTCTTTGGCGGCGTTGACGGCTGCGGCCCTGTCTTTGATTTCATCGCGCTCAGTGAGTAACCGGGCAATGTCGCGCTCGGCGCTCAAAATGCTTTGGCGCTGCACCTCGGTGGGGTGCGCGGTCAGCACCGGGGCCACATAGCTGTGCGCCAAGGTCTGGGCGATGGTTTTGGGCGTGATGCCGGCCCAGCGCATGCGCTGCAAGGCCACCTCGATGCTGCCTTCGTGGGTGTGGCCGGCGCGCTCGTGCACAGCGCGGCGTCGAATGTGATGCCGGTCTTCGGCCAAATTGGCCAAATGGCTGAAGTAGGTAAATGCCCGAATCACGCTCACGGCCTGCTCGCCACTCAGGCTTTTGAGGAGTTTCTTCAGGGCCTTGTCGGCTTCGTGGTCGGCATGCCGGCGAAATGCCACCGACAGTTTGCGGATGTTTTCGACCAATTCAAAAGCGGCAGGGCCCTCTTGCTCGCGGATCACGTCGCCCAATATGCGGCCGAGTAAACGGATGTCTTCGACCAAGGGTCGCTCGTTGTCACGTGATTGGCGCGACGGTGATTCTGCTAAAGCCTGTTTCATGGGAGCGGTGGGGTGCAAGGTGGAGGATCTAGGCTCATGCTAGCATTGCACACGCCCTCAAAATTACCAATGAGTTACAGCTTTGACCGCATACGCTTCTGACACCTCACCCTCTGTTTCGCCTGTGTCCATCGTCATTGCCACCCGCGAAAGTCGGCTGGCCCTGTGGCAAGCCGAACATGTCCAAGCCCTTTTGCGCGCCAGAGGCCATCAAGTCACTTTGCTGGGCATGACCACGCAGGGCGATCAAATCCTCGACCGCAGCTTGAGCAAGGTGGGTGGCAAGGGCTTGTTTGTGAAAGAGTTGGAGCAGGCCTTGCAAGAAGGCCGCGCTGATATTGCGGTGCATTCGCTCAAAGATGTGCCCATGGACCTGCCCGAAGGTTTTGACCTGGCCTGCGTCATGGAACGAGAAGACCCGCGTGACGCTTGGGTTTCGTCGCAGTACGCGAATTTGGCCGATTTGCCTGCTGGCGCGGTGGTGGGCACTTCCAGCCTGCGCCGCACCGTGCTGCTGCGTGCCTTGCGACCTGATCTGAAGATTGAACCCTTGCGCGGCAACCTGGACACCCGTTTGCGCAAACTCGACGAAGGTCAGTACGCCGGAATTGTGCTGGCCGCAGCTGGGCTCAAACGTTTGAACATGAGCGAGCGCATTCGCCACATTTTTGACGAAGCCGAGATGTTGCCCGCCGCTGGGCAAGGGGCCTTGGGCATCGAAATTTGCGCCGACCGGCAAGATTTGCGCGATGCCTTGGCACCGTTGGCCGACCCCGCCACCTGGCTGCGTGTGGCTGCCGAGCGCGCCGTCAGTCGTGCCATGGGGGGCAGCTGCTCCATGCCCTTGGCCGCCCACGCCACCTTGGCTGCAGGTGTGTTGACCTTGCAAGCCGCGTGGGGCGACCCCGAGGGTGAGACGCGATTGGTGACGGCGCAAGAAACGCTGAGTCAGCCCAGCCATGCCGGCGCTGAACAACTGGGCTTGCAGATTGCGCAGCGCTTGAAACAAGCCGGTGCCCATTGAGGGCTGGGATGCTGGGGTGAACACCTGGGACCCGGCTCAGTCCTCGAACCCTCCACCCATGCCGCCACGCACACGGGTGTGGGTGACCCGACCGGCTGCGGATGCCGCCTCCTGGATTGAAGGCCTGAAAGAGAAGGGCCTGGATGCACAGTCCTTGCCCTTGATGGCCATTGGACCGGTGGCGGATGCGCAGCCTTTGCAAACGGCCTGGCAGGATGTGGTGCATTACCACGCGGTGATGTTTGTCAGTGCCAATGCGGTGCGTTACTTCTTTCAAGCGCGTTCCCAGCCCTCAGTGTCTTGGGGCGATGTGCGCTTTTGGGTCACGGGTCTGGGCAGCCGAGCCGCCTTGATGGCCTTAGGCGTTCCTGCACAGACCATCGATGCCCCCGCTGCGGACGCGACGCAATGGGACTCGGAAGCCTTGTGGGCCGTGGTGGCCGCGCAAGTGCAATCAGGCCAAAAGGTGCTGATCGTGCGCGGTGCGGACGCACAGGGTCAAGTCGCTGGGCGTGACTGGCTCAGTCAGCAATTGCAAGCACAGGGCGTCCACGTTGACCAGGTGGCCGCGTACCAGCGTCAAACGCCGGTTTTCAGCCAGGCGCAGCGCTTGGCGGCCGCGCAAGCGGCCAGCGATGGTTCGGTCTGGCTGTTCAGCAATTCCGAGGCGATTGGCCATCTGCAAAGCGCATTGCCGAATCAAGATTGGTCGCAAGCCCTGGCGGTCGCCACCCATCCGCGCATTGCCCAGCATGCCCGCCAAGCGGGTTGGGGCTTTGTGGCTATTGCCCAACCCTCTCTGGGGGCGGTGGCGACCTCTATAAAATCCACGCATGAATTCAGAACACCCCGCGCCTAAGCAAGCACCTGCCCCGACCTCTTCACCTTGGCGATGGTCCGTGGCCCTGCCGACTTTGTTGGCGGTGTTGGCTTTGGCGGGCAGTGCATTGTTGTGGGAAAAGCTCTCTCGCATCCAAAGCCAGCTGGCGCGCCAAAGCGCGGATGCGGGGCAGCAGTCCCTGGAGGCCAAAGCCTGGGCCAAACAAGCGCAAGACACCGTGAAAGACAGCGCTGCCCGATTGGGTTTGCTGGAGTCACGTCTGGGCGAAGTGGCTTTGCAGCGCGCACAACTCGACGAGCTCATGCAAAGCCTGTCGCGCTCGCGCGATGAAAATTTGGTGGTCGACATCGAAGCGGCCTTGCGCATGGCGCAGCAGCAATCCCAGTTGACGGGCAGCATCGAGCCGATGCTCGCCGCACTCAAATCGGCGCAGCAACGTGTGCAGCGCGTTGGCCAACCGCGTTTGACCAGCGTGCAACGTGCGCTTGAAAAAGATTTGGAACAAGTCAAATCGGCCCAGGTGACCGACGTGCCCGGCTTGTTGATCCGGCTCGATGAGTTGGTGGCACTGATCGATGAATTGCCGCTGGCGAACCAGACGGTCACGACTGCAGCTTTGCAAGTCAGTCCTGTGACCGTGGGCAATCTGACCCCCAGTTGGTGGCAAGTGATTCTGGCGCGCTTTGGGCAAGAGGTGCGCGGACTGTTGCGCGTCAGCCGCATAGACACGCCTGAAGCCGCTTTGTTGTCGCCGGACCAAAGCTTTTTCTTGCGCGAGAACCTCAAACTGAAACTGCTCAATGCCCGCATGGGTTTGTTGGCGCGACAAAGCGAGTCTTTGCAAGCCGATCTGACTGCCAGCGCAGCCTTGCTGCGTAAATACTTTGACATCAACGCGCGCAAGACACAGTTGGCGCTGCAATTGATCGAGCAATCCCAAGCCCAATTGCGCAAAGGGGATATGCCGCACTTGAACAACACCCTGTCTGCTTTGGCCACAGCGGCGGCTGGAAGGTAATCGCCATGCGTATCGCTTTGTGGTTGATCAGTTTGTTTGCCGTGGCCGTGGCGGGTGCATTGCTGGCCGGCAGCAACAACGGCACCGTGACGGTGTTTTGGCCACCCTACCGGGTGGATTTGTCCTTGAATCTGGTGTTGCTGGTGCTGATTTTGGTGCTGGTGGTGACGCATTACGCACAACGTGCTTTGTCAGCCATGCTGGCTTTGCCCCAGCAAGCCCAGCGTTGGCGCTTGCTGCAAAAGGAGCGAGCAGCTTATGGCGCTTTACTTGAAGCCAGCGCGAACTTCATGGCCGGACGTTTTTTGCGCGCGCGCAAGGCGGCCGAGTCGGTGATCGAACGTGAAAAGGCTTTGGCCCTGGCGGGCGGGTCCTTGGTGCACGCGCCCTCGCTGAAGGCCTTGGCCCATGTGATGGTCGCTGAAGCCGCGCACGCTTTGCAAGACAAAACCACACGCCAGCAGCATTTGGAACTGGCTTTGCAAGAGGCGCAGGTGGGCACGCCCAGTGTGCGCCAAACCCTCAAAGAGGGCAGTTTGCTGCGCGCTGCGCGTTGGTCGCTGGACGACCGCGATGCACAGGCCAGTTTGCAGTGGCTGGATCAATTGCCGCAAGGTGTGGCACGCCGCACGGTGGCTATGCGTTTGCGTTTGAAAGCCTCTCGCCTGGCCGAGCGGCCTGCCCAGGCCTTGGACACGGCATTGCTGCTGGCCAAGCACCGGGCGTTTTCTGCGGAGGCAGCGGACACGGTTGTGCGCGGCTTGGTGTTGGACTTGCTGGTCCGCACCTATGAAACGGGGCAATTGCAACGCGTCTGGCAAAGCTTGGGTTCGGCCCAACGTTTGATGCCTGAGTTGGCGGTGCAAGCGGCCCAGCGCTGGTTGATTTTGCAAGGCGATGCGTCCGTCGCACGCCAATGGTTGGTGCCGATTTGGGACCGTTTTTTGAAGTCCCCCGCGTCTTTGTCTGCAACCCAAAAAATGCAGTTGGTGCGTGTGCTCGACCAAAGCCTGGGCCAAGCCGAGGCACCTGCCGAGCGCGAGTGGTTGGCGCGCATCGAAGCGGCCCAACTGGCCCAGCCGCAGGATGCTGCGCTCCTGTACCTGGCCGGCATGGCGTGCATGAAGCGTCAACTCTGGGGCAAGGCGCAGGCCTTGCTCACCCAAGCGGCCAAGCACCTGGACGACACCGGATTGCGCCGTCAAGCCTGGTCGGCATTGGCGCAATTGGCTGAGCAGCGCGATGACGCCAGTGCAGCAGCAGCAGCCTGGAAACGCGCGGCCACGGCTTGAAGCGCTAACTTCTGCCCGCTTCCCGCGCTCAAGAAATCCCAGCCTAGAGACGAAAAAAATGCCGGACAAGTCCGGCATTTTTGTGCACAGCGCCAGGGTGATCAGAACGGCAGTTTCATGTCGCTCAGGTCTTTGCGGGTTTCCACCAAAACCAATGGGCCTTCGTCAACCACCACCACAGGCGGGCGCTCACGTGGCACATGCACCGGCTTGGGCTCGGCCGCAATAGCGGCTTGGACCACCGCGATTTTGGCCGGATCTGAATTGACCCATTGCAGGCCGGAACTGCTGGCCACTTGGATCAAGCTGTCCACTGGCAAGGTGAAGGCTTGCACCTTGGGCAGACCTGTTGCGGGGGCAACTGCAGCCGCAGGTGCTGGTGCAGCAGGGACAGGTGTAGCGACTGGTGCAGCGACAGGTTCAGCGACAGCCGCAGGCGCTTCGGTCACAGGTACAGGTGTCGTTGCTGCAGGTGCAGGTGTCGTGACAGGTGCTGCTTCAGCGTTTGCTGCGTTCGACCACAAACCCGTGACCGGGGCTTGGTCTTCGGTCGGGGCTGGCGCTGCGTTGGTGCTCGCCGCTGCACGTTCAAAGTAGGAGCGAGGCGTGGCTTCAGGGTTGGACGCTGCGCTGTCTTGGGCTGCGTCTGGCGCGGCATCGTTGGCCACGAACGCTGCTTCGCCTTGGCCATCGCTGCGCTGCTCTGGTTGACGCTCACGGCGATCACGGCCGTAACGGTCACGTGAGCGGCGCTCACGCCGCTCTGGCGAGGTGCCGTCTGGGTTGGTCGCAGAACTCTGGTCGTTATTCAGCTCTGCCACGGCCCCTTCGGCCAAGGCCGCGTTGTCGCCTTCAGGGCGCTGCGCATCGGGTTGGCGACGCTCGCCACGTTCGCGACGACCTTCGCCGCGTTCACGACGGCCTTCGCCCCGACCTTCAGCGCGTTCGCCACGTGGGGCGCGCTCGCTCAGGGTGTTGTCGGCAATGTCCATGGCCACCGATTGCGTGCCTGCGGTTTGCGCAGGCAGGGCATCACGGCGCTCGCGTGGTGCGCGCTCTTGGCGCTCACCACCGCGTTCACCCTCACGCTCGCCTTGACGGTCGTTGCGACGACCTTCGCGTGGTGCGCGAGGTTCACGCGGCTCACGGCCTTCAGTCGGCGCACCTTCTGGGCGCTCGTTGCGTTCACCTGCGCGCTCACCACGGCGGTTACCGCCACGGCGACCATCACGGCGCTCACCACCTCGACCTTCACTTCGGCCTTCGCCGCGTCCTTCTCGGCGTTCGCCATTGCGTCCTTCACCTCGGCCTTCGCTGCGGCCTTCGCGTTTTTCGTCCTTGGGGGGCGCTGCTTGCGGCGCAGGAGCGGACTCGCCGCCGAACAGATTTTTCAACCAGCCAAAGAAGCCGCCCGATGCGGCCGGTGCCACGGGTGCAGTCGCTGCAGGTTGGGCAGCAGGAGCAGCAGCCTTGGGCGCTTCCACCTTGACGGGCGCCATGGGGGCGGGTGCGTCAGGCAAAACACCTTTGATCACCGGTGTTTGCTTGTTGGTAGGCTCTTGTGAGCGGCGGGTCACAGTGGTCGCGTCTTCCATGACTTCGGCCATGGCGTAGCTGGCTTCCACGTGATCCAAACGCGGATCGTCGTGCTTCAAACGTTCGAGTTTGTAGTGCGGTGTCTCCATCGATTTGTTGGGCACCAGCAGCACATTGATGCGTTGCTGCAACTCGATCTTGGCAATCTCGGAGCGCTTTTCGTTCAACAAGAAAGAGGCCACTTCCACCGGCACTTGGGCGTACACGGCGGCGCTGTTGTCCTTCATGGACTCTTCTTGGATGATGCGCAAAATCTGCAGTGCCGAGCTCTCGGTGTCACGGATGTGGCCAGAACCACCGCAGCGCGGGCAAGGGATCGAAGAGCCTTCGGACAAAGCGGGCTTCAAACGCTGGCGGCTCATCTCCATCAAGCCAAATTTGCTGATGGTGCCAAACTGCACGCGGGCACGGTCTTGGCGCAAGGCGTCGCGCAAGCGGTTTTCCACTTCGCGGCGGTTCTTGGACTCCTCCATGTCGATGAAGTCGATCACGATCAGACCGCCCAGGTCGCGAAGGCGCATCTGGCGCGCCACTTCGTCGGCCGCTTCCAGGTTGGTGCGGGTGGCGGTTTCTTCAATGTCGCCGCCTTTGATGGCGCGGGCCGAGTTCACGTCCACTGAAACCAAAGCTTCGGTGTGGTCGATGACGATGGCGCCGCCCGAAGGCAGTTGCACCGTGCGGGCGTAGGCCGATTCAATTTGATGTTCGATCTGGAAGCGGCTGAACAGCGGTGCGTCGTCGCGGTAGCGCTTCACGCGCGGTGCGAACTCGGGCATCACGTGGCTCATGAACTGCTGAGCTTGTTCGTAAATGTCATCGGTGTCGATCAGGATGTCGCCGATGTCATTGTTGAAGTAGTCGCGAATGGCGCGAATCACCAAAGAAGATTCTTGGTAAATCAAGAATGCGCCTTTGCCGCCTTTGGTGGCGCCGTCGATGGCGGTCCACAGCTTCAAGAGGTAATTCAAGTCCCACTGCAGCTCGGGTGCGGAGCGGCCAATGCCGGCCGTGCGCGCAATGATGGACATGCCCTTGGGGTATTCCAACTGGTCCATGGCTTCTTTGAGCTCGGCCCGGTCGTCACCCTCGATGCGGCGGCTGACGCCACCGCCGCGGGGGTTGTTGGGCATCAGCACGACGTAGCGGCCGGCCAACGAGACGAAGGTGGTCAGGGCGGCGCCCTTGTTGCCACGTTCTTCTTTTTCGACCTGAACCAAGAGCTCTTGGCCTTCGCGGATCACATCGTTGATGCGCGCTTGGCTGACAGACACGCCTTCGGCAAAGTACTGGCGAGAGATCTCTTTGAATGGCAAAAAGCCATGGCGGTCTTCGCCGTAGTCGACAAAGCAAGCTTCAAGCGAGGGCTCGACCCGGGTCACAACGGCTTTGTAAATATTGCCTTTGCGCTGTTCGCGACCTTCGATTTCGATTTCGTAGTCGAGGAGTTTTTGTCCGTCGACGATGGCCAAGCGGCGTTCTTCAGCCTGCGTAGCGTTGATGAGCATC
Source organism: Comamonadaceae bacterium (assembly GCA_947448325.1). Classification (GTDB taxonomy): domain Bacteria; phylum Pseudomonadota; class Gammaproteobacteria; order Burkholderiales; family Burkholderiaceae_C; genus Limnohabitans_A. Next base: position 11,488 of record CANFMK010000069.1, read on the forward strand.
CGTTTCATGATGCAGTCCTTTTTCAGATGCCGCGCACCGCAAAGTCAACGGACTTGCTGGTGGCGCTGGCGTGTCACCGGCCCACAAAGGGCACACGATGCCGGAGAAGACGCTTGAAACGAAAGGAATTGCCGAAGTGTCCGCTGCTTAGCTGAGCAAAGGCTCAGTCACAGGGGAGAGGGCGCGTGGATGAGGCGAGGGGATGCAGGTGCCAAGCCGCCGCTCGAGCAAAGAGGGTATCTTCACTGTCCGGGGTGGGGTCATGGGCGTGCACAGGCTGGGCGGCTCAAAGAGCCACTGCAGCCAAGTCATCCAAGTTCCCATCAGCACGATCATTTCGCTTCATTCCATTCACCAGCCGAGGGCTGATGAATACAGGTATTCCGTATCGGGGTTTCATTGCGTCTGCCCATCCTCTGACTGGTTTTGCCACTGCGGGCGTTGGCCTTGCAGTCTGCAAAAATAGGGGAGGTGGCATCGACCTTCCAACGCGGTCGGGGCGGTGTGTGGACTAAACTCCTTCATCGCGGAATTCATTTCCATTCAAATCAACCACTTACGGCCAAACGCTGGTGAAACACATTATAGGGGGCAACCAGGCTCCCGTCCCCTTGGAAGTGAAATGGCTCACCGTCGATGAAGAGTCGGCCGGTCAACGTCTGGACAATTTCCTGATCCGCCACCTCAAGGGTGTGCCCAAAACACATGTGTATCGCATCATCCGCAGCGGTGAGGTGCGGGTGAACAAAGGCCGCGCCTCGGCCGACAGCCGGGTGGCGAGCGGTGATGTGGTGCGTCTGCCGCCGGTGCGTATTTCGGAGAAAGTGGCGAGCAAAGAGGCCCACCCCGCACCAGGACGCGAATTTCCAGTGTTGCTGGAAGACGACGCGGTATTGGCGCTGGACAAACCCGCTGGCGTGGCGGTGCATGGCGGCTCGGGCGTGAGTTTTGGCGTGATCGAGCAACTGCGTCAGGCCCGCCCGCAGGCCAAACTGCTGGAATTGGTGCACCGTTTGGACCGAGATACCAGCGGGATTTTGCTGGTCGCCAAAAAACGCAGCGCTTTGAAACACCTGCAAGACCAGTTTCGCGAACGCGAGACTGGCAAGACCTACCTGGCCTTGGTGCAAGGCGAGTGGCCGGCGCGCAACAAAGTGATTGACCTGCCGCTGCACAAGTTTTTGCTGCCCAGCAAAGACGGCTCTGAAGGTGAGCGCCGGGTGCGGGTCACGACCCCCGACGACCCGGACGGCATGCGCTCCATCACGCTGGTGAAGGTGGCCGAGCGCCTGCAGGGCTGCACTTTGCTGGAGGTGACCATCAAAACCGGGCGCACCCATCAGATTCGGGTGCACCTGGCCTCCCAAGGCCATCCGATCGCGGGCGACGACAAATACGGCGACTTTGAGTGGAACAAACAACTGCAAAAGCAAGGCCACAAACGCATGTTTTTGCACGCCTGGCGCTTACAGTTCAACCACCCCATCTCGGGTGAACGCGTGGCGCTGAACGCCGAGTTACCCCCTGAACTGCAACATTTCAAAGACCATGCCCGCATCTCGACCTCGCCAATTTGACCTGATCGCTTTCGATTGGGACGGTACCCTTTTTGACTCGACCGCCATCATCACCCGTTGTATCCAGCGGGCCGTGGTGGATGTGGGCGGGCGCCAGCCCACGCGTGAGGCCGCCTCGTATGTGATCGGCATGGCTTTGGGCCCGGCCCTGGCCCACGCCGCGCCCGATGTCTCGCCTGACAAATACCCCGAACTCGGCCAGCGTTACCGTCACCACTACCTGCAGCACCAAGACGACATCAGTCTGTTTGAGGGGGTTTTGCCCATGCTGGCCGCTCTCAAAGCGCGCCAGCACTGGCTCACGGTGGCTACCGGTAAAAGCCGGCGCGGCTTGGACGACGCGTTGCAAGACGTGGCCTTGCAAGGAGTGTTTGACGGTTCTCGCACGGCCGACGAAACCGCCGGCAAGCCCAGTCCCATGATGCTGCACGAGTTGATGCGTGAGTTTGGCGTGGAGCCTGAGCGCACCTTGATGATTGGAGACACCACCCATGATTTGCAAATGGCCCTGAACGCGGGGTGCGCCAGCATTGGTGTGAGTTATGGCGCGCATGAGCCGCAGGCCTTCCATGCGTTGCGTCCCCTGGCGGTCCTGCACTCGGTGGCTGAATTGAACGATTGGTTGCAACAACACGCTTGAAGAGGACCGGCATGAGCGA
>CANFMK010000070.1 GCA_947448325.1 Comamonadaceae bacterium
GACATCCACCTGTTCACCACGGGTCTGGCCGCCGCAGCGCAGCGCCTGGGCGTGAAAATTCTCTACGGCCAAGATGTGCAAGCGGTGCGCAGCGATGGCCAGCAAGCCTGGGTCACTGCAGCCGCTGAAGGCGGGGAGCGCGAAGTCCACAGTTTCGACAGCCTGGTGGTGTGCGCCGGGGTGGCGAGTCGTGACATGGCGTCGCAGCTGGGTGACCGGGTCAATATCTATCCGGTCAAGGGCTACTCGATCACGGTGAACCTGAACGACGCGCAAAGCCAAGCCGGTGCGCCCAACGTGAGTTTGCTCGACGACGAAACCAAGCTGGTCACCAGCCGCTTGGGTGTGGACCGTTTCCGTGTGGCGGGCACGGCCGAATTCAATGGCGTGAACCGCGACATCCGCGCCGACCGCATCCGACCGCTGGTCAACTGGGTGGCGCAATGCTTCCCGCAGATCAACACCCGCTCCGTGGTGCCATGGGCCGGCCTGCGCCCCATGATGCCCAACATGATGCCCCGCGTCGGCGCAGGTCAAAAAGCCAATGTGTTCTACAACACCGGCCACGGCCATCTGGGCTGGACGCTGTCGGCCATCACCGCCGACATGGTGGCCAACGTGGTGCAAGCTGCGAACGCCACGCAGCAAGTAGGTGGCGTTTTCCAGCCGGCTTGAGTGGCACCCCACAGCGCAGGCCTGTCTCACAAAGGCTTGGGCAGTCAAAAGGGCCAGCATGACTGGCCCTTGGGTTTGGCAATGAGCTTGGATTTATGCCAGCAGCGCGTTCACCCGCTTGACATAAGCCGCAGGGTCTGCGGGCAAGCCGCCTTCGGCCAGCAAGGCCTGGTCAAACAAGATGTGCGCCAGGTCGTGGAAGTGGACCGAGCCGTCGAGCTTTTTCACCAGCGCGTGCTCAGGGTTCACTTCGAGCACGGGTTTGACTTCTGGGGCTTGTTGACCGGCTTGCTTGAGCATGCGGGCCAGTTGCATACTCATACCGTCATCGGTCACCACCAAACACGCCGGGCTGTCGACCAAGCGGCTGGTGACGCGCACGTCTTCGGCTTTATCTTTCAAGGCTTCTTTCAGTTTGGCCAGCACGGGCTTGAAGGTTTCGGCCGCGTCTTCGGCAGCTTTTTTCTCTTCTTCGTCTTGCAGCTTGCCCAGGTCGAACGCGCCCTTGGCCACGCTTTGCAGTGGGGTGCCGTCAAAGTCTTGCACAAAGTTCAGCGCCCACTCGTCCACGCGGTCGGTCATGAGCAGCACTTCGATGCCTTTTTTCTTGAACACTTCCAGCTGCGGGCTGTTCTTGGCAGCGGCCAGCGTGTCGGCGGTGATGTAGTAAATCGCGTCCTGGCCTTCTTTCATGCGGGCTTTGTAGTCGGCCAAGCTGACGCTCACGGTGTCGCTGGTCGATGAGGCAAAGCGCAGCAGTTTGAGCAGGCGCTCGCGGTTGGCAAAGTCCTCGCCCAAGCCTTCTTTCAGCACCGCGCCGAATTCGGCGTAGAACTGGGTGTACTGACCCAGCTTGGCTTTGTCTTCGTCACTCAGAACATCGGTGACATCCTCAGAAGCCTCAGGCGCTTTGTCGTGTTTGGCCAAATCCTCCAGCATCGACAACACGCGCTTGGTACAGCCTTCGCGGATCGCTTTGACGTCGCGGCTTTCTTGCAACAGTTCGCGGCTCACGTTCAAAGGCAGATCGGCCGAGTCGACCACGCCTTTGACAAAGCGCAGGTAGCTGGGCATGAGCGCTTCGGCTTCGTCCATGATGAAGACGCGCTTGACGTACAGCTTGATGCCAGCTTTCTTGTCGCGGTTCCACAGGTCTTGCGGGGCTTTGCTGGGCAGGTACAGCAGTTGTGTGTATTCGGTGCTGCCTTCCACACGGTTGTGTGTCCAGTGCAAAGGCGCTTCAAAGTCGCGGCTGATTTGTTTGTAAAAGTCAGCGTACTGCTCGTCAGTGATGTCTTTCTTAGGGCGTGTCCACAAGGCGCTGGCTTTGTTGATGGTTTCCCACTCGCCGGTTTTGACCATGGCGCCAGGTTGACGGCCGCCTTTCTCGTCTTTCGGGTCGATCAGCTCGCCGTCTTTCCACTCTTCCTTTTCCATCAGGATGGGCAGGCTGATGTGGTCAGAGTATTTGCCGATGATTTCCTTGAGCTTCCAGGTGTTGGCGTATTCCAAGGCTTCTTCACGCAGGTGCAAGATCACGCTGGTGCCGCGCTCAGAGCGGGCGATGGTTTCCACTTCAAAGTCACCCGTGCCACCGCTGATCCAGCGCACGCCCTCGGCCGCTGCAGCGCCGGCGCGGCGGGTTTCGACCGTGATCTTGTCGGCCACGATGAAGCCCGAATAAAAGCCCACGCCGAACTGGCCAATCAGTTGCGCGTCGGACTTTTGGTCGCCGCTCAATTTGCTCATGAAGTCTTTGGTGCCGCTCTTGGCGATCGTGCCCAAGTGGTCAATCGCTTCTTGCGCGGTCATGCCAATGCCGTTGTCGGTGATGGTCAGGGTTTTCGCGGCGGTGTCAAACGTCAGGCGCACTTGCAACTCGGGCGCGTCTTCGTACAGCGCGGTGTTGTTCAGTGCTTCAAAGCGCAGTTTGTCGCAAGCGTCAGAAGCATTGGAGACCAGTTCGCGCAGAAAAATTTCGGAGTTGGAATACAGCGAGTGCGTGACCAGGTGCAGCAGTTGCGACACTTCGGCTTGGAAGGAATGGGTTTGTTTGCTCATATCAAGTCAAAAGATGAAATCGAGGGGTCAGAAAAAGGGACGCCCCTCAGTTGGGGGCGTCTCATGTGAATTCAAGAGGGGCCGGCGCAGCGAAAAAATCACTTCACCTCATTTCACTTGCGCGCCCACTTCTTTGCTCCAGCGCTCCAAGAGGCGGCGGCGTTCGGCCGATTTGCCGTATTTCTCAAAGTCGTATTTGATCAAGCGCACGCTGTCCATGGCGGGGATGCGCGGATCGGGTTTGAAGGTTTTGTTGGCCGGGCTTTGCAGGCTGTCGGCTTTGCCGCCGATGCTTTGGCCTGCAGGGCTCATCAACCAGTCGTAGTATTGTTTGGCATTGGCCGCATTGCGCGCACCTTTGACCAAGGCGATGCCGCCGATTTCGTAGCTCGTGCCTTCGCAAGGTGCGGTGGTGGCCACCGGGTATTTGTTGTGCCGCCAGCCGTCAAAACCAAAAATAAAGCTGATGCCCACCGCCACCTCACCCTTGGCCACATTGGGCGCTTGCGCCGTGCCGCTGCGGGTGTATTGGGTGACGTTTTTGTTCAGCTCTTTCATGTAGGCAAAGGCCGCGTCTTCGCCCATGAGTTGCACCAGACCGGCCAAGATGGTGTAGGCCGTGCCGCTGGAGGCGGGGTGCGAGATTTCGACCTCGCCCTTGTAGATCGGCTTGATGACATCGGCCCAGCATTTGGGCGCGGGCAGGTTTTTCTTTTTCAGCAACTCGGTGTTCCAGCCAAAGCCGATGGCGCTGGTGTAGAAGCCACCCACCATGTTTTGCGTCATGGCGTATTGGCGCACGCTCCAGCCGTGCAGATCATTCAGGTAATCGGGCCGGTAAGGGGCGAGCAAACCGAATTCAGCGGCTTGCAAAAACGGGTCACCCGTGCCGCCCCACCAAATATCGGTCTTGGGGTTGGCCGCTTCAGCGCGCAATTGCGCCAGGGCTTCGCCCGTGGCCTTGCGGGTTTGATGGACCGTGATGCCGGTCTTCAAGGTGAATTCTTTGGCCGCCATTTCGCACCAGCTTTGGTCGGTGCTGCAGATGGCGTTGACGCTGCCGCTTTGGGCCATCGATGGCCCAGAATGGAGCACTCCGATCAACAGGCCCATCCAGATGCCCACACGCAGTTTGCAGTTCATCATCCACTCCTTCAGCTCACATTAAAAACGTTCGTTCGCGCCCAAATAACGCCACTGGCCCACAGGCAGTGCGCCCAGGGTGACGCGGCCCATGCGGATGCGTTTGAGTCCTACCACTTTCAGGCCCACCTGTTCGCACATGCGGCGGATCTGGCGTTTTTTGCCTTCGGTCAGCACAAAGCGCAGTTGCTCTGGGTTTTGCCATTCCACTTGCGCCGGTTTGAGCGGCTTGCCGTCCAGGCTCAGGCCGTGGCGCAAACGCGCCAATTGCGCAGGCGGGAACACGGCTTGCACATTGGTGCTGACCCGGTCGTGCTCGTCGATGCTGCGCAGCTGCGCCGTGGCCTTGCCTCCATACGTGGCCGAAGCGTTAGCCGCGGCAGCGGTGTTTTCGTGCCCGGTGTAGGCCACGCGCACCAGGTATTCTTTTTCCATCTCCGAGTCTTCGCCAATCAGGTCGCGCGCCACGCGCCCGTCTTGCGTCAGCACCAACAGGCCGGTGGAGTCGATGTCCAGGCGGCCTGCGGGCGCCAAGCCGCGCAATTGGCCGGGGTTGAATCGGTTGCGCGCGCTGTCGCCTTGCCAGTGGTTGCGCGCGTTGAACAAAGTCACCGCCGGTTCGTGCCCGTCTTCGGCCTGGCCGCTCACATAGCCCATGGGTTTGTGCATCAGCACCGTGACCTGTTGCTGCTGTTTGTCCTCGGCGATTTTGTCCACGGTGATGCGGTCCGACAGCGTGACTTGCTGACCCATGCTGGCCACTTGACCGTTCACTTTGACCCAGCCTTGCTCAATCCAGGCATCGGCCTCACGGCGCGAACACATGCGCAACTCGGCCATGCGTTTGTTCAGGCGCGAGGTGCCGGTGGGGGAGGCCGTGGCGCTCGCACCTTCGGGGCGGGGCGCGCGTTTGAAAACCGGGGGCTGGGTCATGGGGCAAGGGCGTGAGTCAAAGTGGGTGCCCGATTGTCCCCTTTTTAAGGGCCGGTCTTCATTGGGGCTGGGCGGGCTGTGGGTTTCAGGTGAACTGGCGCGTGCGCAGCCCGTCCAAGTCCAAGATGCGCAGGCCGCCGTATTCCACGCGGATCAGTTGCTGGGCCTCCAGCACCTTCAAAGCTTCGTTCACCCGCTGACGCGACAGGCCGACCAAGTACGCCAGCTCTTGCTGGGTGATGCGCAGCACCTCACCGACCCCGGAGAACAGCACCGGGTTGAACAGGGTGGCCAGGTGCCGGGCCAAGCGCAGCTCGGGGTTGTTCATGCGGTCGAGTTCGCGCGCGGCAATGAACTGCCCAAGCCGCTCATTGAGCTGGTTCATGATGAAGCGGTTAAAGCCCAAGGAATGGTCGATCAGCCAATGGAAGGTGTCCACCGGCAGGCCCGCCACCACGCTGGGCCGCAGGGGTTGGATGTTGTAGCGGTAGCTTTCGCGTTTGAGCGCCGTGCCCTCGCCAAACCAGCCCCCGGGGGGCACACCGGTGAAGGTCATGGTTTGGCCGCTTTCGTTGTCGCTGCTCATCTTCAGCAGGCCCGAGACCACGCCAAACCAGTAAGTGACCGGACGCCCGACCCGGCACACATAGTCGCCCGGTTGGGGATCGCTGACGACCAACTGCGGTTCGATGCGTTGCCGTTCTGCTGGGGTGAGGAGATGCAGCCAAGGAATGCCATGCATCTCGGTGGCGGTGGGCGCGCGGCGGCGTTGGTAAACGGTGGGTGTGGTGCTCATTGGATGGCCTTTGTCAGACCCCTGTCAGTTGTTCTCAGGGTCTTCCCTTAATTGTCGTCGAAACGACAACTTGACGTCAAACTATTGCCTAGCATCCGTTCTCAATTGAATATGCACCTGTGTGCGTAAGCTGTTTTTGAAGACAGGTCCGGTTATGCAAACAACGTTTCCCCGATTGATGCTCAAGCACGCGGCCGAGCGCCCCAGTGCGCCCGCATTGCGTGAAAAAGAATATGGCATTTGGCAGACCATGGACTGGGCGTCCTTGGCCCAACTGGTCGAGTCTGTGGCTTGCGGTCTGCACCAGGCGGGTTTGCGGCGCGGTGAACACCTGATCGTGGTCGGCTCGAACCGCCCCAGTTTGTACGCCACCATGCTCGCGGCGCAGTCCTTGGGCGCGATCCCTGTGCCTTTGTACCAAGACGCGGCTGCAGCGGAGTGCGTGTTTCCCATCACCAACGCCGAAGTGCGTTTTTGCGTGGTTGAAGACCAAGAGCAAGTCGACAAAATGCTGGAAGTGCGCGAGCAGTGCCCGCAACTCACACACATTTATTACGACGATCCGCGCGGTCTGCGCAAATACACCGAACACGGCTTGGGCTCATTGCAGGAGCTGATCGTCGCGGGTGCCGTGTTTGCCGCGCAGCATCCTCAGTTTTACAGCGAAGAGGTGGCGCAAGCCAAAGCCACCGATGTGGCCGCGATGTTTTTCACCTCTGGCACCACCGGCAACCCCAAAGGCGTGGTGCACACCCACAGCTCTTTGATTGACCGCGCCCAAGCCGGCGCCGAATTTGACCACTTGACCAGCGCCGAAGATGTGTTGGCCTATATGCCACCGGCTTGGATCGGACAAAACATTTTCAGCTACGCCCAGTGGCTGGTCTGTGGCTATGTGGTCAATTGCCCGGAGTCGGCCGCCACCGTCACCATCGACTTGAAAGAAATCGGCCCTACTTATTACTTTGCGCCGCCGCGGGTGTTTGAGGGCATGCTGACCAGCGTGATGATCCGCATGGAAGACGCCGGCCGCTTCAAGCGCGGCATGTTCCATTACTTCATGCAAGTCGCGAAAAAAGTCGGCCCCGCACTGATGGACGGCGAGCCGGTAGGTCTGGTGGACCGGCTCCAATACGCCCTGGGCAATTTCATGGTCTACGGACCTTTGCGCAACAACATGGGTTTCAGCCGGGTGCGTGTGGCCTACACCGCCGGTGAAGCGATCGGCCCGGACTTGTTCACCTTCTTCCGCTCGATTGGCGTGAACATCAAGCAGCTGTATGGCTCGACCGAAACCGCCGTGTTCGTGTGCTTGCAGCCTGACAACCAAGCCCGCTCCGACACCGTGGGTGTGCCGTGCAAAGGGGTGGAAATCAAAGTCGCTGAAAACGGCGAAATCCTGGTCAAGTCCCCCGGCTTGCTCAAGGAGTATTACAAGAACCCCGCCGCCACCGCCGAAGTGCTGACACCGGACGGTTGGTACCACACCAGCGACGCGGGCTTTTTGGACGCGCACGGCCACTTGAAGATCATCGACCGCGTCAAAGACGTGGGCCGCATCCAAGGTGGTGCCAACGACGGCGCCATGTTCGCGCCCAAGTATGTGGAGAACAAACTCAAGTTTTTCCCGCACATCAAAGAGGTGGTGGCCTATGGCGATCAACGCGAAAAAGTGTGCGTGATGATCAACATCGACTTTGATGCGGTGGGCAACTGGGCCGAGCGCCGCAACCTGCCTTATGCCGGCTACACCGATTTGGCGCAAAAGCCCGAGGTGTATCAGCTGATCCAAGAGTGTGTGGAAAAAGTCAATGCCGACTTGGCGCAAGACGCCTTGTTGGCGGGCAGCCAAGTGTCTCGCTTTTTGGTTTTGCACAAAGAGCTGGACGCGGACGATGGCGAGTTGACGCGAACCAACAAAGTGCGCCGTGGCTTCATTGCCGACAAATACAAACCGCTGGTCGATGGCTTGTACGAAGGCAAGAGCGAACAATTCATCGAGACGGTGGTGAAGTTTGAAGACGGACGCAGTGGCAGTGTGAGCGCCACCCTGCAAATTTCGGATGCCAAAACATTCACCCCAGTGGGGAAAGCAGCATGACCAAGAAAATTGGCGATGTCATCCTCGACGTCCACAACATCAGCTTGCGGTTTGGTGGCGTCAAGGCCCTGACCGACATCTCTTTCAACGTGCGCGAACATGAAGTGCGCGCCATCATTGGCCCCAACGGTGCTGGCAAGAGCTCGATGCTCAACTGCATCAATGGGGTGTACACCCCGCAAGAAGGCTCCATCACCTTCCGAGGTCAAACCTTTGACCACATGAACAGCCGCCAAGTGGCAGAGATGGGCATTGCCCGCACCTTCCAAAACTTGGCCCTGTTCAAAGGCATGAGCGTGATCGACAACATCATGTCGGGCCGCAACCTGAAGATCAAAAGCAATATCTTGATGCAGGCGCTGCGCATTGGCCCGGCCCAACGCGAGGAAGAAGAGCACCGCGAAAAAGTCGAGCACATCATCGACTTTTTGGAGATCCAAGCCTTTCGCAAAACGCCGGTCGGTCAATTGCCCTACGGTTTGCAAAAGCGGGTGGATTTGGGCCGCGCCTTGGCGATGGAGCCGCAAGTGCTGCTGCTGGACGAACCCATGGCCGGCATGAACTTGGAAGAAAAGCAGGACATGTGCCGCTTCATCTTGGATGTGAACGACGAGTTCGGCACCACGGTGGTGTTGATCGAGCACGACATGGGCGTGGTGATGGATATTTCTGATCGGGTGGTGGTGTTGGACTACGGCAAAAAAATCGGTGACGGCTCACCCGAAGAGGTGCGTAACAACGAAGAAGTGATTAGTGCCTATTTGGGCACCTCACACTGAACGCCGCGTGCGCACAAGGATTTCAAAATGGCATTTTTTCTTGAAACATTGCTCGGCGGCCTGATGGCCGGCATGCTGTATTCGCTGGTTGCTTTGGGCTTTGTGCTCATTTTCAAAGCCTCGGGTGTCTTCAATTTCGCGCAGGGTGCGATGGTGCTTTTTGGCGCTTTGTCGATGGCGCGGTTCTCCGAATGGATTCCGCTGTGGACCGGCGTCGACAGCCTGTGGCTGGCCAATGTGCTCGCCTTTGCCATGGCCGCAGTGGTCATGTTTGTCGTGGCTTGGGCGGTGGAGTACCTGGTGCTGCGTCACTTGGTGAACCAAGAAGGCGCCACCTTGCTGATGGCCACCTTGGGCATTGCCTACTTTCTGGAAGGCCTGGGCCAAAGCCTGTTTGGCAGCAGCATCTACAAGATCGACATTGGCATGCCCAAAGACCCGGTGTTCATTTTGGAGGGCATGTTCCAAGGCGGCGTGCTGGTGAACAAAGAAGACTTTTACGCGGCTTTGATCGCAGCGGCTTTGGTCACCTTGCTGAGTATCTTTTTCCAGAAAACCTCGACCGGCCGTGCCTTGCGCGCCGTGGCCGATGACCACCAAGCGGCGCAGTCGATCGGTATCCCACTCAACCGCATCTGGATGATTGTCTGGTGCGTGGCCGGTATCGTGGCCTTGGTGGCCGGCATGATCTGGGGCAGCAAATTGGGTGTGCAGTTCTCGCTGGCCACGGTGGCTTTGCGCGCCTTGCCTGTGGTGATTCTGGGGGGCTTGACCTCGGTGCCCGGCGCCATCATCGGCGGCTTGATCATTGGCGTGGGCGAGAAACTCTCCGAAGTGTATTTGGGCGGTTACGTGGGCGGCGGCATTGAAATTTGGTTCGCCTATGTGCTGGCGCTGGGCTTTTTGCTGATCCGTCCACAAGGCCTCTTTGGCGAAAAAATAATTGATCGCGTCTAAGGAAAAGAAATGTTTTACAGAGAAAACGGTCAATTCAAAACCAGCTACCGCGCCGATCAGCAAATCTTGCCGATTCGCCAAGACCGCGTGGTCATGGCGCTGCTGTTGGTGTTCGCCTTTGCGGTGGTGCCCATGCTGGCCACCGACTACTTCTTTCGCGCCATCTTGATTCCGTTCTTGATCATGTCGCTGGCTGCCCTGGGCGTGAACATCTTGGTCGGTTATTGCGGCCAGATCTCTTTGGGCTCGGGTGCCTTCATGGCCGTGGGCGCTTACGGGGCTTACAACTTCTTTGTGCGCATCCCCGGCTTGCCACTGATTCCCGCTTTGATTTTGGGCGGCCTGTGCGCCACGCTGTTCGGCATCTTGTTTGGCTTGCCCAGCTTGCGCGTGAAAGGCTTGTATTTGGCGGTGGCGACCTTGGCGGCGCAGTTTTTCAGCGACTGGATGTTTTTGCGCATCAAGTGGCTGACCAACGACTCACCTTCGGGCTCGGTGTCGGTGGCAGAGTTGCAGGTGCTTGGCCTGCCAATTGACAGTGCACAAAGCAAGTACTGGCTGTGTTTGTCGGTGTTGGTGGTGGTGGCCTTGTTGGCCAAGAATTTGGTGCGCAGCGCGGTCGGCCGTGAATGGATGGCGATTCGCGACATGGACGTGGCCGCTGCGGTGATCGGTATCCGTCCGATGTACGCCAAGCTCAGCGCTTTTGCGGTGAGCTCGTTCATTGTCGGCATGGCAGGGGGCTTGTGGGCCTTCATTTACCTGGGCGCTTGGGAGCCTGCCGCTTTCTCGGTGGACATCTCATTTCGGCTGTTGTTCATGGTGATCATTGGTGGTCTGGGTTCGATTTTGGGCGGTTTTTTGGGCGCCGCTTTCATCACCTTGCTGCCGATTGCGCTCAGCCAAATCCTGCCTGCGCTAGCCAGCTTGGTGGGCGTGGAAATTTCAACTGCTGGCGTGTCGCACGCCGAGTTGATGATTTTTGGCGCTTTGATCGTGTGGTTCTTGATTGTGGAGCCGCATGGTTTGGCCAAACTCTGGTCGATTGCCAAGCAAAAGCTGCGTTTGTGGCCTTTCCCCCATTGATGGTTTTTTGTAAGTGTGAATTTTTCTAAGGAGACTGACATGAAGATGCGTGATTTGGTTTTGGCTGTGGCGGCACTGGTTGCTGCAGCGTCGTCGCTGATCGCGACCCCTGTTCAGGCGCAAGCCAAAGAGCAGTTCTTTCCCCTGCTGTCCTACCGCACAGGTCCTTATGCGCCCAACGGCATTCCATGGGCCAATGGCAAGCAGGACTACCTCAAGCTGATCAATGCCCGTGATGGCGGCATCAACGGCGTCAAGGTCACGTATGAGGAGTGCGAAACCGGCTACGCCACGGACCGTGGTGTGGAATGCTACGAGCGTCTGAAAGGCCGTCCTGGCGTGTCCTTGTTTGATCCTCAGGCCACGGGCATCACATTCGCATTGACCGAAAAAGTTCCGACCGACAAAGTGCCTTTGATCACCTTGGGCTATGGCCTGTCGATCGCACAAGACGGTCTGGCCTTCAAGTGGAACTTCCCTTTGATGGGCAGCTACTGGACGGGCGCCGACATCTTGGTGCAACACCTGGGTAAAAAAGAAGGCGGCTTGGACAAACTCAAAGGCAAGAAAATCGCCTTGGTCTACCACGACTCCCCCTTTGGCAAAGAGCCGATTCCTTTGCTGCAAGAGCGCGCCAAGATGCACGGTTTTGAGCTGCAATTGATCCCTGTGACCGCGCCTGGCGTGGAACAAAAATCGGCTTGGTTGCAAGTGCGCCAAAGCCGACCTGACTATGTGATGCTGTGGGGCTGGGGTGTGATGAACTCCACCGCTTTGAAAGAAGCGCAAGCCACCGGCTACCCCCGCGACAAGATGTATGGCGTGTGGTGGGCAGGTGCCGAGCCTGACGTCAAAGACGTGGGTGAAGGTGCCAAAGGCTACAACGCCTTGGCGTTGAACACTTCGGGCACACAACCCAAAGTCATTCAAGACATCTTGAAGCATGTGCACGGCAAGAGCCAAGGCACAGGTCCTAAGGACGAAGTCGGTCAAGTGCTCTACACCCGTGGCGTGATCATTGGCATGCTGGGCGTGGAAGCGGTGCGCCGCGCGCAAGAGCGTTTTGGCAAGGGCAAAGTCATGACCGGCGAGCAAGTGCGCTGGGGCTTGGAAAACCTGAACCTGGACCAAAAGCGTTTGGACGCCATGGGCTTTACCGGCATCATGCAGCCGCTGTCCACCTCGTGTGCCGATCACATGGGTTCGACCGCTGCGCGCGTGCAAACCTGGGACGGTAGCAAGTGGAGTTTCAGTTCGGACTTCATCCAAGCCGATGAGCAGATCTTGAAGCCTATGGTCAAAGCCGGTGCCGACAAGTACCTGGCCGACAAGAAGATGAGCCGCCGCGCACCTGCGGACTGCCAGTCTTGATGTGCTGAAGTTGGTGGCTTGCGCTGAGTGCGTGAGCCATCAACTGAAAGACCAGCTGCACAGGCTGCTCTTTCAGTTGATTCAAACAGGCAACCCATGACCGATTCAAACATCATTCTCAACGTCAATGGCATTGAAGTCATTTACAACCACGTGATCTTGGTGCTCAAGGGCGTGTCCTTGCAAGTGCCCGAGCGCGGTATCGTGGCCTTGCTGGGCGGCAACGGCGCGGGCAAAACCACCACCTTGCGCGCCATTTCCAACTTGCTGCAAGGCGAGCGCGGCGAAGTCACCAAGGGCAGCATCGAGCTGCGCGGTGAACGCATCGAAAACCTGTCGCCGGCCGATCTGGTCAACCGCGGGGTGGTCCAGGTGATGGAAGGTCGTCACTGCTTTGCTCACCTGACGATCGAAGAAAACCTGATGACCGGCAGCTACACCCGCACCGACAAGGGCGAGATCGCAGCCAATCTGGAGAAGGTTTACAACTACTTTCCGCGCCTCAAAACCCGGCGTACCTCGCAAGCCGCTTACACCTCGGGCGGTGAGCAGCAGATGTGCGCGATTGGCCGCGCCTTGATGTCCAACCCGAACATGGTTTTGCTGGACGAGCCCTCGATGGGCTTGGCGCCGCAGATTGTGGAAGAGGTGTTCAACATCGTCAAAGACCTGAACGAAAAAGAACAAGTCACGTTTTTGATTGCTGAGCAAAACACCAATATGGCGCTCAAGTACGCCGACTACGGTTACATCATGGAGTCGGGCCGGGTGGTGATGGACGGTGCAGCCGAGTACCTGCGCACCAACGAAGACGTGAAAGAGTTTTACCTGGGTGTGGGCGGCGGCGAGCGCAAGAGCTTCAAAGACGTGAAGAGCTACAAGCGCCGCAAGCGCTGGTTGGCTTGATGCGTTCAGTCTGAGCCTCTCTTTTCTTCCCGCAGCTCCCCTGAAAGAATTTCATGTCACAGCACTTTGATGCCTTGGAAACCCGCGCCCCACAAGCGCGCGAAGCCGCCTTGATGGCCGCCTTGCCTGCGCAAATTGCGCACGCCAAAGCCCATGCCCCGGCATTTGCTGAACTGCTCCAAGACGTGGACGCCTCCAGTGTGAACAGTCGCGCCGCTTTGGCACGCTTGCCCGTGATCCGCAAATACGAGCTGCTGGAGCGTCAAAAAGCCGCCCGCGCCGCCGGTGGCTCGGTGTTTGGCGGCTTCAGCGCCTTGGGCTTTGGCAAAGCCATGCCCCGCGTGTTCGCCAGCCCGGGCACGATTTACGAGCCCGAGGGCACGCGCGCAGATTACTGGCGCATGGCCCGCGCCATGTTCGCCGCCGGTTTCCGTCCGGGCGAATTGATCCACAACAGTTTCAGCTACCACTTCACGCCTGCCGGCTCCATGATGGAAACCGGCGCGCACGCGCTCGGTTGCACCGTCTTTCCAGGCGGCACCGGTCAGACCGAGCAACAAGTGGCGGCCATGGCCGAGTTGCAGCCTGCGGGCTACATCGGCACGCCGAGCTTTTTGAAAATCATTTTGGAAAAAGCCGCTGAACAAAGCGTGGCCTTGCCCAGTGTCACCAAGGCCTTGGTCTCTGGCGAAGCGTTTCCCCCCAGCCTGCGCGACTGGATGGCCGAGCGCGGTGTGGCCGGTTACCAGTGCTATGCCACGGCCGACCTGGGGCTGA
>CANFMK010000071.1 GCA_947448325.1 Comamonadaceae bacterium
GAATGCCCGCGGTGCTGGCCCGTCGCTTTAAAACCTGAACCAGGTGTCGTAGCTTGTTTTGAGAATCAGCGCGCCGACCACGCCTATGAAGGCGATGCGCACAAAACCTGCGCCGTGCTTCAGGGCCAAACGGGTGCCGATCAGGCTGCCCACGATGTTGGCCAACGCCATCGCCAGCGCCAAATGCCACCAGACCTGGCCTTGCATGGCAAACAGCACCAGCGCCGAAAAATTGGTGGCGGTGTTGATCAATTTCGCCGAGGCCGAGGCGTTTAAAAAGTCGTAGCCCATGATGCGCACAAACGCGAACACCAAAAAACTGCCGGTGCCGGGGCCAAAAAAGCCATCGTAAAAACCAATCACCAAGCCAATCGCGCCAGCCGCCCAGGCTGCATGGCGTCCGCTGAAACGCGGGGTGTGATGGCGACCTAAATCTTTTTTGGCCAGGGTGTAGCCCAGCAGCAAAACCAGCAAAAACGGCAACGCTTTGCGAAAGATCGACGGGTCTATCAGTTGCACGGCGCCGGCACCACACAGCGAACCGATCACCCCGGCCGCGGCCGCGGGCAGCAGGGCGTGCCATTGCATCTGCACTTGGCGGCTATATTGAAAAGAAGCGAACGCGGTGCCCCAGACGGAAGCACTTTTGTTGGTGCCCAGCAAAGTCACCGGGGCTGCGTTGGGGAAGGTGGCAAACAAAGCGGGGATCAAAATCAGACCGCCGCCGCCCACGATCGAGTCCACCAAGCCGGCCAACAGCGAGGCCAGCGAAACAATCAGTAATTCCATGCGGGGATTGTCGCATCGCGACCAGATTTGCCTGAGTAGGTCCCGGACGAAAAAAAACGCCGCAAAAGCGGCGTCCATCAAGTCTGCATCGTGAGCCGATGTCTGTGTATCTTCGAGTTCTCGGGTGTCTCCTCGGTCCCTCGTGGTGACGTGACTGCTGTCCGCCATCGAGTGAGGTGAATGTAATGCCCCGGGATGGTGCGTTTCATCAGGGATTTCCCGCGAATCGGGTAAGTCCTGATGAAATTGAATACCAAGCGCTGAATTTTTTTAACGCCCGCGTCACCCCTTGAAGGGATTCAGTGAGTCGCGTCGTTGGCGATCCATTGCGCCGCTTTTTCGGCCATCATCAACGTGGGGCTGTTGGTGTTGCCGCTGGTGATGGTGGGCATCACGCCCGCATCCACCACGCGCAAACCGGAGATGCCGCGCACGCGCAAACGGCTGTCCACCACCGCCATAGGGTCGTCCTCGCGGCCCATGCGGGTGGTGCCCACCGGGTGAAAGATGGTGCTGGCAATGTCGCCGGCCAGCTTGGCCAGGTCGGCGTCGCTTTGGTATTGCACGCCGGGTTTGAATTCTTCCGGGGCAAAAGGCTGCATGGCCGGCTGGGCCATGATACGCCGCGTCACGCGCAGGCTGTCGGCCGCCACTTGGCGGTCCTCGTCGGTGGACAGGTAGTTGGGCGCGATGGCGGGGGCATCGGTAAACCGGTTGCTTTTGATTTGCACCGTGCCCCGGCTGGTCGGGTTCAGGTTGCACACGCTGGCGGTGATGGCCGGAAAACTGTGCAGCGGTTCGCCAAACGCGTCCAGGCTCAGCGGCTGCACGTGGTACTGGATGTTGGCATGCGGTTGCGCCGGGTCGCTCTTGGTGAAGGCCCCCAATTGACTGGGCGCCATGCTCATCGGGCCGGTGCGCTTGAAAGCGTATTCCAGCCCGATCATGGCTTTGCCCCACAAGTTGTTGGCCATGGTGTTCAGCGTTTTGGCGTTCTTGACCTTGTAGACCGAACGGATTTGCAAATGGTCTTGCAAGTTGGCACCCACGCCGGGCAGGTCATGCACCACCGGCACGATCTTGTCGTGCAGCAAGGCCGCAGGACCAATGCCCGAGAGTTGCAAAATTTGCGCGGAGCCGATGCTGCCCGCGCTCAAGATCACTTCACGCGTGGCGTGCACGGTGACCATTTCCTCGCCGGTCCAGACTTGGGCGCCGGTGCAGCGCTTGCTGCCATCGGCCAGGGTCTCCACCTCCAGCTTGGCCACCTGGGCTTTGTTCCACAACTCAAAGTTGGGGCGCGCGTAACAGGTGGGGCGCAAAAACGCTTTGGCGGTGTTCCAACGCCATCCGGCTTTTTGGTTCACCTCGAAATAACTCACGCCTTCGTTGTTGCCACGGTTGAAGTCGTCGGTGGCGGGAATTCCCGCCTCTTGCGCAGCCTGGGCAAAAGCGTCCAGCACGTCCCAGCGCAGGCGCTGCTTTTCAATGCGCCATTCGCCGCCCGCTTGCCGGCCTTTGAGGGTGTGAATGTAACTGCCCTCGGCGGCGTCCGCCGCCATCAAACTGGGGCGTGTGCCTTTCGCGCCATGGAAGGCATTGGCCCCTTTGTAGTGGTCTTCATGCAGTTGAAAATACGGCAATGACTGGTCCCAACGCCAGGCGTCGTCCCCCGTGATTTGCGCCCATTGGTCGTAATCGCGCGCTTGGCCGCGCATGTAAATCATGCCGTTGATGCTCGAGCAGCCCCCCAATACCTTGCCTCGCGGGTAGCGCAAAGTGCGGCCATTCAAGCCCGCTGCGGGCTCGGTTTCGTACAGCCAGTCGGTGCGCGGGTTGCCAATGCAATACAAATACCCCACCGGAATGTGCACCCAGTGGTAATCGTCTTTCTTGCCCGCTTCGATCAACAGCACGCGCTTGCTGGCGTCGGCCGACAAACGGTTGGCCAGCAAGCTGCCCGCCGTGCCACCGCCCACGATGATGTAGTCAAAGGTGTTGTCGTTCATGGTGCTGTTCTCCTCACCCCTGATTGTGATGGCTCGCTTACTTGGCCGTCGGCATCACAAACTCAGCGCCCTTGCCTATGCTCTCAGGCCAGCGCTGCATGATGGACTTTTGCTTGGTGTAAAAACGCACGCCCTCTTCACCGTAGGCGTGCATATCGCCAAACAAAGAGCGCTTCCAGCCGCCAAAGCCGTGCCAGGCCATGGGCACCGGGATCGGCACGTTGATGCCGACCATACCCACCTGAATGCGGCGTGCAAACTCACGCGCCACATTGCCGTCACGGGTGAAGCAACTCACGCCATTGCCAAACTCGTGGTCGTTGATGATCTGCACCGCCGTGGCAAAGTCGGGCACACGCACGCAGCTCAATACCGGGCCAAAGATCTCTTCTTTGTAGATCTTCATGTCGGTGGTCACATGGTCGAACAGCGTGCCGCCCAGCCAGAAACCGTGGTCACAACCGGCACCGGCTCGTGAGCCGTCAAAAGTGCGACCATCGACCAATAACTTCGCGCCTTCGGCCACCCCGGCGTCGATATAGCCCTTGATGCGCTGACGCGCGGCATCGGTCACGATGGGGCCCATTTCGGCGGCGAGGTTTTCGCCGTTGAGCACTTGCAAGGCTTGGGTGCGTTCGATCAACTTGGGGATGATTTTGTCAGCGACATCGCCCACCAGCACGGCGACCGAAATCGCCATGCAGCGCTCGCCAGCCGAGCCGTAGCCCGCACCAATCAAAGCGTCCACCGTCTGGTCGATGTCGGCATCGGGCATGACCACCAGGTGGTTCTTGGCGCCGCCCAGGGCCTGCACGCGCTTGCCGTGGTGCGCGCCGGTTTCATAAATGTAGTTGGCGATCGGCGTGGAGCCGACAAAACTGATGGCTTTCACATCCGGGTGCTCCAGCAGCGCGTCCACGGCTTCTTTGTCGCCTTGCACCACGTTGAACACGCCGTCGGGCAGACCGGCTTTTTTGAGCAACTCGGCCATGAACAGCGCAGGCGTCGGGTCGGTCGGGCTGGGTTTCAAGATGAAGGTGTTGCCGGCCGCAATCGCCACCGGGAACATCCACATGGGTACCATCACCGGAAAGTTGAAAGGCGTGATGCCAGCCACCACACCCAGCGGCTGGCGCAGGGTCCAGTTGTCAATGCCGGTCGAGACCTGGTCGGTGAAGTCACCCTTGAGCAGCTGAGGAATGCCGGTGGCAAATTCCACGATGTCGATGCCGCGCGAGACTTCGCCTTGCGCGTCGGTGAACACCTTGCCATGCTCGGCCGTGATCATGTGCGCCAACTCGTCTTTGTGGGTGTTGAGTAACTCCAAGAATTTGAACATCACGCGGGCGCGGCGCAGGGGCGGCGTATCGGCCCAGGCTGGGAACGCGGCTTGTGCCGAAGCCACTGCTTGAGCAACTTCAGCGCTGTTGGCCAGCGCCACGCTGCCGGTGACCGCGCCGGTGGCCGGATTGGTGACCGGCTGGCTGCGGCCCGAAGTGCCTGCGGTACGCTGGCCGGCAATATAGTGGTCGATGTTGGAAAGGCTCATGGTGTGCTCCTGAAATTCAATGTGCAAACATCCGAATCTATGCAAGACGGAAGGTCTGAAAGCAGTGTAGGTACCGAAGGCGTGCCCAACAAGCGCTGAAACTTGAATTGATTGTTCAAAATAGTGAACAATACAGCCATGGATGAGCAAAAAATCAACGCCTTGTGGACTCCTTTGCATTGGCTCAGCGTGCTGGCCCAACAAGGCAGTTACACCGCCGCCGCCGCCCGCTTGGGCGTGAGCAAAGCGGCCATGAGCCAGCGCATTGCCGAGTTGGAGCGGGCCGCCAAAGTCACGCTGGTGCAGCGCACCACCCGCAGCTTGCGACTGACCGAGGCCGGGCAGAAATTGGTGGACGACACCCGTGCATCGTTCGAGCAGATTGAACAGAGTTTTGCCCAAGTGCGCGATTTGGCGGGGCAACCCCGTGGCTTGATCCGGGTCACCTCGCCGGTGGCCTTGGCACGGCAGCAACTGATGCCCTTGCTGGCTGAATTTCTGAAAAACCACCCGGATGTGCGCGTCGAGTTGGACCTGTCGGACCGCCTGCGCACCTTGGCCACCGAAGGTTTTGACTTGGCGATCCGCCACACTGCGAACCCGCCCGATACCCATGTGGCGTGGCCCTTGTGCACCACCGAGTCGGTCCTGGTGGCCACAAAGGCTTATCTGCGCCGCCAGGGCGAGCCGCAAACCCCTTTGGATTTGCAAGCGCACAACTGCCTGCACTACCCGCGCTCGCAAGACACCCCCGCTTGGACCTTGGAGCCGAGAGACCCCGCCCAAGGCAGCGAGCGCGTCACGGTGCCGGTGTCGGGCAATTTGGCGGCCAACAACAGCGAAGCGCTGCGCGAAGCCGCACTCACCGGCGCGGGCATTGCGCTGATGCCGGACTTCAGCGCCCAAGCCGCTGTGCGCAAAGGTCAGTTGGTGGCCGTGTTGTCGGGCTGGAAACCCGTAGGCGCTTTCGCCGAAACCATTTATGCCATTCGGCCGTATACGCCGCATGTGCCCCGGGCGGTCACGGCGCTGGTGGAAGTTTTGCGTCAAGGGCTCAAACCCGGTTTCGGTGGCGGCCCTGAGCGGTAGTTGCTTTAGGTGACTGAAGGGCAAGAAACGACTGCTAGGATGAAGCGAGATCCTGTTCATTCAACCTTTCAGCCTTTCACCATGCAATTCAGTCAACTCATCAAAGCCCGCAAAAGCATTCGCGGCTACCTGCAAAAACCCGTGCCCCGCGAAGTGATTGAAGAGATCATTGAAGTCGCCAAATGGGCGCCGTCCTCCATGAACACCCAGCCGTGGCATGTGCATGTCGTGACTGGCTCGGTGCTGGACCGGATTCGCCAAGGCAACTCCGACAACATGCTCGCCGGCGTGCCGCCCAAGCGCGACTTTCCGATGAAAGAGGCCTACGAAGGCGTGCACCGGCGTCGGCAAATCGATGTGGCGGTGCAGCTCTTTGACGCCATGGGCATTGCTCGAGACGACAAAGCCCGTCGCACCGATTGGGTGATGCGTGGCTTTCGCCAGTTTGATGCGCCGGTCTCGTTGGTGCTGACCTATGACAAATACCTGGAGCCTGCGGCCATCAGCCAGTTCGATTTGGGTGCTTTTTCGCACGCCATTGTCTTGGCCGCTTGGGAGCGCGGTCTGGGCTGCGTCATCAACGGGCAAGGCATCATGCAATCCAAAGTCGTGCGTGAGCATGCGCAAATTCCGGATGACCAAAACATCATGATCTGCATCGCCATGGGCTACCCCGATGAATCCTTTGTCGCCAACGACGTGAAATCGGTGCGCGAAGACAATGCCACTTTCGTGCGCTACCTGGGGTTTGACGAAACTGAGAATGCCACATGAAGACCTGGACACAATGGATCTTGAAGGGCGCTGCGCTCTGGGCCATCAGCGGCTTGGTCATGGCCCAAACCTACCCGACCAAACCTTTGAAGCTGGTGGTGCCCTATGCCGCAGGCGGCTCGACCGACCAATTGGCGCGCGCCATCGCCGAGCCCTTGGGCCGGGCATTGGGGCAAGCGGTGGTGGTGGAAAACAAACCCGGCGGCAACACCATCATCGGTGCCGAGGCGGTGGCCAAAGCGGCGCCGGACGGCTACACCTTGTTCATGGGCAGCTCGGCCAGTTTGGCGGTCAACCCGCTGCTGTACAGCAAGCTGCCTTATGACCCGGTGGCCGATTTCGCGGGAGTGAGCATGTTGGCGGCTTCGCCTTTGGTGATGGTGGTGCCCGCCAGTTTGCCCGTCACGAATGTGAAAGAGTTTGTCGAGTTGGCCAAGCGCAAACCCGACGCGATCAATTACGCCTCGGTGGGCAATGGCAATCCGCTGCACTTGGCGGGCGAGTTGTTCAAGGTGGCCACCGGCATCGAAATGACCCACGTCCCTTACAACGGCAGTGCACCGGCCCTCACCGCTTTGCTGGGCAACCAGGTGCAGGTCATGTTCGATGTGGTGTTGACGTCCAACCCCCACATCCAGTCGGGCAAATTGCGTGCCCTGGCTTTGACCGGTACCAACCGCTTGGCCTTGTTGCCCAATGTGCCGACCATCGCCGCATCCGGTTATCCGGGCTATGAGGCCGGTATTTGGTTTGCCATGGTGATGCCCAAGGCCACGCCGGCCGCCATCGTGGCGCGCTTGAACACCGAAGTGACCAAGATTCTGGCGCAACCGGACATGAAAGCGCGCTTCGATGGGCTGGCGCTCGAACTGATCCCCGGACCTTCTGAAGAAGTTGCCAAATATGCGCAGCGGGAGCAAGCCCGCTGGGGAAAATTGATTCGGGACAAAGGCATTCGCCTGGAGCCTTGAGCGCGGCCGTTCGATGTTGCCGGGGCCTCCAGTGATCCAATGAGGCCCCGTTGCTTTTCAAACCCTCAACAGGCCAGCGCCTTCATCTCGGCGTACAAATCGGCCTTGCCTTCAAAGCCAATGCCCGGCAATTCGGGCAGGTGCACATAACCGTTGTCCACTTTCACGCCGTCTGGGAAGCCGCCGTAGGGCTGGAACAAATCAGGGTAGCTCTCGTTGCCACCCAGGCCCAGGCCGGCCGCAATCGCCAACGACATTTGGTGCCCACCGTGCGGGATGCAGCGGCTCGGCGACCAACCGTGTTCTTTGAGCATGTCCAGGGTGCGCAAATACTCCACCAAGCCGTAGCTCAGCGCGCAATCGAACTGCAGCCAGTCGCGGTCGGGCCGCATGCCGCCGTAGCGAATCAGGTTGCGGGCATCTTGCATCGAGAACAGGTTTTCGCCGGTGGCCATGGCCGGCGCGTAATGCGGCGCCAGTGCGGCTTGCAAGTCGTAGTCGAGCGGGTCGCCGGCCTCTTCGTACCAAAACAGGTTGTAGCCCGCCAAGGCTTTGGCATATGCGATGGCGGTGGGCAAGTCAAAGCGCCCGTTCGCGTCCACCGCCAAACGTTGACCCGGGGCCAGCATCTTCAAAACGGCTTCGATGCGCTGGCAGTCTTCGCCCAGGCTGGCACCGCCAATTTTCATTTTCACCACCGAGTAGCCACGGTCCAAATAGCTTTGCATCTCATCGGTCAGGCCTTCCAGACCCTTGCCGGGCCAGTAGTAACCACCTGCGGCATACACAAACACTTTGCGGTTCGCTTGGCCGTTGCCATAGCGCTCGGCCAGCAGTTGGTACAAAGGTTTGCCTGCGATCTTGGCCACCGCATCCCAAATGGCCATGTCCATGGTGCCCACCGCCACCGAGCGTTCGCCATGACCGCCGGGCTTTTCGTTGGTCATCATGGTGGCCCAGATTTTGTGCGGGTCCAGGTTGTGGCCGCTGTCGTCCAGCAGGCTGTCGGCGGGGGCTTCCAAAATGCGCGGAATGAAGCGCTCACGCATCAAATGGCCTTGGCCGTAGCGGCCGTTGGAGTTGAAGCCGTAGCCAATGACGGGGCGGCCGTCGCGGATCACATCGGTCACCACCGCCACCAGGCTGAGGTTCATTTTGGAAAAGTCGATGTAGGCGTTGCGAATATTGCTCTGGATAGAGCGGGTCGATTCGCGAATTTCAGTGATTTTCAAAACAACAGTCCTTATTTTTTGCCCAGGCCCAAACGCTTGGCCCCTTCAATGTACAGCGCGGTGCGCTCTTTCATGAACGCGTCCATCTGCTCAACGCCCACGTTCACCAACTCAAAGCCACTCTTGGCGGCCAGCTCTTTCATCTCGGCATCGTTGTTCAGCGCGGCCCACATGTCGGAGATTTTTTTGCGCGCCTCAGGCGAGGTCGATTTGGGCACGCCAATGCCCCGGTAAGCGCCGTCCACCCAGTCCACACCCAGCTCGCGGAAGGTGGGCACGTTCGGCATCAAGGGGTGGCGCTTGTCCATGGCCACCGCCAGGGCGCGCACCTTGCCTTTGTTGGCAATCGCAAACGGCGTGTAGGTCACTGCGCCGTCAATCTGCGCACCGACCACCGCCATCGACATGTCGCCCGTGCCTTTGTAGGGCACATAGGTGCTCTTGATGCCGAACGCGGCATTGAGCCGCTCATGGGCGGCATGGTTGGCTGAGTTCAGGCCCGAGCCGCCCAGGTTCATCTTGCCGGGGGATGCTTTGGCTGTGGCGATGAATTCGGCAAAGCTCTTGATCGGGCTGTTCTCAGGCACCACCAGCACGTCCGGCGTGTAGTGGAACCAATACACCGGCGTGATGTCGGCCGTTTTGTACTGGACTTCGCCCTCGATCGGCTGGAACACGATGTGCGGCAAATTGATGCCGACCACGTTCATGCCGTCACCCGGCAGGTTGTTCATTTGCCCCCACATCAAGCCGCCACCCGCGCCCGCTTTGTATTGGATGATGGTGTCCATCGCCGCGCATTTTTTCTTCAACACTACCTGCTGGTGACGCGCCGACACGTCGGACTCACCACCCGGCGGAAAGGCTTGCCAATACAGCAGGTTCTTCTCAGGGCAACCGCCCGGCACGCCTTGCGCCATGGCCAGGGGGGAAGCAGCCAGACACAGTGCGCCTAGCCATGAAAAAATTGATTTGTGCATGAGTGTCTCCTCAAGGGGAAAGACACTGTAACGAGATTTCTTTTCGAAAGAGGGCGCCTTGGTGACCTGGCTGCTCAGCGGGAAAGCCTCACCTTCAAACCCCGCGCGCCAGCACGGGAAACAGTTTGTGCAGTCCGTCGGTCATGACCTCGACTGCCAGGGCGGCCAAAATCAAACCCATCAAGCGGGTCATGACGTTGATGCCGGTTTTGCCCAGTACACGCGCAATCGGCTGGGCCATTGAAAAACACAAAGCGGTGGCCAAGGCGATGACCACGCCATAAGCCACCAGGCTGCCCAGTTGGGTGAAATTTTTGGCTTTGTCCGCATAAATCACCACGGTGGACATGGTGGCCGGGCCGGTCAGCAGCGGAATGGTGAGCGGCACCACGGCGATGCTGGCGCCCATGGCGGCTTTGGTCTCAGCGTCTTGAACCTCTTCGGCGTTGGCACGGGCTTCAGCCGGTTGGGCGTTCAGCATGGACAGCGCCGAGGTCAGCAGCAGCATGCCGCCGCCCACCTGAAAACTGGCCAAGGAGATGCCAAAAAACGCCAAAATTTGCAGGCCCAGCAGCGCGCTGGCGGCGATCACGATGAAGGCTGTGACCGACGACACCACCACGGTGCGCTGGCGCTGGGCCTGGGTGAAACCTTGGGTGTAGTGGATAAAGAACGGAACGCAGGCCAAGGGGTTGACGACGGCCATGAGGGTGACGAGCGGTTTGAAGTCCATGCGTCATTGTGCCGCTTCAGGTCGCGGGCGTACGCCTGCGAAACATCCCCCAGCCTTCCATGTGCAGCACCTGCTCGCCGTTTTGGTTGAACATTTCCCAGTGGGTGCGCACCAGGCCGACGTCGGGTCGGCTGCGCATGGGGCGCGATTCGAGGATGCGGTGTTGCAGGCGCAGGTTGTCGCCGGGGAACACCGGTTTCATCCACTTCACATTCTCTAGACCCGGCGAGCCCAGGCTGGCAGCGGTTTGCAAAAAATTCGTCACCATCAGCCGCATGGCCATAGAGCAGGTGTGCCAGCCGCTGGCGCACAAACCACCAAACACCGAGGCCTTGGCGGCTTCGTCGTCCAGGTGGAAGGGTTGCGGGTCAAACTGGCTGGCAAACGCAATGATCTCTTCGCGCGTGGCCGTGAGGCTGCCCAAATCGAGCACTTGACCCGGTTGCAGGTCTTCCCAGTAGACGGTGATCTCGGCCATCAGCGGCCCCCCGAAACGTCGAGAAAACTCATGGTGGTGTAGCTGGCTTCTTCAGACAAGAGCCAAACGATGGCCTGGGCCACTTCCAGGGCCGAGCCGCCGCGCTGAATCGGCACTTGGTGAGCCAGGTCGCGCACCCGGTCGGGCAGGCCACCGGAGGCGTGCAGTTCGGTTTCGATCAGTCCTGGACGCACGGCGTTGACGCGGATGCCTTCGGCCGCCACTTCTTTGGCCAGTCCGATGGTGAAGGTGTCGATCGCGCCTTTGGAGGCGGCGTAGTCCATGTACTGACCGGGTGAGCCCAAACGCGAGGCCGCGCTGGACATGTTGACGATGCTGCCGCCCGAGCCGCCGTGCTGGGTGCTCATGCGGCGCACCGCTTCACGCGCGCACAGCAGCGAGCCGATCACGTTGATGTCAAACATCCGGCGCCAGCGCTCCACGCTCATTTCGTCCAGACGCGCGGTCATGTCCACGATGCCGGCGTTGTTCACCAGGCCGGTCAATGGGCCCAGTTTGGCGGTGACCTTGTCGAACATGGCCAGCACCTGGCCTTCGTGGGACACATCGGCCTGCACCGCGATGGCGGTGCCGCCGGCGGCGCGAATGTCACGCACCACTTGGTCCGCAGCCAATGAGTTGGCGGTGTAATTGACGGCCACTGCCCAGCCTTTTTGCGCGGCCAATAACGCCGTGGCCGCGCCAATGCCGCGACTGCCGCCTGTCACCAAAAGTACTTTGCCCATACCCTGTCTCCTGCAAAAAAACCGCGAACAGGTTACAACTGCGGCGGGGGTCATTTCGGATCTCACGTTACACCAGTCAGGAGATCTTCATGCGTCGCACAGTGGACTATTACCTCGCCCCCCAATCGCCGTGGGCCTATCTGGGTCACCAGCGACTGGCCCAGTTGCTCCAAGCGACCGACACCGATGTGCGCGTCATGCCCATGGATTTGGGCGGCAAGGTGTTCCCCATTTCAGGCGGTCTGCCCCTGGGTCAACGCGCCCCGCAGCGTCAGGCCTACCGTTTGGTGGAGCTGAAGCGATTCAGTGAATGGGTGCAAATTCCTTTGGTGCTCAAACCCACTTACTTTCCGGTGGCGGGTGACGATGCCTCGCGATTGATCATCGCGGTGGATTTGCACCATGGCGCCGCCGCAGCCATGGCCATCACCGGCGCCATCATGTCGGCGGTGTGGGCGCAAGAGCGCAATATTGCCGATGAAAAAGTGCTGGCGCAGTTGCTGCAAGAGCAGGGCTTGGATGCCCAATGCTTGGAGCGGGCGTACAGTCAGGCCGCGCAAGAGCGCTATGAGACCTACACACAATCCGCGATCGATGCGGGGGTGTTTGGCGCGCCCAGTTACGTGCTCGATGGCGAGTTGTTTTGGGGCCAAGACCGCTTGGACTTTTTAGAGCGCGCCTTGCGCGCCAAGGCGTGAACTGTTTTTATTTCAGGAGTGAACAGCATGGGACAGACGATTCAATTGAGCGCCGCTGACGGCCAACAGATTCCGGCCTACGTGGCCCAACCCGCAGGGGCTGCCAAAGGGGCGGTGGTGGTGATCCAGGAGATCTTTGGCGTCAACAGTCATATCCGCAATGTGGCCGACGGCTATGCCGCTGAGGGTTATCTGGCGATTGCGCCAGCGGCTTTTCACCGTGCCAAAGCTGGCGTGGAACTGGGCTATTCGGAAGCCGATATGGGCGAGGGCTTTGGCTACAAAACGGCTGTGGAGGCCTTGCCCGCGCCCGGTGTGATGCAGGACATCCAGGCGGCCATCGACTACGCAGCCCAAACCAGTGGCGGCAAAGTTGGCATCGTGGGGTATTGCTGGGGTGGTTTGCTGACCTGGCGCTCGGCATGCACTTTAAAAGGCCTGTCCGCTGCAGTGCCTTACTACGGCGGCGGCGTGACCACCGAAGCCGAAATCGCACGCCACCCCCAGGTGCCGGTGCTGGCGCACTTTGCCGACGAAGACAAGTGGATTGCGCTGGACACGGTAGCGGCTTTCAAGAAGGCGCACCCCGAAGTGCAGGTGTTCAACTACGCCGCTCACCACGGGTTCAACTGCGACCAACGCGGGGCCTGGGACGCGCCTTCAGCCGCTTTGGCGCGTGAGCGCAGCCTGGCGTTTTTCGCCAAGCATTTGGCTTGAATGGGAAACCGCTGAGGTGCCGCTGAGGTGCTTGTGTGCGCCTCAGCGCTCAGAATGAATCTGACTTTGCAGGCCGCTTAAGAAGCCGCGATCAGGCGGGCCGCGTCGCGTGCAAAGTAGGTCAGCACGCCATCGGCACCGGCGCGCTTGAAAGCCAGCAGGCTTTCCATCATCACGGCGTCATGGTCGAGCCAGCCGTTTTGCGCAGCGGCTTTGAGCATGGCGTATTCGCCGGAGACTTGGTAGGCAAAGGTGGGCACGCCAAATTCGTCCTTGACGCGGCGCACGATGTCCAAGTAGGGCATGCCGGGTTTGACCATCACCATGTCCGCGCCTTCGGCAATGTCCATCGCCACTTCGCGCAGCGCCTCGTTGCTGTTGCCCGGGTCCATCTGGTAGGCCTTTTTGTTGCCCTTGCCCAAGTTGGCCGCTGAACCGACGGCATCACGGAAGGGACCGTAAAACGCGCTGGCGTATTTGGCGCTGTAGGCCATGATGCGGGTGTGAATGTGGCCATTCGCTTCCAAGGCTTGGCGGATGGCGCCAATGCGCCCATCCATCATGTCGCTGGGGGCGACCATGTCCACCCCTGCCTGCGCCTGCACCAAGGCTTGCTGCACCAGCACTTCCACCGTGGGCTCGTTCAGGATGTAACCCGTTTCGTCCAGCAGGCCGTCTTGGCCGTGGCTGGTGAAAGGGTCCAGCGCCACATCGGTCATGATGCCCAGATCTGGGAATCGCTTTTTCAGTTCGCGCACCACGGTGGGCACCAGGCC
>CANFMK010000072.1 GCA_947448325.1 Comamonadaceae bacterium
AATCAGCTGAAAAAAAACTAACTGCAAACGACGAACGTTTCGCACTCGCCGCTTAATTGCCGGTGAGCCTCACAACAGCAGGCCGATGGGCTGGGCAAGGGGGTCGCAAGACCTCCCGGCTGTGAGGATAATCACATCGGCTGGTCTTGACTCGGGTGCCTTGAGACAAGACAAGACAATAGGGCACTGGCCGCTTGCGTAGTGTGCGCCTGCACGACGCAAGAGGTGAGACTCAAATCAGAACGCTAAACATGTAGATCTGTACGAGGAAGGTAGACGGACGCGGGTTCAAATCCCGCCAGCTCCACCACTACCCTGTTTAAAGGCCGCTAGGTATCACTACTTAGCGGCCTTTTTCTTTTCGTTTCAATCTAATCAAAAAAAGCAGCATGGCCACGCGTGGCCACTTCAAACATCTTGCAGGCTGCGGTGTATTTTTTGCACCATGCGCCAACACACAAAAAGCACCACCGGCGTGCTGAATCCGGCCAACATTTCAGGCGAGATGTTGACGCCATAGGCTTGCAAGGCCTTGCCCAGGTACAAGGTCAAACTCACCACGTAGTAAGAGATGGCCGCAATCGACAGGCCTTCCACCGTGGTTTGCAGGCGCAGCTGCGTGGCTTGGCCCTTGGTGAGTTTTTCCAGCAGTTGTTGGTTATGACTTTCGGTGGCGATGTCCACCCGAGTGCGCAGCAGATCGTTGGCACGCGCCACTCTCTGGGCCAGTGCAGACAAGCGCTCGGAGGTGGCATTGACGGTGGCCATCGCCGGGCCCAAGCGCCGTTGCATGAATTCACCCACGCTCTGAATCCCTGACAAGGGTTGCTCGCGCATTTCAGCGATGCGTTGTTGCACGATGGCGTCATAGGCCCGCGCTGCAGAAAATCGAAAACTGTTCTCGGCCGTGGTGCTTTCGACTTGCGCGGCCAGCCCCGCCAGATCGTCGAGCAAGCGCTCATCTTCATCGCGTTTTTTCTCCAATCGGTCATTGATTTCGACCAACTGCAATTCACTTTGCGTCAATGTGGCCGATAAGCTTTTGGCCAGAGGCAAACTCAGCAAGGACATCATCCTGTAGGTTTCTAATTCCAGCAGCCTTTGCGCGATACGACCCGAACGATTCTCAGAAGTATCTCGGGCAGCCAATACCAGCATGCGCTCAAAGCCATCGGCTCCGATGCGCAAGTTGGTCATCAGGTGTGAATGCGATTGGTTGCTGGAGGTGCGTCCCATCTTGGAGCCGATCACGGTGCCTTCGCCCAGCCATTGCTTGGCTTTGTAGAAGGCATCAGGATCGTCCATGCCTTCATTGAGCATGGCCAGATGGATGGCGGTGATGGTTTCACCCGGAATGCTTTTGAGCCAATCGGCACCGGTGGCGACAGAAGGGGTCAAGCTGGGTAAGACACTGCCCCAAAGCGCATGGGCAGGCAGCGGCTGCACGATGGTGTAGCGGGTGAACTCGGTGTGCCGCTCCCAGATGACCTTGAAGCCATTGCAGTGCAGTTGCAAAAAATTGCCTTTCAAACTGTCCGGTTCAAGTTGTGTCAGCGTGGGCAGTTTTTGCAAATGAGCCCACTCCATGGCTTGGCTCACCGATCGGTTCAACACCGCCACGTACACAATCAGCGCTGGCAGTTTGAAGGTGGCCGAGGGCCGGGTGTGGATTTCATCGTGCAGCACCAAGCGCTGCGCGTCGTCAGCGGGGAGGTATCTGGAAATGGTCTGGTTCATACAGATTCCCGAAGAAAGCATCAGAGAGGGCGTGGTCACGCCACTTGACCTTAGCACAAGGGTTTGTGCTGTGACAACTCAGGCCCAGCCTGAACCAGACGGGTCGCAGCCAATGGGCCGCGACCGCAAAGCCTTTCAGGCGATCGAGCTGTGCGCCGTGGCTTGGCCAGCAGGCTGCAGCAAGGCTGCTGCATGTTTGAAATGGTGCTCGGCTTGGGCGCGGTCATCCGCATCCAAGTGTGGTGGTTTGAAGACAGGCGCGCAATCGACCGATGAGCCCAAGGATTGGTAGAACGCTGCAGCCAAAGCCGGTGAGGTGCCGTACACGCTGTGGCACTGGCCAGCGGCCATGACGCGCAGGGTGTAGCCGTATTTGCCGCGCAGGCATTCGGCCTGAGACAGCGTATTCAAAGCGAAGACATGCACTGGACGGCCAGAGCCTTGTTCGGCCATCAGCAAATGGCGGTCAGTGAGAACCCAAAGGCCTCGTCCGGAGCGCACCACGCGGCCCAGCACATAGGCTGTGACCCGATCCGCGGCGGGCATGTGCCCCTGAAGCTGCGCAAGGTCTGCTGCTTGGAGCAGGCTTGCACTGTAGGGGTTTTGGCCTTCGATGAGCAGTTCACTCAGTTCGTTGCCGTGTTTCAAAAAGTCAAGCCATGCCATGGTGTTCTCCTGTCAGCCTTTGATGTTCGTTCATGCCTGTTGCTTGAGGCGGCGCAAGCTGCAATGGACTTCCCATTATGAGGGGTATTGCCTTGTGCAGCGCGGTGCGGTCTGGCGTTTGCCGCCCTTCGTCCCATACGGATGTGCAAGGCTTTGGGCCAGCCTTGAAGCCTTTCAATGCAGTGCTTTACGCAGAGGGATCTTTGCCGTTCGCCGCTTCTGCAGTTTCTTGCGCTTGCGCTTGTGCTTTTTCTAACGCCCGCTGCTGGCGCGTGTGCGCTTGGGCTTTGCGCACGTCGTGCATTTGCCAAAAGGCGAATGCCAACACCAGCCCGAAAATGCCCAGTTCCAACCAAATGCCCATGACGGTTCTCCTTGAAAGTCATCCTATCCGGATTCTGATGAGCTTTTAAAATGGGGTTGCGGTGTCAACATGGATTGACAGACTTGAGAATGTGAGTATATTGACACTCATGCCTGTCAGTCTTCATTGACAGGTCTTCCACGCCGGAGGTCCTATGAGTTTGTTGATCCGCACTGAGCAAGCCTTGAGTACGCATTTTGAGCATGCCGCGGGGGTCGGTGCACCCAGCCGGTTGGTGGCTGCGATGCGGCACGCTGTGTTTTCTGGGGGCGCTCGAATTCGCCCGCAACTGTGCATGGCCGTGGCCGCCGCCTGTGGTGACAATGCGCCCACGCTGACGGATGCGGCTGCAGTGTCTTTGGAGTTGATGCACTGTGCCTCCTTGGTGCACGATGACATGCCCGCGTTTGACAATGCCGATTTTCGGCGCGGCCGACCCTCGGTGCATAAGGCCTTCAGCGAGCCGCTGGCCTTGCTGGCCGGCGATGGACTCATCGTCATGGCGTATCGGGTGATGCTGCTGGCGGGGGCGCAACACGCCGAGCGCTTGGTGGCCTTGATGGACAACCTGACCCAGGGCGTGGGTTTGCCTGATGGCATCGTGGCCGGGCAGGCCTGGGAGTGCGAAACCAGCGCCGATCTGGGTCAATACCAAAGAGCCAAAACCGGAGCCTTGTTTGTGTCAGCCACCCGCGCAGGGGCGCTCAGTTGCGGCCACGCACCTGAACCCTGGACCCCGTTGGGCGCTTATTTGGGCGAGGCTTACCAAGTGGCCGATGACATTCGGGATGTGATTGCCGATGCGGCCAGTTTGGGCAAACCCGTGGGGCAAGACGTCTTGCATGCACGCCCCAGTTCCGCGCAGACGCTGGGTTTGGAGGGCGCGATTGCGCATTTTGACCACCTGATTGACCAAGCCTCTGCTTCGATCCCTGCTTGCTCCTACCGCGACATGCTGTGCCAGCTGGTGCAACACGAAGCTGAGCGCCTGGTGCCCAAAGCCCTGTGCGAAGGCTATTTCAATGCCCACCCCATGGGGGCCACGGTTCACGTCAGCGCGCCGCATTGAACACACCGTCCGCCTCACGCCAAGGAAGCATCATGTCCCAACCTCTGGATCTGGCCGCCACCGCGACCGACAGCACCTTCACAGCGATCAAGGACGCTTGGCAAGCCCGGCTTGAGCGCTGGTACGCCCACCCTGGCTTGTACCGTTGGTCGTTGGGCAATCCTTTCACGCGTTGGCTCACGCGGCGCCGTACCCGCAAGTTGTTCGACTTGATGGCCGGCTTTGTCCACAGCCAAGTGCTGCTCAGTTGCGTGCGTCTGGACCTGTTTCGGGTGTTGCACCAAGCCCCTGCAAGTTTGAATGAACTGGCGCATCGTCTGGGCTTGGCACCGGCGGTGCTGCAACGTTTGCTGTTGTCCGCTGTGGCCTTGGGCTTGCTTGAGCATCGCAGCCAGGGCCGTTTTGGGCTGGGGCCCTTGGGCGTTCCTTTGGCCCAGCATGAAGGCATCGCCCAAATGATCGAGCACAACCATCTGCTCTACCAAGACATGCAAGACCCCTTGCAGTTCTTGCGCAATGCCTGGGAAGGGGGCATGGCCGACTACTGGCCCTATGCCCACGCGCAATCTGAAAGCCAGGCCGCGGCCCAAGCCGAAGTCGCAGCGCAAGCTGACAAGTTCACGCGCTACTCGCAACTCATGGCGGCATCACAGGGCTTTGTGGTGCAAGAGATTTTGTCCTCCTACTTTTTTGGTGAGCACCGCTGCGTACTGGACGTGGGTGCGGGCAAAGGTCGTTTTGTGAGTGAGTTGGCCGTCCATGCGCCGCACTTGAAGTTCAAGATGTTCGATCTGCCCCCTGTGCTGGCACTGGCCCGCGATAACGTGCAAGCCAATGGCTTGAGCGATCGCGTGACCCTGCATCCGGGCAGTTTTTTGCACGACCCCTTGCCCCAAGGGGCTGACCTGATCACCCTGGTGCGTGTGGCGCACGACCACCCCGATGCGGTGGTGCAGCAGATCTTGCAAAAAGCCTATGCGGCCTTGCCCGTTGGCGGCGTCTTGCTGTTGGCCGAGCCCATGGCCCAACCCGAAGACGAAGCCGGCCAGCCCAGCGCCTCAGCCGACGCTTATTTCCACTTTTACCTGTTGGCCATGGGGGCAGGGCGGCTGCGTTCGCCTCAGGAGCTGCAAACCATGATGCAGCAAGCCGGCTTTACGCATGTGGAGACATTGCCCAACGCCATGCCGATCCATGCGCGCATTCTTTTGGGGCGCAAATCTAAGTGTTTACCCTCGGATGTGCAAAATAGTGTCAATTAACTTTGACATAAATCAACGTAAAGTAAAGAATACAGTCATGAGATCCCAAGCCGTTGTTTTCAACAGTCCCAAGCAACTCAGTTTGCAGTCCCTGGACTTGCCGCAACTGCAAGCCGGACAGCTGGAAGTCGCTGTGGAATTCAGTGGCATCAGTACCGGCACTGAGCGCATGCTGTGGGACGGCAGCATGCCGCCATTCCCCGGCATGGGCTATCCGCTGGTCCCTGGTTACGAGACGGTCGGTCGCGTGGTTCGTTCGGCCAGCGAATCCGATGTGCAAGTCGGGCAGCGTGTTTTCGTGCCGGGCGCCAATTGCTTCACCGGCGTCAAGAGCTTGTTTGGCGGCGCAGCTTCCCGATTGGTGGTGACTGCGCAAAAAGTCATGCCGGTGGCTGATCATCTGGGTCCTCAGGCCGTGTTGCTGGCGCTTGCCGCGACCGCTTACCACGCGGTCTCGGGCGGTGGTCAGCAGGAGCCTTTTGCCGCGCCCGAGTTGATCATTGGACACGGTGTGATGGGCCGCTTGCTGGCGCGCCTGACCGTGGCGGCCGGATTACCAGCCCCCACCGTTTGGGAAACCCAGGCCTCGCGCTCTGACGGTGCGCAGGGTTACACGGTCATGCAACCCCAGGACGATCCGCGGCGCGACTACGGCACGATTTACGACGTCAGCGGCGATGGCAGCCTGCTCGACAGTCTGATTCAGCGTTTACGGCCCGGTGGCGAATTGGTACTGGCCGGTTTTTACAAGCAGGATTTGAAATTTGCCTATGCGCCCGCTTTCATGCGTGAAGCGCGCATGCGCATCGCTGCTGAGTGGAAACGCTCAGATTTGTTGGCCGTCAGCGAGTTGGTGCACACCGGCCGCTTGTCCTTAGACGGTTTGATCACCCACACCCAGCCATCGACCCACGCTGGTTCTGCCTACGAGACTGCCTTCGGTGATGCGAGCTGTCTCAAGATGATTCTCGATTGGAGTGCCACCGCATGAATACCACTACACAACCTATCAAATTTGTCGAAGTGCTGCGCCGTGAGGCTGACGTCGAACCCGATGAGGTCAGCACCAATGAGGTGACCAAAGAGACGCAAATCATTGCCATTTATGGCAAGGGCGGCATTGGCAAAAGCTTCACGCTGGCCAACCTGTCTTACATGATGGCGCAGCAGGGCAAAAAAGTGCTGCTGATCGGTTGTGACCCAAAGAGTGACACCACCAGCTTGCTGTTTGGTGGCAAGGCCTGTCCCACCATCATCGAGACCTCTTCGCGCCTGAAGCTGTCGGGCCAAGCCGTGAGCATTGGCGATGTGTGCTTCAAGCGTGATGGCGTGTTTGCCATGGAGTTGGGTGGTCCTGAAGTGGGTCGCGGCTGCGGCGGTCGCGGCATCATCCACGGCTTTGAAACCCTGGAGAAACTGGGCTTTCACGATTGGGGCTTTGATTACGTCTTGCTCGACTTTTTGGGCGACGTGGTGTGCGGTGGCTTTGGCCTGCCGATTGCACGCGACATGTGCCAAAAAGTCATCGTGGTGGCCAGCAACGATTTGCAGTCACTCTATGTGGCCAACAACGTGTGCTCGGCGGTGGAGTATTTCCGCAAGCTCGGCGGCAACGTCGGTGTGGCTGGCATGGTCATCAACAAGGACGACGGCACGGGCGAAGCCCAGGCCTTTGCCACCAACGCAGGCATTCCGATTTTGGCCGCGATTCCGGCCAATGAAGACATCCGCCGCAAGAGCGCCAGCTACGAAATCATCGGCCGCCCCGATGGTGAATGGGGTCCGCTGTTTGCCGAGTTGGCCAAAAACGTGGCCGAAGCGCCACCCCAGCGCCCCAAGCCCCAAACCCAAGAC
Organism: Comamonadaceae bacterium; assembly: GCA_947448325.1. Classification (GTDB taxonomy): domain Bacteria; phylum Pseudomonadota; class Gammaproteobacteria; order Burkholderiales; family Burkholderiaceae_C; genus Limnohabitans_A. The sequence goes on from CANFMK010000072.1 coordinate 6,953, forward strand.
CAGTTGCTCGGCTTGTTCAGCGCCGATGTGGTCGGACGCAATGTGGTGCTCGAACCCGCCACGGTGTTCGACATGGTCGGCAAAAACGAAGACATCAAGCCTTCGCTGGAAGTCATCTACGACGCTGCCTGAACGCCGTTGCCTTTAACACCACAGGACCCGGCCATGACACGCACCATACCGATACATCCCAGCCCACCTGAGGACAAGCATTCGCCCAACCCCGCAGGCCTGCAAGGCGACGGCATGGGCTGCCATGCCGGCACCGATGCCATGGTGGCTGCCGCCAAAGAGGCCGGCAAATCCGAAGTCCTGGACCAATACGCCCGTGATTACCCGCGTCAACCCGATGCAGGTCCACACGACCAGCCGCAAAGCATGTGCCCAGCCTTCGGCTCCTTGCGGGTGGGTTTGCGCATGAAGCGCACCGCGACCCTCCTGTCGGGGTCGGCCTGCTGCGTCTATGGTCTGACCTTCACATCGCATTTTTACGGCGCTCGCCGCAGCGTGGGCTACGTGCCCTTCAACTCCGAGTCGCTGGTCACAGGCAAGCTGTTTGAAGACATCCGCGAAGCTGTGCATGCCGAGGCCGATCCGGCCAAGGTCGACACCGTCATCATCATCAACCTGTGTGTGCCGACCGCCAGCGGTGTGCCGCTGCAGCTGCTGCCCAAAGAGATCAACGGCGTTCGCATCATCGGCATCGATGTGCCTGGGTTTGGTGTGCCCACCCATGCCGAGGCCAAAGATGTCTTGGCTGGGGCCATGCTCAAATACGCCCGCGAAGAAATCATCAGCGGCCCCGTGGCTGCGCCCCGTGCCGGTCGCGGCGACAAACCCACTGTGGCTTTGTTGGGGGAGATGTTTCCGGCCGATCCGGTCATCATCAGCCAAATGCTCGCGCCCATGGGCTTGGCTGCAGGCCCGGTGGTCCCTACGCGCGAATGGCGCGAGTTGTATGCCGCGCTGGACTGTTCTGTGGCCGCCGCCATTCACCCGTTCTACACCGCCAGCGTGCGCGAATTCCAGGCGGCGGGTCGCCCGGTGGTGGGCTCTGCGCCGGTGGGCCTGGAAGGCACACAGGACTGGCTGCAACACATCGGTCAAGCCGCAGGCATTGCGCAAGCGCAGATCGACCTCGCACGCAACCAAGCCCTGACGCAAATGCGCGGCTTGTTGATGCAAAAACCCATCTCGGGGCGCATCACTTTGAGTGGTTACGAAGGCTCTGAATTGCTGGTGGGGCGCTTGCTCATCGAGTGCGGTGCTGATTTGCGCTATGTCGGTTCAGCCTGCCCAGCCACCCCTTGGAATGCACAAGACATCGCTTGGCTGCAAGCCAAGGGCGTGCAAGTGCAAATGCGCGCCTCGTTGGAACAGGACCTGCAAGCGATGTACGAGTACAGGCCGCAGTTGGCCATTGGCACGACCCCGGTGGTGCAAATCGCCAAGCAAAACAGCGTACCCGCCTTGTACTTCACCAACCTGATTTCTGCGCGTCCCTTGATGGGCGTGGCAGGAGCCGGTTCGCTGGTTCAAGTGGTGCAGGCGGCGATGGGCAATCAAACGCGCTTCAACGCCATGAAAGATTTCTTTGGCGATGTCGGTGCGGGCCATGCCGCAGGTGTGTGGGAATCAGTGCCCAAAGACCGGCCCGAGTTCAAAGCCGAAACCCGTCGTCAGCTGGAAAAGTTGATGAAAAAGCGCAAAGCTGAGGAGATGGGATCATGAGCCAAGCCGCTTCCAATCCCCCTCCAATGACGGCACCCGAAGCCGACGCAACGATCAAGCCCAAGTCGCCCTTGGTGCTGGACCATGACCGCGCGGGCGGTTACTGGGGTGCGGTGTATGTGTTCACGGCCATCAAGGGATTGCAAGTCGTGATCGATGGCCCCGTGGGTTGCGAAAACCTGCCGGTGACATCGGTGCTGCATTACACCGATGCCTTACCGCCCCACGAATTGCCGATTGTGGTCACGGGTTTGGCCGAGGAACAATTGGGCCGTGAGGGCACGGAAGGCGCGATGAAGCGCGCCCACGCCACGCTGGACCCTGAGTTGCCAGCCGTGGTGGTGACCGGCTCGATTGCCGAAATGATTGGCGGTGGTGTCACGCCTGAAGGCACCAACATAGCCCGCTTTCTGCCACGCACCATTGACGAGGACCAGTGGCAATGTGCCAACCGCGCGATGTACTGGTTGTGGAGTGAATACGGTCTGCGCAAGGTGCCCGCGCGCAAGCCCTTTGCAGACCGCCCTGTGGGTGAAAAACCCCGTGTCAACATCATCGGCCCCTGTTACGGCACCTTCAACAGTGCCAGTGATTTGGCTGAAATTCGCCGCTTGGTTCAAGGCATAGGCGCCGAGGTGAACATGGTGTTCCCCTTGGGTAGCCACTTGGCCGATGTCTCGCGTTTGGTGGAAGCCGATGTGAACATTTGCATGTACCGCGAGTTTGGTCGCATGTTGTGTGAGGCGCTGGAGCGGCCTTATTTGCAAGCGCCCATCGGCCTGCACAGCACCACCAATTTTTTGCGCAAACTGGGTCAATTGCTGAACTTGGATCCTGAGCCCTTCATCGAGCGCGAAAAACACACGACGCTGAAACCGTTGTGGGACCTGTGGCGCTCGGTCACGCAAGACTTTTTTGCCACGGCCAGTTTTGCCGTCGTGGCCGGTGAGACTTATGCCCGGGGTTTGAAAAACTTCCTTGAAAACGAAATGGGTTTGCCCTGCCGCTTCAGTGTCTCGCGCACAGCAGGTCAAAAGACCGACAACGCTGCCGTGCGCGAATTGGTCAAGACGCAGACGCCCCTGATCATGTTTGGCAGCTACAACGAGCGCATGTACCTGAGCGAAATTTCAGGCGGCAGTCCGATGCGCGCCGCCTATATTGCTGCCTCTTTTCCAGGCGCGGTCATCCGTCGCCATACGGGCACACCCTTCATGGGCTACAGCGGGGCCAGTTACGTGGTGCAAGAGGTTTGCAATGCCTTGTTTGATGCCTTGTTCCACATCCTGCCTTTGGGTACCGACATGGACCAAGTCGAAGCCACGCAGGCACGCGGTGTGGTAGCGCCTAACGCCAGTTGGCAAGACCAAGCCCAGCAGCGTCTGCGCGATGTGGTCCAAAGCCAACCGGTCTTGGTGCAAATTTCAGCGGCCAAACGCTTGCGCGATCAAGCCGAACAACTCTCGCAGGCACAGGGCCAAAACGAAGTGACCGAAGACCATGTGGTCGCGGCCAGTCGAAAACTGGGACTGGGGGTGGCGGCATGAAAGCACACACCCTTCACCCCGCACCCGAAGTCGCAGCATGCGACTGCCAACCCAGAATGTCGTGGCCTTTGGCTGCGGATGCCCATCTGCGCGGGCTGTGCGCACCCCGGGCCGCAAGGCCTTGTTAACAGGAGCAAAAAATGTCAACAAAGACATCTATTTCCGGACTGACCGATGAGGAAGCCCAGGAGTTCCACCACTACTGGATGCAGGGCACCGTGGGCTTTACAGCAGTTGCTGTATTGGCACACATCCTGGTCTGGGCGTGGCGTCCCTGGTTCTGATTCAGAGCTGTTTCTTTCATTCATAGACTGACGGAGTCACGGTCATGCAAAACACAACACAACTCAACGAGGACCATTCGCGTGCGGATGAATCCCCGGCGTATTGGTCCATTTTCATCCTCGGTTTCGGACTTCTGTTCGTGGTCGTCGTTCTGGCCAAACTGGTCGGCGTGCACTGGCGGGAACTGTTGCCGGGTGCTGAAGATGCCAAGAGCATGAGCCAAGGTGTGAAAGCTGCGGTGTACACCTTCATGTCCCACATCATTTAGGAGATTAACCATGTGGAGAATTTGGCGACTTTACGACCCTTTGCGTGCCATGGTGCTGCAGGGTATTTTCTTGTTCGGCCTGGCCGCGATGATTCACCTCATCTTGCTCAGCACGAACAAATTCAACTGGCTCGACGGCGCGAAAAAGCCCGTAGCCGCATCGGCGCAAAACTCGCCGCTGCCGACTGCGGTGGCTTCGCTCGCCATGCCCAAGTCCTGATTCAGGACTTGCCGTCCAGATGCTGTCTTTGAAGTTGCTTCAAAACAGCATCTGTTCATCCACACAAGCAGGAGGATCCAACCATGGCCATGCTGAGTTTTGAGAAAAAGTACCGTGTTCGCGGTGGTACCCTGCTGGGTGGTGATTTGTTCGACTTTTGGGTCGGACCGTTTTACGTCGGTTTTTTCGGCGTCACAACCCTGTTTTTTGCGTTCCTGGGCACGGCCCTGATTTTGTGGGGCGCCTCACAAGGTCCGACCTGGAACATTTGGCAGATCAGCATCGCACCGCCTGATCTGTCTTACGGCCTGCGTTTTGCACCTTTGATGCAAGGCGGCTTGTGGCAACTCATCACGGTGTGCGCCATCGGCGCGTTCGGCTCTTGGATGATGCGCGAGGTCGAAATCTGTCGCAAGCTGGGCATGGGCTTTCATGTGCCCGTGGCGTTTGGCGTGGCCATCTCGGCCTATGTGACCCTGGTGGTGGTGCGCCCCGTCTTGATGGGTGCCTGGGGCCATGGTTTTCCATACGGCATCTACAGCCACTTGGACTGGGTGTCCAACGTGGGCTACCAGTACCTGCATTTCCATTACAACCCGGCGCACATGATCGCCGTCAGTTTCTTCTTTGCCAGCGTGTTTGCCTTGTCGCTGCACGGGGGCCTGATTCTGTCGTCCACCAATCCTGCACCCGGTCATACCGTGCGAACCCCTGAGCACGAAGACACGTTCTTTCGCGACATCATTGGTTACTCCATTGGCACCTTGGGTATTCACCGCTTGGGTTTGTTCTTGGCACTGGCTGCTGTCTTGTTCAGCGCCCTGTGCATTGTCTTGAGTGGTCCTTTCTGGAGCCGTGGCTGGCCTGAGTGGTGGAGCTGGTGGTTGAACATGCCGATCTGGTCCAAGTGGCCGGTCTGAGCGGGCATGAATCACAGCCTGAATTCAAAGTATTGAGGAGTAGCGCATATGGCCGACTATCAAAACCTGTTCACCACGGTGCAAGCCGTCGGACCGGTTCACCATGGGGTTGAATTGGGGCATGGCAACAGCCCACGCACGGGGCAGCCGCTGATCAGTTACTGGATCGGGAAAATTGGCAATGCCCAACTCGGCCCCATTTATTTAGGCGGCTTGGGCCTGGCTTCTTTGTTTTTTGGCCTGATCGCGTTCACTCTGATCGGCATGAACATGCTGGCTTCGGTGAATTACGACCCCATCCAGTTTGTGCGGCAACTCTTTTGGTTGTCGCTGGAGCCACCCCCACCCAGCTACGGTCTGAGCATCCCCCCACTGAATCAGGGGGGGTGGTTCTTGATCGTGGGCCTCTTTCTCACGGCTTCCATCTTTTTCTGGTGGGCCCGGACCTACCGCCGTGCCGTGCAACTGGGCATGGGTACCCACGTGGCTTGGGCTTTTGCCGCAGCGATTTGGTTGTATTTGGTGCTCGGCTTGTTCCGCCCGATTTTGATGGGTTCTTGGGGTGAAGCAGTGCCTTACGGCATCTTCCCCCATCTGGACTGGACGGCTGCTTTCTCGCTGCGTTACGGCAATCTGTTTTACAACCCCTTCCATGCGCTTTCGATCGTTTTCCTGTACGGCTCTGCGTTGTTGTTCGCCATGCACGGTGCCACCATTTTGGCGGTGACCCGTTTTGGCGGCGAACGCGAGATTGAGCAAATCACCGATCGGGGCACAGCCTCGGAGCGGGCCGCATTGTTCTGGCGCTGGACCATGGGTTTCAACGCCACCATGGAATCGATTCACCGCTGGGCCTGGTGGTTCGCCGTGCTGTGCCCCATCACCGGCGGGATTGGCATCTTGCTCACCGGCACAGTGGTGGACAACTGGTACCTGTGGGCCATCAAGCATGGCGTTGCACCGCCATACCCCGAAATATTTCCCGCGATGGTGGACCCCGCACTGAGCACAGGAGTGAAACCATGAACAAGCCCACATTGAATCCATCGCGCACAGCGCTGCTGTCAGGGCGTTGGTGGCAGGCCCTGGGCCTGTTGCTGGCCGGCCTGGTCTTGAGCGGTTGCGAGCGCCCCAGTCCTGAGAGTGTGCAAAGCGGCTACCGCGGCACGGGCATGGTGCAGGTGTACAACGCCCGATTGCTCGAAGTGAAAACCGAAAAAAATCAGCCCCCCGTGGTCATTCCATCGCCGGGCTCAGATGGTCCTAAAGCTGCGCAGGCTTATAAGAATGTGAAGGTCCTGGGCAACCTGAGTGTCGGTGAGTTCAACCGCTTGATGGTGTCCATGAGCAACTGGGTGGCACCTCAAGAAGGCTGCGCTTATTGCCACGCTTTGCCCAATTTTGAAGACGACAGCAAGTACACCAAGGTGGTGGCACGTCGCATGATCGAGATGACCCAGCACATCAACGCAGACTGGCAGCCGCACGTGGCGCAAACCGGCGTGACCTGCTACACCTGTCACCGCGGTGAACCTGTGCCCAATGCGATCTGGTTCAAGTCCAATCCACAGCCTTACGG
>CANFMK010000073.1 GCA_947448325.1 Comamonadaceae bacterium
GCTCAAGCCTTGGAAAAGGCGAGTCTTGCTGAAGCAAGGCGCTTGGCAGAAATAGCCCAGGCCAAAGTGCAAGTTGAACTGGAATCAAAACTCCAAAAAGAATCTATTGATAAGCAGTTTGAAATTCAAAAAGCGGAATGGGACAGGATCAAGGGCAGCGCAAATAAGTCCGAACTGTATGCATTCCTCCAAAAATACCCCAGTGGATTTATGAGCGAGTTGGCCTATTCTCTATTGGAACGATCAGATAAGGCACAAATCAAACCGCAAGCAGATCAAGTTGGGCGTATTCAGGAATTTGCTCCGAGAAGGTATGAAGAAAATGATGTGTTTGAATTTATCGCCAAAGATGGTTATACCCAAAACGTTGTTTGGAAGCAGACGTTTACGGTTCTCAAAGTAGACGATGAAGGTGCGGACGTAAAAGGCGTCAGAAGCAATACGCCGGATTGGACATTCAGGGTGGGGCATGCTGGCGCACAGCACGGTGACAACAGTGGCAAATTCAATCCGCCCATTACATTGATGCCCGCCGGCCTGTTTCAAATTGGCTACAAATGGAACGCTAGAACTCTTTTCACCAGCGCAAGAACCAACAAGCAGGAGTGGTTGGAGATTACAGGCAAAGTGGTCGGGAGAGAAACGATCGAAGTGCCTGCAGGAAAATTTGACACCTTCAAGGTGGAGGTGAATATGCTTTACCAATCCGGAAATCGAATGAAGCTCACCGTCTGGACTGATCCCTCTATCGGTGCCGGCATCAGAAATAAAATTGAATTTAGATCTGCCGCAAGCGGGAACACAGACATCCTTATTCGGGACCTGATCAGCATGAAAAGAGGCAACCGGCCTTGATCCTAGGTCGCGTCAGTGACTAAAAATCAAAGGCTTTGCCACCAAGATCAAACGCTAGTTGTCACGCTGACCCATTCGCACGACCCATGGCCTCGCCCCAACCTCTGCTCACCGCCGAACAAGACGCGTTCTTGCGCGAGCGCTCGAACGCCATGGGTTTCTATTTGGTGCTGCACGCGTGGGGGGTGATTGCTTTGGCCATGGCATTATTTGTCGTGTGGCCCAACCCGCTGACGTTTGTCCTGGCGATGGTCTTGATCGGCGGGCGTCAATTGGGCTTGGCGATCTTGATGCACGACGCGGCCCACCGCGCGTTGTTCAAAAACACCTGGCTGAATGATTTTGTGGGGGCGCATTTTTGCGGTTTTCCCGTTGGAGCCAGCTTGGCTTTGTACCGGCCTTACCACCTGAGCCACCATCGCCACACGCAACAAGCCGAGGACCCGGACCTGATTTTGTCGGCGCCATTCCCGATCACCACAACCAGCTTCAAACGCAAGATGTGGCGCGACATTTTGGGCGTGACCGGTTACCAGCGGCGACTGGAGCAGTTCAAGTTCACCATGGGCAAGGACCCCAGTCTGACCCGTCGACTGGTCAAATTGGCCGCACACGAAAAGTATTTCATCGCCAGCAACGCCACCTTGCTGCTGATCCTGTCGCTGGCCGGCGTGTGGTGGGCTTACTTTGTGCTGTGGTTGCTGCCTCTGATGACCTGGTACCAAGTCATCAGCCGCGTCCGCAACATCGCCGAACATGCGGTGGTGGGTGACAACGACGACCGCTTGCGCAACACCCGCACCACGCTGACGAACAGCCTGATGCGCATGGTGCTGGCTCCCTACTGGGTCAATTACCACCTCGAACACCATTTGTTTGTCTACACCCCTTGCTGGAAATTGCCCGCCGCGCACCAAATGCTGATGGACCAAGGTTTTGGGCCACGCATGGAGCTGGCGCAAGGGTATTGGCAAGTGCTGCGCAAAGCCACAGCCAAAGACCCTTCCAGCCCTGACGCCACCGGCCGCCCTGGCCGTGGTCGCAGCGCCTCCCTGATTTAACCGCCAAGGATTGCCCATGAGCCACCGTCTCGCGAACCAAGTCGCCATCATCACCGGGGCCAGTCGGGGCATCGGGCTGTCGATTGCCCAGGCCTATGCCGCCGAAGGCGCGACGCTGTGTATGATCGCCACCGACACAGCACGACTGCAAGAAGTTCAGGACAGCCTGGGCTTGCCCGCCGAGCGCATCATGACCTTGGGCGTGAACGTAACCGACCGCCAGGCTTGCTTTGACGCGGTCGCGCAAGTGGAGCAGCGTTTTGGCCGGGTCGATGTGTTGGTCAACAACGCCGGGGTGTACCGATCCAAGTCATTTTTAGACTACAGCGCACAAGACTTTCAAGACATGCTCGATGTGAACCTGTTTGGCGTGCTGCACTTCACCCAAGCCTGCCTGCCGGGTATGCAGGCACGCCGCTATGGCCGCATCGTCAACATGGCGTCGACCGCCGGCAAATGGGGCTCGCGCAACCAAAGTGCCTACAACGTGAGCAAACACGCGGTGGTGGGTTTGACCCGCTGCGTGGCGCTGGAGGCCAGTCCTTACGCCGTCACGGTGAATGCGATTTGCCCAGGCTTCATCCAGACCGACATGGTAGAAGCATTGAAAACCCAAGTCGCCCAAACCACCGGCGTCTCGCCCGATGACATGGTCAAAGCCGCTTTGACCCGTGTGCCTTTGGGTCGCGTGCTCGAACCGAGCGAGATCGCCGGCTTGGCGGTTTACTTGGGATCCAACGAGTCCAGCGGCATGACCGGGCAATCCATCCATGTCGATGGCGGCATGGTTTTAAGCTAAAGGCCTGCACTTTTCAGACACTTGAGAGACAAAACCCGGGATAACCATAACGGATCGCCCCTCTGGCAGACCTGAGAATACGGTACGCATTTGCATAGGCAATTTTGCGGCGTTCTCAACTGGATCTGGTGCCTCGCCTCATGTCTGAAGATTTCATTTTAAAAACCCATGAACTGGTCAAAGAGTTCAAAGGTTTTGTCGCCGTCAACGGCGTCAACCTGGGTGTCCAACGCGGTCAGATACACGCCTTGATCGGGCCCAACGGCGCCGGTAAAACCACCGTTTTCAACCTGCTGACCAAGTTTCTGATTCCCACGCGTGGACAGATCTTGTTCAACGGTCAAGACATCACCGCTGAAAAGCCCGCCCAAGTGGCGCGCCGGGGTTTGGTGCGCTCGTTCCAGATTTCAGCCACATTCCCCAACCTCACGGTGATGGAAAACGTGCGCATCGCCTTGCAACGCAACACCGGTTTGTCGATGCACTTTTGGCGCTCCGAGCGCGTTCTCAATCAACTCAACGACAAAGCCATGAGCCTGCTCGACGAGGTTGACCTGGGCGGCATGGCCGACCTGCTGGCGGTGGAATTGCCCTATGGCCGCAAACGCGCGCTGGAAATCGCCACCACCTTGGCCATGAACCCGGAGCTGATGCTGCTGGACGAACCCACTCAAGGCATGGGCCACGAAGACGTGGACCGCGTCACGCAACTGATCAAAAAGGTCGGCGCTAACCGCACCATTTTGATGGTGGAGCACAACATGAGCGTGGTCTCGCAGATTGCCGACACCATCAGCGTGTTGCAGCGTGGCCAGGTCATCGCCGAAGGCCCTTACGCCGTGGTCTCTCAAAATCCCCAAGTGCTGGAAGCTTATATGGGCACGGCCGAGAACGAGCTGGAAGGTGCCCATGGCTGATACCGACGAATTCCTGCGCATCAGCAATCTGCACGCCTGGTACGGCGAGTCGCACATCCTGCATGGCGTGGACCTGACGGTGCACAAGGGCGAGGTGGTAACGCTGCTGGGCCGCAATGGCGCGGGCCGCTCCACAACCGTCAAATCCATTTTGGGTTTGGTGGGCAAGCGCACCGGCTCGATCAGCATCAATGGCCAAGAGTCCATCGCCATGCCCACGCACCAGATCGCCAAGTTGGGTCTGGGTTATTGCCCTGAAGAGCGCGGCATTTTTGCCTCCCTCACCTGCGAAGAAAACCTGCTCTTGCCCCCGGTCATCGCAGGTGGCGGCATGCCGCTCGATGAAATTTACGAAATGTTCCCGAATTTGCTGGAGCGCAAAAACAGCCCCGGCACCCGCCTGTCGGGCGGCGAGCAGCAAATGCTGGCCGTGGGCCGCATTTTGCGCACCGGCGCCAAATTGTTGTTGCTGGACGAAATTTCAGAAGGCCTGGCCCCGGTGATTGTGCAAGCGCTGGCGCGCATGATTCTCTCGCTCAAAGCCAAAGGTTTCACCATCATCATGGTTGAGCAAAACTTCCGCTTTGCCGCGCCTCTGGCCGACCGCTTCTACGTCATGGAGCATGGCCGCATCATCGAAGGCTTTGCCGCCAGCGAGCTCAAAGCCAAAATGCCCATGCTGCACGAATACCTCGGCGTCTGATTTACTTTTTCTATTCATCCACAGGAGATTTCTATGAAACGCAAACTTCTCGCTACAGCCGCCTTGGCGGCCTGCGCATTGGCCGGCACCGCCCATGCGGACATTTCAGACGGCATCGTCAAAATCGGTGTGCTCAACGACATGTCTGGCCCTTATGCTGACATTGGCGGCCCCGGTTCCGTGGTCGCGGCCAAGATGGCCGTGGAAGACTACATCAAGGCCACCAAGAGCACCTTGAAAGTGGAAATCGTCAGCGCTGACCACCAAAACAAACCCGATGTGGGCTCCAACATCGCGCGCCAGTGGTATGACACCGACAAGGTCGACATGATCACCGACGTGCCCACCTCGTCGGTCGGTCTGGCCATTGCCCAGATCTCCAAAGACAAGAACAAGGCCCACGTCAACACCGGCTCGGCCACGGCCGACCTGTCGGGCAAGGCTTGCAACGCCAACGTGGTGCACTACCTGTACGACACCTGGATGCTGGCCAACGGCACTGGCAAAGCGATTGTCAAAAACGGCGGTACTTCTTGGTACTTCCTGACAGCCGACTACGCTTTCGGTCATGCGCTGGAGCGTGACACCGAAGCTGTGGTGCTGAAAAACGGCGGCAAGGTCGTCGGCAAGGTCCGCACACCGTTCCCGACACAAGACTTCTCTTCCTTCTTGCTGCAAGCTCAGGCCTCCAAAGCCAAGATCATCGGCTTGGCCAACGCGGGTGGCGACACCATCAACTCCATCAAGCAAGCGGCTGAGTTTGGCATCGTCAAAGGCGGCCAGAACCTGGCCGGTATGTTGGTGTTTTTGACCGACGTGCACGCTTTGGGCCTGGAAAAAGCCCAAGGTTTGCTGTTGACCGAGACCTTCTACTGGGACTTGAACGACAGCACCCGTGCTTGGTCCAAGCGCTTTGCGGCTTTGCACGGCGGCAAGATGCCTTCGTCTGACCATGCAGGCGTTTACGCCGGTGTGATCCATTACCTGAAGGCGGTCGACGCCAGCAAGACCGATGACGGCGCCAAGGTGATTGCCAAGATGAAGGAGCTGCCAACCGACGACATTTTGTTCGGCAAAGGCTCGATCCGTGCGGACGGTCGCAAGATCCACCCCGCCTACTTGTTTGAAGTCAAGAAGCCTTCGGAATCCAAAGGCCCATACGACTACTACAAGGTCGCCGCCACGATTCCCGCTGCAGAGGCCTTCCGTCCTCTGAACGAAGGCGATTGTCCTCTGGTCGCTAAGAAGTAAACCCACTGCTGTTCACGCAAGCCTGAAAATCACCATGGAAATCTTTGGCATTCCCTCTCAAGCGCTGTTCGGGCAGCTGCTGATCGGACTCATCAACGGGTCCTTTTATGCGCTGCTCTCCTTGGGCCTGGCCGTGATTTTCGGCTTGCTGAACATCATCAACTTCACCCACGGCGCCCAGTACATGCTGGGCGCCTTTGTGGCCTATTTGGGTCTGAACAAGCTGGGTGTGAACTACTGGGTCGCCCTGGTGGTCACCCCCTTGGTGGTCGGTGCGACCGGTGTGCTGATCGAGCGCACCATGCTCAAACAACTCTACAAGCTGGACCATCTGTATGGTCTGCTGCTGACTTTTGGTCTGGCCCTCATCATCCAGGGACTGTTCCGCAACGAATTTGGCTCTTCAGGCATGCCTTACCCGGTGCCTGAAGTCTTTCAAGGCGCCTTCAACACCGGCTTTATGTTTCTGCCCAAGTACCGCGCTTGGGTGATCATCGCCTCGCTGTTGGTGTGTATCTCCACTTGGTACGTGATCGAGCGCACCAAGCTGGGCGGCTATTTGCGCGCCGCCACCGAGAACCCCAGCCTGGTGCAGGCCTTTGGTATCAATGTGCCGCGCATGATCACCCTGACCTACGGCTTTGGCGTGGGCCTGGCGGCGCTGGCCGGCGTCATGGCTGCGCCGATTTACCAAGTCAACCCCACCATGGGCGCCGACCTGATCATCGTGGTGTTCGCGGTGGTGGTGATCGGCGGCATGGGCTCCATCTTGGGCGCCATCATCACCGGCTTTGGCCTGGGATTGATCGAAGGCCTGACCAAGGTGTTCTATCCCGAGGCGTCCAATGTGGTCATTTTCGTGATCATGACCATTGTTCTTTTGATCAAACCCGCCGGTTTGTTCGGCACCCAGAAGTAAGTCCATGTCCAACGCTACGCCGCTCGCATCCAAGACGCAGTCGTTCACTCACCAGTGGGTGGCCTTTGTCATCATGGTGATGGTTTTCGCCATCGCGCCCATTTGGGTCTACCCGATTTTCCTGATGAAGGTAATGTGCTTTGCACTCTTCGCTGGGGCCTTCAACCTGCTGCTGGGTTTTGGCGGTCTGCTCTCGTTCGGTCATGCCATGTTCATGGGCACGGCCGGCTATGTGGCGGCCTATTCGGCCAAATCTTGGGGGCTGAACCCCGAGTGGTGCGTGCTTATGGGCACGGCAGCTTCTACCGTGCTGGCCTTGGTGGTCGGTTTGCTGGCTATTCGCCGCCAAGGCATTTACTTTGCGATGATCACTTTGGCTCTGGCGCAAATGGTCTTCTTCTTCTGTCTGCAAGCGCCTTTCACCGGCGGTGAAGACGGTATCCAGGCGGTGCCGCGTGGCCAACTGTTTGGCCTGATCAATCTGGAAGACAACTTCAACATGTACTTGTTCGTGTTGGCCATCTTCTTGATGGGTTTCTTGCTGATTTGGCGCGTGGTGCACTCGCCCTTTGGCCAGATCCTCAAGGCCATCCGCGAGCACCCCGACCGCGCCACATCCTTGGGCTATGACACCGACACCTTCAAGTTGTTGGCTTTTGTCATCTCTGGCGCTTTGGCCGGCACCTCCGGCGCCACCAAGTCGCTGGTGTTCCAACTGGCGTCTTTGACCGATGTGCACTGGTCGATGTCCGGCGAAGTGGTGTTGATGACCCTGGTCGGCGGCATGGGCACCCTGTTTGGCCCCTTGATCGGCGCGGCCGTGATCGTCAGCATGGAAAACTACCTGGCCCAACTGGGTGCCTGGGTGACGGTGGTGCAAGGTTTTATTTTTGTGATCTGCGTGATGGCGTTTCGCCGCGGCGTGATTGGCGAGATCGCCAACTGGATCAAAAAGCCTTTGTGACCTGACAGCATCTTCCCCACAAAAAAGGCCTGCACTGCAGGCCTTTTTTGCGCGCCTTGTCGGTTCAGCGCATGAAGTTTTTCACATAGTCGGCGCCCAAGCCCACGTTCTCAAAATGGGCGCGGTACTTGTCGATGCGGGTGAACACATCGTCATAGCCTGTGGCATTGCCTTGGGTGTCCACATACATCAGCGCGCCGTGCACGGTGAACATCGTCACCATGTCTTGGCAATCGTCGGGCACCACCAGGGTGTGGGTTTCACCGGGCGGTTCAAACACATAGCTGCCTTCTTCGGCCACCCAGTCATGTTCTAAATACAGCCACTTGCCGCGGATCACATAGGCATGGACTTGGCCGGAGTGGCGATGCCTCTGCAACAAGCCCGAACGCTTGACCTTGAGCATGTGCACATAAAAGCCGCCGGTCACGTTCAAATGCATGGGGCGCGACCAGATGCCCGGGGCCACGGGGGCCCACAGGCGCTCGTCATCGGTCATGACGTTGGGCACCACCATGTCGGGGGCCATGCCCCAGGGCTGGGGTTTGGCATAGGGCACGCGATCGTCGGCGGGGTTGGGGCTGGCACTCATGGGAAGGGAACTCTCTGGTGGACACTGGCAAATTCAGTCACTGCGAACGTTAAAAGCAATCCCGTCCTTTGTCTGCCTTGTGGGTGACAGCGCCGACACCAGCCCATGAAAGAATAGCGCCATGCACACCTCTTCTTTTGCCCCCGACAGCGTAAAGGTCTTGGCCTTTGATATTTTTGGCACCGTGGTCGACTGGCACGGCAGCATCGCGCGCGAGGTGCAAGCCCTGTACCCGAAGGTGGACGGCGACGCTTTTGCGCTGGCTTGGCGCGCGGGCTACAAACCCGCCATGCAGCGGGTGATGAGCGGCGAGCTGGGCTGGACTTTGATCGACGACTTGCACCGCATGATTTTGGAGGGCTTGTTGCCTGAGTTTGGCTTGACGCATCTGAGCGAAGCCGAGCGCCAGCACCTGAACCGGGTGTGGCACCGACTGAGCGCCTGGCCCGACAGCGTTACGGGGTTGACCCGGCTCAAGCGCAAATACACCATCAGCTCCCTGTCCAACGGCAACATCGGCCTGCTCACCAACATGGCCAAACGCGCCAGCTTGCCTTGGGACTGCGTGCTCAGCGCCGAAGTATTTCGCGCCTACAAACCCGACCCGGCCACTTACCTGGGCGTGGCCAAGGTATTTGATCTGGCCCCCTCGCAAGTCATGCTGGTGGCGGCGCACCATGACGACCTGGCCGGCGCGCGCGCGTGCGGCTTGCGCACCGCCTACATCGAGAGACCTTTAGAAATGGGCGCAGCGCACCCCAAAGACGTGTCGCCGCAAGCGGGCAATGATTTGCATGCGGCCGACTTGAACGCGCTGGCCGATCAACTGGGTTGTTGAGAACCTCGCTGTCCTCTCCCATCACAGCAGCGCTCAGCTTCGGAGTAATTTTTGCTCGGCCGTGGCCAAGGCCTGCGGCGTGCCCGACAAGACCAAGGTATCGCCGCCTTGCAACAAGGTTTGCTCGGTCACCTTGAGGCTTTCGCCGTGGCTGCGGCGCAAACTGACCACCCGCACCTTCAGGGCATGCAAGGCCAAGGCCTGCAGGGCCTGACCGGCCCAGGCTGTCGCCACAGGCAGGCTCACGGTCCCTAAGCGTTCGTGGTCCAACTCATCGGCCGTGTCATCGTCTGCACCATGAAAATAGCCACGCAGCATGTTGTAGCGCGCATCCCTTTGTTCTTGCACGATACGGATCACTCGCCGCATCGGCACACCCACCAGCGCCAGCGCATGGGTGGCCAGCATCAATGAGCCTTCAATCGCCTCGGGCACCACTTCGGTCGCACCCGCCAGTTGCAACTGCTCCAAATGGTGATCATCTTGGGTGCGCACAATCACCGGCACCTGGGGGGCATGACTGCGGGTGTTGGCCAGTACTTTCAAAGCAGCGCCCGCTTCCAGATAGGTGACCACCACCGCACTGGCGCGGGCCAAGCCTGCCGCCATCAGCGACTGCAAGCGCGCCGCGTCGCCAAACACCACCGAGTCACCGGCTGCCGCGGCTTGCCGCACACGATCAGGGTCGAGGTCCAGGGCCATATAGGGAATGCCTTCGGCCTCGAGCATGCGCGCCAGGTTTTGCCCACAGCGGCCGTAACCGCAAATGATCACATGCTTGCTGGTGTTGATGGACTTGCGTGCAATTTGCGTCATTTGCAAAGATTGCTGCAACCATTCGCTGGCCACCAACTTCAACACAATGCGGTCGCTGTACATCACCATGAAGGGCGCGGCCAACATCGACAGCACCATGCTCGCCAACACCGGGTTGAGCAAATGCGGCGGCACCAAGTCGTGCTGCGCGCCCAAGGTCAACAACACAAAACCGAACTCGCCGGCTTGGGCCAAATAAAGACCGGTGCGCAAAGACACGCCCATGCTGCCCCCGCTGGCGTGGGCAATCGCTGTCACCAATCCCAATTTGAAGAGGACCGGCAGGGTGGTCAACAGCAGCACCAAGGGCCAGTTCTGGATCACGATGTGCCAGTCCAGCAGCATGCCGATGGTGATGAAAAACAAACCCAGCAACACATCGTGGAAGGGCCGAATATCGGTCTCCACCTGGTGCTTGTATTCAGTCTCTGAAATCAACATGCCGGCAATGAAGGCGCCCAGGGCCAAGCTCAGTCCGGCCAATTCGGTCAGCCAAGCCAAGCCCAGCGTGACCAGCAACAAGTTCAAAACAAACAGCTCTTCGCTCTTGCGTTTAGCGACCAGGGTCAACCACCAACGCATGATGCGCTGCCCGCCGGTCAGCAGCAGGGTGATCAAGACCACGGCTTTGAAGCCTGCGATCGCCAAGGCGGTCATCAAAGCCTCGGGCTTGCTGCCCAACGCAGGGATCAGCACCAGCAAAGGGACCACGGCCAAATCTTGGAACAACAGCACCCCCATGACCCGTTTGCCGTGTTCGGACTCAAACTCCAGCCGGTCTGACATCAGCTTGACGATGATGGCCGTGCTGCTCATCGCCATGGCGCCCGACAAGGTGAGTGCGGTCTGCCAGCTCATGTGCCACAGGCGCGGGGCCAGGGTGGCGAAGAACAGTGAGGCCAGGGTGACGATGACGATGGTCAACACCACCTGCATCAAACCCAGGCCAAACACATGTTTGCGCATGGCGCGCAACTTGGGCAGGTTGAACTCCAGACCGATCACAAACATCAAAAACACCACGCCAAATTCGGCCAGGTGTTTGATACCTTCTGAGTTTTGCGCCAGCGCCAAAGCATTGGGCCCGATCACCACCCCGACCAGCAAATAGCCCAGCATGGGCGGCAGTTTCAGCATGCGGCAGCCCACCACCCCGAGCACGGCGGCGAGCAAATACATCAGCGTTAATTCAAGCGAGCTCATGGGGTCCATGGTACCCACACCCCAAGTCGCCTTGCAGCCAAAGGCTTTTATCGACCCGTCGGCGCACAAGGCCGATAAAATGCAGCCATGGCATTCAATACAGCTCAGGCCCTCCAGTTGGCCCGCGACACACTGGACATCGAGGCCCAAGCGCTTTTGGGACTCAAAGACCGGTTGGACGAGCGTTTTGCCCAGGCCGTGCAACTCATGCTGCATGTGCAAGGCCGCGTGGTGGTGACCGGCATGGGCAAAAGTGGGCACATTGGCCGCAAGATTGCCGCCACCTTGGCCTCTACAGGCACGCCGGCCATGTTTGTGCACCCGGGTGAGGCCAGTCATGGCGACTTGGGCATGATCAAACCCGTGGATGTGGTTTTAGGCATCTCCAACAGTGGTGAGAGCGACGAGTTGGTCGCCATCTTGCCCATGCTCAAGCGCCAAGGCGTGCCCTTGATCGCCATGACCGGCGGCTTGCAATCGGCGCTGGCACTGCATGCCGATGTGGTCTTGGACAGCAGCGTGGAAAAAGAAGCCTGCCCTTTGAACTTGGCCCCCACCGCCAGCACCACGGCGCAACTGGCCTTGGGCGACGCCTTGGCAGTGGCCTTGCTGGATGCGCGCGGCTTCAAGGCTGAAGACTTTGCCCGCTCTCACCCCGGTGGCTCACTGGGTCGCCGCTTGCTGACGCACGTGAGCGATGTGATGCGCTCTGGCGAAGACTCGCCCAGCGTCTTGCCCCAAGCCAGTTTGATGGCATTGATGCGCGAGATGAGCCACAAAGGCTTGGGCGCCTCGGCAGTGGTCGACGCCGATCGCCAAGTCTTGGGCATCTTCACCGACGGCGACTTGCGCCGCCTGATTGAACAAGGCCGCGATTTACGCGACCTCAAGGCCCACGATGTGATGCACCCAGGACCGCGCACCATCCGGCAAGACGCGCTGGCGGTGGAAGCCGCCGAGTTGATGGAAGCGCACCGCATCACCAGCGTGCTGGTGGTCGATGATGCTGGGCGTTTGTGCGGGGCTTTGAACAGCAACGATTTGATGCGCGCCAAGGTCATTTGAATGACGACCTGCCTGAAACCATTGACCCCTGCTTTGCACTACCCGCCCGAGTTGTTGCTCAAAGCACAAGGCATTCGCATCGCTTTTTTCGATGTGGATGGTGTCCTGACCGATGGGGGCCTGTACTTTTCTGAACACGGCGAAACCCTCAAACGCTTCAACACCTTGGATGGCCACGGCCTCAAACTGCTGCAGCAAGCGGGCATCACCCCGGTGGTCATCACCGGGCGCGACTCCTTGCCACTGCGCAAACGTTTATCTGCATTGGGCATGACGCATGCCACCTTTGGCACCGAAGACAAACTGCCTGCAGCGCAAGGCTATTTAGACAGCCTGGGTTTGAGCTGGTCTCAGGCCGCCGCCATCGGTGACGATTGGCCCGACCTGCCGGTGATGCAGCACGCGGCTTTCGCTTGTGCGCCGGTCAACGCCCACGCGCAAGCCTTGGCGATAGCCGACCATGTCACCGCGCAACGCGGCGGTGAAGGTGCGGCTCGGGCCTTTTGCGATTTGCTGTTGGTCGCTGGCGGGCACTACGCCAAGCTGCTGGCGCGGGTAGACCCCCTCTCGTCTTTACAAAACAAGGCCTGAAACCCATGCCCTTGTTGTCCTTGATCCGCAATGCCTTGGATCGGCTGACTTTGTATTTGCCTGCCCTGGTCATGGGCTTGTTTGCGCTGGGCTCTTGGTGGCTGGTGCGCAGCGTACCGGATCTGCAAAACCCCACCAGCGCCAAAGCCGTGCGCAAAGAGCCAGATTATTTTTTACATGGTTTTTCAGTCAAGTCCTTCGACGCCAAAGGCCGTTTGGTCCGCGCACTGCAAGGCCAACATGCACGCCATTTGCCCGAATTCGATGTGCTGGAAATGGACACTGTTGAAATTGAGTCGATTGACGAGAAAGGTCAACGCGTAGTGGCGCGGGCTGACCATGCGCAATCCTTTGCCGAAACCCCTATGCAAGAAGCCCATACCCTTTTAAGCGGCAACGCCAATGTTGTGCGCATCAATCTGAAAGACGGCATGCGCACCGAGATGCGCAGCGAGCAACTCATTGCCTACGAGAAGGGCGATCGCGTGGTCTCAGAATCGCCCGTCGAAATTCTCAAAGGCGCAGACCGGTACAGCGCACAGCGCATGGATCTGAATGGTGAAATCGGTGAATACCAACTTCAAGGCCGTGTGCGCGGCATGATCATGCCGACACATCCATAAAGCGTCTGACCCATGCAACCCCTGGTCTTCATCACCGGCGCCTCCAGCGGCCTTGGCCAAGCTTTGGCCCTGCGCTACCACCAAGCTGGGTGGCGTTTGGCCTTGGTCGCGCGCCGCGCCGAGGAGATGCACCACTGGGCGCAAAGCCATGCACTGACCGCA
>CANFMK010000074.1 GCA_947448325.1 Comamonadaceae bacterium
AGCGACTTTCGCGGGAGGGCACGCATGACAGCCAGTGCTTGGGATCGGCACTCAGCCATCAGGCCCAGCTGCAAGGGTTGGCTGAATCTGCACATGAATTTGCTGTTGATTTTGGGCTTTTGTGCGACAGCCCAGGCTGCACCGCATTTGCTCTGCGAGGTGACCTATGCAGGTCAAACCCATGTTCTCAAAGCCCAGCCTGTCAGTGATCCTTACACAGTCGAAGCCGTGGACATCGGCGGTCGCTTTTTCTTCAAAATGGTCATGATCGGGTCCGCTTCTCAGGTGGATTACATCAAGCTGTACGCTTACTTGAACCAAGAACCTCGACCCTTGATCGTCCAAGAGGTCAAGTACCTGCCGCCTTTTCGCAAGACCACTCAACCCTATCTGCTGACGGGACAACAGCATGTCTATGCCGATCCCATCGAGCGGGAGTTGATTTACAAGTGTTGGTTGGGTGGGGTGCAGCCATGAAGCTCTTTTTGGCTCGTTTGTGCTTTGCCGCACTGGTGCTGGTTTTTCACAGTCTGACTTGGTCAATGCCCCCCAGCGTGCGTTTGGTCTTTGCAGGTGACAGCGTGCTGGACGACGCTGCAGGGGAGTTGATCGCCCAGGGGGGGGACCCTTTTGCCCATTTCGCTTCGACATTCGCAGGTGCCGACATCCGCATCACCAACCTCGAATGTGTGATTGCTTCAGACGGTGCGGCGAGCGACAAGATGTACACCTTTCGCGCCCATCCGCGCGTCATTCCTGTCCTGCAGCGTCACTTTGATGCCGTGGCGCTGGCCAACAACCACTCTGGGGACTTTGGGCCGCAAGCCTTCGCCCAGATGTTGACCCTGTTCAAGCAAGCGAACCTGCCCCAAGTGGGAGGCGGCATGAATTTGAAACAAGCCCACGCGCCCTTGATTTTCAATCGCAAGGGGCTGCGCATTGCGGTGCTGAGTTACAACGAGTTTCACCCGCGCAGTTTCGAAGCGGGGGCCCATTTGCCGGGTGTGGCTTGGAGCGAAGACGAACAGGTGGTCGCCGACATCAAGGCCGCGCGCCGTGTGCACCGCGCCGACTTGGTGATCCCCATCATGCACTGGGGTTGGGAGAATGAGCTCACCGCCAACCCCAGGCAGCGCCAATTGGCGCGTCGCATGATCGATGCGGGGGCGGATGCGGTGATTGGCGGGCATCCGCATGTGACGCAAGACATTGACCTGTACCGAGGCAAACCGATTGTCTACAGCGTGGGCAATTTTGTGATGAAAGAAACCGACAACGACAACCAGCGCAAAGCCTGGGTGCTGCAACTGGACATCGACCGTCGGGGCGTCAAGGGCTTGGACACCCAGGGCGTGAAGATTGATGACGAGGGCCTACCCCGCCCCGCTCCCGACATGACCACCCCGTGCTGGCGCCGCGGTGATGCCCGCATCAGCAGCGCAGGCGGTTGTGCAGACCGGGTCAGCGCAAAGCCTGCAGTGCCCGCGCGGCTTCGGTGACCAGGGCCGGGCCCCGGTAGATCAGCCCGGTGTAAATCTGCACCACATCGGCACCCGCCTTGATTTTGGCGACCGCATCGGATCCGCTCAAAATCCCGCCCACACCGACGATGGGGAAGGCCGAGCCCAAGGCCGCGCGCAATTGCGCAATCACCCGGTTGCTGGCCTCAAAGGCAGGGCGACCGGACAAACCACCGGTTTCTTGGGCGTGGGCCAGACCTTGCACCGCGTCGCGCGACAGCGTGGTGTTGGTGGCGATCACCCCGTCCATGCCGTGTTTGAGCAAGGTGGCTGCAATCACGCCGACCTGGGTTTCGTCCAAGTCGGGCGCGATTTTCAAAAACATCGGCACGTGGCGGCCGTATTGCCCGCTGAGTTTTGCGCGACGTTCCACCAGGGCCCCGAGCAAACCGTCCAGGGCTTCGTCGCTTTGCAGCGCGCGCAAATTTTTCGTATTGGGGCTGGAGATGTTGACCGTCACATAGTCGGCATGTGAATACACGCCGCTCAATGCGATCAAATAGTCATCGGTGGCGTTTTCAATCGGGGTGGCCGCATTTTTGCCGATGTTCAAACCCAGTAAACGGCCTTGCTGGCGAAACCGTGCTTGCTGCACATGGGTTACGAAAGCGTCCAATCCCTCGTTGTTGAAGCCCAGGCGATTGATCAAGGCCTGCGCCTCGGGCAAACGGAACATCCGTGGCTTGTCGTTGCCCGGTTGGGCCTTGGGGGTGACGGTGCCGACCTCGACAAAGCCAAAGCCCATGGCGCCCAGACCGTCGATGCAACGCGCGTTTTTGTCCAAACCCGCTGCCAAACCAACGCGGTTGGGGAACTGCAAACCCGCCAGTGTCACCGGGTCACTCACAAAGGGCTGGCGATACAGTGCATCCAGCACCGTGTTTTGGGTTTTGGCCAGGGTATTGAGCGTCAGATCATGGGCCGCCTCGGGGTCCATGCCAAATAAAAAAGGACGGGCCAGGGGATACAGGTTAATCATTGGATAATTTGCGCTTGCAGGTTGTGTGCGGTTGCGAGGATTGTCGCAAAACCACAGCCTTTATTTTCTGCAGTGGCGAATTTCACATGACTCAAGACGAACTCAAAGCTTTGGTGGGGCAAGCGGCTCTGCATTACGTGGTCCCTGGTGAGATTGTTGGCGTGGGTACAGGCTCCACGGTGAATAAATTCATAGAAGCCCTGGCCAGCATGAAAGACCAAATCAAAGGTGCGGTCTCCAGCTCAGAAGCCTCCACCGTGCGCTTGAAAGCCCTGGGCATCCCCGTTTTTGACTCCAATGAGGTCGCCCAATTGTCGGTCTACATCGACGGCGCTGACGAAATCGACGGTCAAGGCCACATGGTCAAAGGGGGGGGCGCGGCGCTGACCCGGGAAAAAATAGTGGCGGCCCAGTCGCGCCAGTTTGTCTGCATTGCCGATGAGAGCAAGCTGGTCAAGACGCTAGGCGCATTTCCGTTGCCAGTCGAAGTCATCCCGATGGCCACCGCCCGAGTGATGCGCCAATTTGCGGCGATGGGCGGCGTGGCGAAGGTTCGGCAAAAAGACGGCCAGCCTTTGGTGACCGACAACGGTCAGTACATTGTGGACGTGACGGGCTTGCACATCACCGACCCCTTGGCCTTTGAAACCCAGGTCAGCCAATGGCCCGGCGTGGTGACGGTGGGTGTGTTTGCCCACCAAAAAGCGCATGTGTGTTTGCTGGGGACAGCAAGCGGTGTGAAGACGTTGGCTTTTTGAGTCCAGCCACAAGGATCATTGTGCGCTCATGCCTTGATGCCGGAGCAATGCATCCAAGTTGGGCTCGCGTCCGCGAAAGGCTTTGAACGACTCCAGCGCGCTGCGGCTGCCGCCGGCTTCCAAAATCGCCTGGCGGTAGCGGCGACCGGTTTCGATGTCGTGGCTGCCATCGCTGTGCAGGGTTTCTTCGAATGCGGCGTAGGCATCGGCGCTGAGGACCTCGGCCCATTTGTAGCTGTAGTAGCCCGCTGCGTAACCACCGGCAAAGATGTGGCTGAAGGTGTGGGCTGAGCGGTTGAAGTCGGGCGACTTCAAAACGGCCACTTCGTCGCGCACGGCTTTGAGCAAGGGCATGAAGTCTTGCGCTGGATCGTGCGCGGAGTGCAGCAACATGTCGAACAACGCGAACTCGATTTGGCGCAGGGTTTGCAGACCGCTTTGGTAATTTTTGGCGGCCACCATTTTGTCAAACAAGGCGCGGGGCAGGGGCTCACCCGTGTCCACATGGGCGGTCATGTGGCGCAGCACCTCCCATTCCCAGCAGAAGTTTTCCATGAATTGGCTGGGCAGCTCGACCGCGTCCCATTCCACTCCGCTGATGCCCGACACATCCCGTTCATCCACTTGGGTGAGCATGTGGTGCAAGCCATGGCCAAACTCGTGAAACAGCGTGGTCACGTCGTCATGGGTGAGCAGGGCGGGTTTGCCGTCCACACCTTCGGCGAAGTTGCACACCAAATGCGCCACCGGTGTTTGTAACTGGGCCGTATCAGGGCGCAACCAGCGTGCGCGCACATCGTCCATCCACGCGCCGCCGCGTTTGCCGTTGCGCGCCGGTTGGTCCAAGTAAAACTGGCCGACCAAGGCGCCTTGGCGCTCTATCCGGTAAAACTGCACCGCCGGGTGCCACACCGGGGCGGTGTCGGGGCGGATGCTGACCTCGAACAAGGTCTCTATGATTTTGAACAAGCCGGCCAACACCTTGGGCGCGGTGAAGTACTGTTTGACCTCTTGCTCGCTGAAACTGTAGCGCGCTTCTTTGAGCTTTTCGCCAATGAAGGGCCAGTCCCAGGCTTGCGGGTCTGTCAAATTCAAGTGTTCTGCGGCGAAGGCTTTCAAGTCGGCCACATCTTGCAGGGCAAAGGGTCGCGCGCGGACAGCCAAGTCGCGTAAAAATGCAATCACCTTGGCCGGTGACTCGGCCATTTTGGGCACCAAGGAGACTTCGGCAAAGTTGGCATAACCCAACAGCTGCGCCTCTTCATGCCGTAAAGCCAAAATCTCTTGAATCAATGCGGTGTTGTCAAAACGCTGAGCATCGCCCACGGCTTGATCGGAAGCGCGGGTCACGTAGGCACGGTAGAGCTTTTCGCGCAAGGCGCTGCTGCGCGCAAATTGCATCACCGGCAAATAGCAAGGCATTTTCAAAGTGAGTTTGTAGCCAGGGTGGCCGTCTTTCTCGGCGGCGGCACGGGCGGCTTGCTGCACATCATCGGGCACGCCAGCCAACTCATCCGCATCGACAAACAGCGCGTAACCATCGGTGGCGTCCAAGGTGTTTTCGCTGAACTTTTGACCCACTTCGGCTTGGCGCTCTTGAATGTGTGCAAATCGCTCTTTGGCCGAGCCGGTCAAATCGGCACCGCCCAAGACGAAGTTGCGCATGGCGTTGGCGTGCGCTTTGCGTTGCGCCGGGTTTAAACCGGCGGTGTCAATGGCTTTGTACTTGGCATACAGCCGTTCATCGGCCCCCAAGCGGGTCCAGAACTCGGTGACCTTGGGCAGGGCCGCGTTGTAGGCGGCACGCAGCTCAGGGCTGTCGGCCACGCTGTTCAAGTGACTCACCGCACCCCAAGCGCGTCCCAGGCGTTCGGTGGCCACATCCAGCACCTGGGCAATGGCCGTCCATTCGGCGGGGAAGCTGGCTTGCGTGACTTGTTCCAAGGCGCTTTCAGATTCGGCCAGCAAAGCGTCCACTGCGGCTGGGACATGGTCGGGTTGGACGGCATCAAACAAGGGCAGATCGGCAAAGTCAAGCAAGGGATTGGTCATGGTGTCAAAGCGCAGGTAAAGGGTCGAAAGCGAGGCGGTCGTGCTTCAGTGGGCGGCGCTTTCGGCCGCTTCTAGGGTGTTGACCAAGAGCATGGTGATGGTCATGGGTCCCACACCGCCAGGAACCGGGGTGATGTAGCTGGCTACTTCTTTCACGCCGTCAAAGTCCACGTCGCCGCAGAGTTTGCCTTCGTCGTTGCGGTTCATGCCCACGTCCAGCACCACCGCGCCGGGCTTGACCATGTCGGCGGTCAGTACATTGCGTTTGCCCACCGCAGCGACGATCACGTCGGCCTGCAGGGTCATGGCTTTCAGGTCGGGTGTGGCGCTGTGGCAAATGGTCACGGTGGCGTTTTGTTGCAAGAGCATCAGCGCCATGGGTTTGCCCACGATGTTGCTGCGGCCAATCACCACGGCATGCTTGCCTTTGAGTTTGTAGCCGATGCTTTCAAGCATCTTCATACAGCCGTAGGGCGTGCAGGGCCAAAAGCCTTTCATGCCGGTCATCAAGGCGCCTGCGCTGGCGATGTGAAACCCGTCCACATCCTTGGCCGGGCTGATGGCTTCAATCACCTTTTGCGCGTCAATATGCGCGGGCAAGGGCAGTTGCACCAAGATGCCGTGGATGCTGGCGTCTTGGTTCAGCGCCTCTACGCGGGCCAGTAAATCGGACTCGCGCAAATGGGCGTCGTATTTCTCCAGCACCGAGTGCAGTCCGGCGTCTTCACAGGCTTTGACTTTGTTGCGCACATACACCTGGCTGGCCGGGTTGTCGCCGACCAAGACCACGGCCAAACCGGGGGTGATGCCTTTGGCTTTGAGTGCTTGCGCGCGGGCGGCCACTTGGCTGCGCAGTTGCTTGGACAGCGCGTTGCCGTCGATGAGTTGGGCGGTCATGGTGAGGGTCTTGCAGAGAAAAAATGGGGTTGAAAAAGCAAAACGCCCGGCACAGGCTCGGGCGTTCGGCTCAGGTCAGGGCGCTCAGGCCTTGGGTGCGTTTTGCCCGAGGGCAATTTTCAGCAGGTCGGCCACGGTATTGGCGTTGAGCTTTTCCATGATGTTGGCGCGGTGCGCTTCCACCGTTTTGATGCTGATGCCCAGATCGTCGGCGATTTGTTTGTTCAGGCGTCCGGCCACAATGCGTTCCAGCACTTGGGCTTCGCGGCCTGTCAGTTTGGACATCAAGGCGTCTCGGCTGGCGGCTTGCTGGTGGTCCGCAAACGATTCTCGGGCGTTGTCCAGCATGCGTTCGACCAAGTTCACCAAGTCTTCTTCTTTGAAAGGCTTTTGGATGAAATCCATGGCGCCTTTTTTCATGGTCGTCACCGCCATGGGCACATCGCCGTGGCCGGTGATGAAAACGATGGGCAAGGGGGACTTGCGTTCAATCAAGCGGTCTTGCAGTTCCAGACCGGTCATGCCGCCCATGCGGATGTCGGCGATCAGACAGGCGACTTCGCGCGGGTCGTAGCGGCTGATGAAGGTTTCGGCAGAGTCAAAGCAACGCACGCGGTAGTCTTTTCCTTCCAGCAACCACTGCAAAGAATCGCGCACGGCTTCGTCGTCGTCAACGACATAAACAGTGCCTTTTTTCGGAATCAAACTCATGCGGTTACCCCGGGTAATTGTTCGTTGTGTGGAATAGGCGTCGTGGACACAGGAATCCAGAACGAGAAGCAACATCCTTCTACCTCGCCGGCATTGTAGAGGTTCTCAGCCGTGATTCGGCCTTGGTGCGATTCGACGATGCTGCGGCATAAATTCAGGCCGATGCCCATGCCTTCCGCCTTGGTAGAGAAAAAGGCTTCATATAAATGTTCGAGAACTTCAGGCGGCAGCCCTTTGCCTGTGTCGGTGACCGAGAAATGAACCACGTCATGGCCGTTGATGACCTTGGGTCCCACTTGCAATTCCACTTGTCTTTTGCCCGTGGGGCGTTGCGCACTGTCGATGGATTCCGCAGCGTTTTTCATCAGGTTGACCAACACCTGCTCAATCAAAATGGGGTCGACCCACAACTGCGGTAAACGCGCAGCGACGTAGTGCGACAGGCGCACATTGCGACGCCGCAATTCGATCTCAGCCAGTTCTACCGCTTCGTTGACCATCGACACCACCTCGGACGCGGTGCGGTTGGGCTCGCTGCGTTTCACAAAGGAGCGAATGCGCTGGATGATTTGCCCAGCGCGTTGCGCTTGGTGAGCGGTTTTCTCCAAAGCCCACAGCATGTCTTTTTCGTCGATGTTCTGATTGCGAATGCGACTGACCAGGCCGTTGCAGTAGTTGCTGATGGCGGTGAGTGGTTGGTTCAATTCATGGGCCACACTGGACGCCATCTCGCCCATGGTGATCAAACGGCTGGCGTTTTGGGCGCGCTCGGCTTGTTGGTCGGCAATTTCTTCGGCCTGGCGGCGGGCGGTGATGTCGGTGGCAATCACCATTTGCGCCAAGCGGCCATCGGCCCAGTTGATGTAGCGGGAACGCACTTCCAGCCACTTGCCCAAGAGGGGAATGAACAACTCAGCGCGTTCAGCGGGGGCAACGGTCAAGCTTTCGGTGGGCAAGCCGGCAAACGCATCCACGTCTTCTTCCTCCGTGGAAGCGGGGTTCATTTGGATCACGCCGGCTTCGGCCACCAGACTCAAATGGCCAACGGTGTCAGCGCCAAACCATTGACGGTACAGTTTGTTGGCAAACAGCAACTCAGAGCTCCCCAGCGGGGCGACTGACACGGCAGCATCTAAGGCTTCCAGCACGATGGTGAAGCGCTCATGCGAAGCGGCCAATTGCTCGCGAATCCGATTGGGCTCGGTGATGTCGGTCATCGAGGTCATCCACCCGGTCTGTAAACCCACGGCATCGATCAAGGGGCTCACATACATACGGGCATCGAAAATGCTGTCGTCTTTGCGTTTCACACGCACCTGGAAACCACCGGGCATGCTGTGCCCACTGATTTCTTCGTTCAAGCGAGACATGAGCTGGTCGCGGTCGGCTTCAGGCCAGTAGGCAAACGGTGCGGTGGTGCCCACCAGTTCTTCTTCGCTCCAGCCGGTCATTTGGCAAAAAGCGGCATTCACATAACTGATGCGGCCATGCATATCCAGAGCCCGCATGCCGGTGAGCATGGAGTTTTCCATGGCCCGGCGGAAATTGGTTTCAGCCACCAAGGCTTGCTGGGTTTGCATGCGGCGGCGTGTATGACGCCAGTTGCCGATCAGCATCCAGGCAGTCATCACACTCAGGGCGCATACCAACCAAAACAAACCGCTGCCCACCACCCCTTGCGAGGTGCGCCAGGCCTGCGCGCGCAAAATCAAGCCATTGCCTACCGGGGAGACGGGCACTTCGTATTCGTTTTCTTCCCGACCCGTCCAGGTTTGCAGGCTCCAAATTTGGGTGCGTTTGGGCACTGACTGGCCCGCCATCACCTGGCCTTCGCTGTCCATCAAAGCGACCGCGTATTTGGCCAGTATTTCGGTAGGGATGCCGTAGCGCAGCAAGCTTTCAATGCTGTACTCGCCCATCAAAACCCCACCAAAGCGGCCATTGTCGTCAGTCAACGGCGTGTGCAGTTGCAGTACCGGCTGGCTGGACTGAGCTTCTTTGTTTTTATTCAAATCGATTTGCGCGTAAACCGGTTGCATCAAATCCCGCGCCAAGCCGTAGGTGTTTTCGGTTTCGCCAATCGGCAATACCTCGCCGACGGTCCAGTGGTGGGCAATCAGCAATCTTGGAGCCGTTTGGCTGGCGATGATGCGGCGTTTGCTGTCTATCCAAGTCAGCGCCTGAAGTTCCGGGTTTTGCATCACCAAGGACTCGGCCCTGGAGATGAAATGTTCGCGGTCCAGCTCTTTATTGGACATGTCGCGCGCCAGCCGCATGATTTGCTCTTGTCTTTCCAAGAGACGAAGGCGCAGGCGCTGTTGACCATATTCCACATCGCGCTTGACTGCTTCTTGTTCGCGGTCAATTTCTTCCACGCGCAGATACCAGAACGCCGAAACGATGGCGGCCAGAAACAACAAAACGGCAGCCACCGGCGCCAATGTGGCAAAACGGTCTTGCCTGTGCGGTGCTTGGCGTTTCCACCAACGTTGCCAAACATAGACAGGCTTAAACTGAATTTTTCTACCCGAAGGCAAGCGCGAAGTCATGTGCCAAGTGTAGGTCAGCGCATATGGCCCTGAATTACCCCTCTGAATCTTTCAATTATTTCATAATACAAAATACAAAAGCATAATTTGAAATTTATTTGGAAATGTGAGAAACTCTTCGCACGAATTTTCAACGGCCTTAACACAAGGAGACAACCATGTCCGCCGTACCCTCGAATCAACCGGGATTGGATCTTGACGTTCAAGAGACACGCGAATGGATGGATGCGCTGTCTGCAGTGATTGAAAAAGAGGGCGCCGAGCGCGCGCACTTCTTGTTAGAGCAGTTGCTGGAACATGCGCGCGAGAGCAGCATCGACATGCCGTTTTCAGCCACCACCGGCTACGTCAACACCATTGAGCCTGCTGAAGAAGAACGTGCGCCGGGCAATTTGGAAATTGAAGAGCGTTTGCGCGCCTATATGCGTTGGAACGCCATGGCCATGGTCGTCAAGGCCAACCGCCACAACCCCGAAGATGGTGGCGATTTGGGTGGGCACATTGGCTCATTTGCTTCTTTGGCCAGTCTGTTTGGCGCCGGATTCAACCATTTTTGGCATGCCGAGAGCGAAAACCATGGCGGCGACTGCCTTTACATCCAGGGACACGTGTCGCCCGGCGTTTACGCCCGCGCTTACCTGGAAGGCCGATTGACCGAGGAGCAGTTGCTCAACTTCCGCCAGGAAGTGGACGGCAAAGGCCTGTCCAGTTACCCGCATCCCAAACTCATGCCCGAGTTCTGGCAGTTTCCCACCGTGTCCATGGGCTTGGGCCCTTTGATGGCGATTTACCAAGCGCGCTTTTTAAAGTACCTGCACGCCCGTGGCATTGCCAATACCGAAAACCGCAAGGTTTGGGTGTTCTGTGGTGATGGTGAGATGGACGAAGTTGAATCATTGGGCGCCATCGGCTTGGCCGCCCGCGAGAACCTGGACAACCTGGTCTTCGTGGTCAACTGCAACTTGCAGCGCCTGGACGGCCCGGTGCGCGGCAACGGCAAGATCGTGCAAGAACTCGAAGGGGAGTTCCGTGGTTCGGGCTGGAATGTCATCAAACTGCTCTGGGGTTCGGGTTGGGACCCGTTGCTGGCGCGTGACAAAGACGGCGCGTTGAAAAAAATCATGATGGAAACGCTCGATGGCGACTACCAGGCCATGAAAGCCAACGACGGCGCTTATGTGCGCAAGCATTTCTTCGGCCGTGATCCCCGCACCCTGGAAATGGTGTCCAAGATGTCCGACGAGGAAATTTTTGACCTGCGCCGTGGCGGTCACGACTCCAAAAAAGTGTACGCCGCTTTCCACAAAGCGGTGCACCACAAAGGCCAGCCGACCGTGCTCTTGATCAAGACCGTCAAAGGCTTTGGCATGGGCAAAGCGGGCGAGGGCAAGAACAATGTGCACCAGACCAAAAAGCTCTCAGACGAAGACATCAAAGCCTTCCGTGACCGCTTCAACATCCCGGTGCCGGACAGCGAGTTGCCCAAGATTCCGTTTTACAAACCGGCCGACGACACGCCCGAAATGAAGTACCTGCACGAGCGGCGCAAAGCCTTGGGGGGTTACTTGCCCCATCGCCGCACGAAAAGTGATGAGAACTTCACCGTGCCCTCGTTGGACACCTTCAAGTCGGTCATGGAGCCCACTGCCGAAGGTCGTGAAATCTCCACCACCCAAGCCTATGTCCGCTTCTTGACCCAGTTGCTGCGTGACCAGGCTCTGGGCCCGCGCGTGGTGCCGATTTTGGTCGACGAAGCCCGTACTTTTGGCATGGAAGGCCTGTTCCGCCAGATCGGCATTTACAACCCCGCAGGCCAGCAGTACACACCAGTCGACAAAGACCAGGTCATGTACTACAAGGAAGACAAAGCCGGTCAGATCTTGCAAGAAGGCATCAACGAAGCCGGTGGCATGTCCAGCTGGATCGCTGCGGCCACCAGCTACTCCACCAGCAACCGCATCATGGTGCCGTTTTACGTGTACTACTCGATGTTCGGCTTCCAGCGCATTGGCGACTTGGCCTGGGCTGCGGGCGATATGCAAGCGCGTGGCTTCTTGCTGGGCGGCACCTCGGGCCGCACTACGCTCAACGGCGAAGGCCTGCAGCACGAAGACGGTCACAGCCACTTGATGGCCAACACCATCCCGAACTGCGTGTCCTATGACCCGACCTTCGCGCACGAAGTCGGTGTCATCTTGCACCATGGCTTGAAGCGCATGTTGGAAAAGCAAGACAACGTCTTTTACTACCTGACGCTGTTGAACGAAAACTACGCCATGCCAGGTCTCACGCCCGGTACCGAAGAGCAGATCATCAAAGGCATGTATTTGTGCAAGCCCGGCGCCGAGGGGAAAAACCGCGTGCAATTGTTAGGCTCAGGCACCATCTTGCGTGAATCGATTGCGGCGCAAACCCTGTTGGCCACCGACTGGGGTATCCAGGCTGACGTGTGGAGCTGCCCCAGCTTCAATGAACTGACCCGCGACGGTCAGGACGCCGATCGTTTCAATTTGCTGCATCCATTGGACAAACCACGCGTGTCGTTTGTCGGCCAGCAATTGGAAAAGCACAGCGGCCCTGTGGTGGCTTCCACCGATTACATGAAAGCCTACGCCGAGCAGATTCGCCCGTTCATCCCCAAAGGCCGCACTTACAAGGTGCTGGGCACCGACGGCTTTGGCCGCTCGGACTTCCGCAGCAAGCTGCGTGAGCACTTTGAGATCAACCGCCACTACATCGTGGTCGCGGCCCTCAAGGCGCTGAGCGAAGACGGTGCCGTGCCTGCGACCAAGGTGGCCGAAGCCATCAAAAAGTACGGCATCAAAGTCGACAAGATCAATCCGCTGTACGCCTAAATCCGGGAGAAACCTATGTCATTGATAGAAGTACAAGTCCCGGACATCGGGGATTTCGACGAAGTCACCGTGATTGAGTTGATGGTCAAAGTGGGCGATACCGTGAAAGCGGAGCAGTCCTTGATCACGGTCGAATCGGACAAAGCCTCGATGGAAATCCCGTCGAGCACGGCCGGTGTGGTCAAAGAAATGCGCGTGGCGCTGGGCGACAAGGTCAAGCAGGGCTCGATTGTGTTGGTGCTGGAAGCCGCTGGCGTGGTCGCTACAGCTGCAGCGACTTCCGCGCCTGCGCCTGCTGCCGCAGCGTCAGCCCCTGCTGCGGCTGCGGCCCCTGTCGCAGCACCCGTTGCCGCGTCCGGCCCGATTGAAATTCATGTCCCTGACATCGGCGATTTCAAAGATGTGGCGGTGATCGAAGTCTTTGTCAAACCCGGTGACACCATCAAGGTCGAGCAGTCCTTGATCACCGTCGAGTCCGACAAAGCCTCGATGGAAATCCCATCGTCCCACGCCGGCGTGCTCAAAGAACTCAAAGTCAAAGTGGGTGACACCGTCAACATTGGCGACTTGCTGGCGATTTTGGAAGGAGTGACCGCTGCCGCTGTCGCACCCGTGGCCTCTGCTTCTGTGGCCATTGCATCTGCCCCTGCCCCTGTTGCGGCAACCACCGCTGTCGCCACGGCCGTTGCTGCCGCACCAGCCCATACACCGGGCGCCGCCACAGTGGGTTTGCCTCACGCCTCGCCCTCGGTGCGCAAGTTCGCGCGCGAACTCGGCGTGCCCTTGGAGGAACTCAAGGGCTCTGGCCACAAAGCCCGCATCACCCAGGACGATGTGCAAGCCTTCACCAAAGCCGTCATGTCCGGCGCCACACAAACCAAAGCCCAGGCGTCCAAAGCGCCTGCAGCTGGTTCGGGTGGTGACGGTGCGGCTTTGGGCCTGATCCCTTGGCCCAAGGTCGACTTTGCCAAGTTCGGCCCCATCGAGCGCAAAGAAATGGGCCGCATCAAGAAGATCAGCGGTGCCAACTTGCTG
>CANFMK010000075.1 GCA_947448325.1 Comamonadaceae bacterium
AGTGCAATGCCCGACCCTGTTCATCTTGGGTCAGCAAGACCAAATGACGCCGCCCAAAGCCGCGCAAAGCCTGATTGGCAAAGCCGCTCACGCCAAGGTCGTGAAACTCAAGGCCGGTCACTCCTTGATGACCGAAGCGCCCGAGGCCGTGCTGCACGCCCTGGTGGATTTTTTGAAAGTCTGAGCCTGACATGAATGCCACGACAGCCACCGACTGGGCTTCGCTGATCACCCCGCCCATGAGCGCTGATCGCGCACAAACGCTGGCACGCACATTGGACCTGCGAGCCCTGCCCGCTGACTTTTTGGCCAACCCCTACCCGGTGTACGCGTCCTTGCGGACGCAAGAACCCATCAAGCGCATGCCGGATGGGTCGTACTTTTTGACCCGCCACGCCGACCTGGTGGCGGTGTACCGCGATGCGCAGACTTTCAGCTCCGACAAGCAGGTGGAGTTTGGCCCCAAGTACAACAAAGCGCCTTACAACGCCCCACCCTACGCCCTGCCCGGGCGCGATGCGCCTTTGTACGAGCACCACACGAACAGCTTGGTGTTCAACGATCCGCCGCTGCACACCCGAGTGCGCAAGCTGATCATGGGCGCACTCACGCGCCGCGCGATCGATGACCTGACACCCGGCTTGATTCAACTGGTCGATGGCTTGCTGGACCGCATGCAAGCCCAAGGCGGTGGCGACTTGATCGAAGACTTTGCCAGCGCCATCCCGGTCGAAATCATTGGCAACTTGCTGGGGGTGCCCCACGCCGAGCGCGGTCCTTTGCGCGGTTGGTCGCTGGCGATTTTGGGGGCGCTGGAGCCCAGCCTCACGCCCGAGCAAGAAGCCTTGGGCCACGCCAGCGTGCGCGCGTTTTACGACTACCTGCTCGGCTTGGTCGCCGATCGGCGCCGCCAACCCGGGGACCCAGACCGAGATGTGCTCACGCGCCTGATTCAGGGTGAAGACAGCGGCGAAAAATTGAGCGAAATCGAGCTGCTGCAAAACTGCCAGTTCTTACTGAACGCCGGGCATGAGACCACCACCAACTTGATTGGCAATGCGCTGATCTGCTTGCAAGAGCACCCTGATGCGCGCGCGCAGTTGCTCAGTGACATGCAGCAGGCGCCGAACGACGAGGCCCGGGACGCGGTGCTGAATCTGGCCGTGGACGAGTTTTTGCGCTTTGAATCCTCCAACCAGCTGGGCAACCGCCGCGCCCTGCACGACACGCAACTGGGCGGGCTGGACTTGCCTGCAGGCGCTCTGGTGACGCTGTGCATTGGTGCGGCCAACCGCGACCCGGCTCAGTTCGAAAACCCCGAGCAACTGAATCTGCGGCGCACGGGCGGCAAGCATTTGGCGTTCGGCTTTGGCATCCACCAATGCGCAGGTTTGAGCCTGGCCAGACTTGAAGGGCGCGTGGCCATTGGCCGCTTTTTGCAGCGTTTCCCTGATTACCAACTCACGCAGGCCCCGCTGCGCGGCGGAAGGGCCCGGTTCAGAGGTTTTTTGCAAGCCCCGTTCAGCACCGGGCTTTAATTCAACGGGTGTTCAGCTGTGTGAGGCAGCACATCGGCCACATGCAGCTGCGCAATGCCCATGTGGCGCCAGACATGCTGCGTGCTGTCCATTTCCGACACCAGTAGCGCGTTGGCCAAGGGCGCCAAGGGTGTGACCTCCAAGTCGGCCAACAGCACGTAGCGCGAATCGCTGCCCTCATCCATGGGGCGCAGCTGGCCGATCCAGCGCAACTCATGCAGCACTTTGACCACCCGGTGTGCATGGCGCAACTCGATGCGCAAGGCCTCGGCCAACTCGTTCAAACTCAAACCATGTGGCGGCGTGTGGTGCATGGCGTCCAGCGCACTCAAGGTTTCCAAAGCGAGCCTGAATGACCAGCCCGCGCCGCTGCGCCGGCGCAGGGCATGGCGCCCCAGCTCGGGCAGACTGGCCGCCACGACGGCGCCGACCAGCACAATGATCCACGCCATGTAAATCCACACCAACAAAATGGGGACAGCGGCAAACGCACCGTAAATGGCCGAGTAAGAAGGCATTTGGGCCAGGTACAAGGCCAACCCTTTCTTTCCCAATTCAATGCCAACCGTGGCCACCAGGCCACCCGCCAAGGCATGGTGCCAATGCACACGGGTGTTGGGCACATAAAAATAAACACCACTGGCACAAGCGGCCAACAACGCAAACTCCACCGCGTCCAGCACCAAACGCAAGTCGCCGGGCAAGACGCCCACGCCCTCGCTGGCAGTCACCAAGTAAGAGGTAATGGCCAAACTGGCGCCCACCATCAACGGCCCCAAAGTCAGCGCCGCCCAGTACAACAACACCTTTTGAGGCAGTGCACGTTGGCTGGAGACCCGCCAAATTTGACCCAAGGTGCGCTCAATGGTCACCATCAGGGCCAAGGAAGCGAAGATCACCGCGACAAAACCCACAACCCCCAAACGGCTCGCTTTTCGGGAGAACTGCGTGAGCGAGCCCAACACCTGGCGCGCAATGCTCTCAGGCACCAGGCTTTGCACCAGCCATTGCTGCAACAGGTCTTGCACTTTGGCAAACACCGGAAAGGCCGTGAAAATGGCCAAGCCCATGGTGAACAAAGGCACCAACGCCAACACGGTGGTGAAGGTGAGAGAGCTGGCACTCATGCCCAGGCGCGCTTCGCGAAAACGCTCGCGCAGCAAATGCCCCATCTGGCGCCACTCAAAATGCAAGAGGTACGCCCACAGTTGGGTCAACCCCTGGCTTAAACGTTCGATTCGATTCATGCTCTGTATGATGCCACTGCCATGAACATGAATTCACCTGAAGCTGTTGACTTTTCTACTCCTACCGCATCCCCAACGGCGGCCCATGTGGTTTTCACCCGCGCTTTGGCAGTCGGCAGCCTGCTCGGCCTGATCGCCCTGGGCCTGGCCTGGGAGCTGTGGTTAGCCCCGTTGCGCCCCGGCGGCACCTGGTGGGCCATCAAGGTGCTGCCGCTGTGCCTGCCATTGGCCGGCTTGCTGAAAAACCGCATGTACACCTACCGCTGGGTGAGTTTGCTGATCTGGATTTACTTCACCGAGGGCGTGGTGCGCGCTTGGGGCGACAAATGGCCGTCCAACGGTCTGGCCGGCATTCAAGTGCTGCTGTGCGTGACGCTGTTTGTGGCCTGCGCCCTGCATGTGCGCTTGCGCTTGAAAGACGCCAAAGCCCTCGGACCTTTGAAAGAAGTGGCATGACCGCATTGACTGACACCCTGCGCCAAATCTGTGGCGCTGCCCATGTGCTGACGCACGAAGACCCGACCACCGACCTGAGCGCTTGGGAGCTGGACTGGCGCAAACGCATTCGCGGCCGCGCCCTGGCCGTGGTGCGCCCGGGCAGCACGACCGAAGTAGCGGCCGTGGTCAAAGCCTGCGCCGCTCTAAAAACTTCGATCGTGCCGCAAGGCGGCAACACCGGCCTGGTGGTGGGCGGCGTGCCTGATGCCAGTGGCACACAAATCGTGCTCAGCCTGGGCCGTATGCAGGCGGTGCGCGCCATCGACCCGGCCAATTTGACCATCACGGTGGAAGCCGGTTGTGTGCTGCAAAACTTGCAAGCCGCCGCCGAGGCCGCGGGCTTTTTGTTCCCTTTGAGCTTGGGCGCTGAAGGCAGTTGCACCATCGGTGGCAACCTGGGCACCAACGCGGGCGGCACCCAGGTGGTGCGCTACGGCAACACCCGCGAACTGTGCCTGGGCCTGGAAGTGGTCAACGCCCAAGGCGAGATCTGGCACGGCCTCACGGGTCTGCGCAAAGACAACACCGGCTACGACCTGCGCAACCTGATGATCGGCAGCGAAGGCACGCTGGGCGTGATCACCGCCGCCACCCTGAAGTTGTACCCGCAACCCGCCGCGCAACTCACCGCGTGGGCCGCTGTGCCCAGCATGCAAGCGGCGGTGGACCTGCTGGGCTTGGCGCACCAACGCCTGGGCCCGGGCCTGACCGGATTTGAGGTCATGGGCCAATTTGCCCTCAGCCTGGTAGACAAACACTACCCCCAACTGCGGGTGCCCCTGTGGAAAGAAACCCCGTGGTGCGTGTTGCTGGAAAACTCGGACAGTGAAAACGAGGCCCATGCCCGTGGCCAATTCGAATCCTTGCTCGAAGCCGCGCTCGATGCCGGTTGCGTCACCGATGCGGTGGTCGCCGAAAACCTGACCCAAGCACGCGGCCTGTGGCACATCCGCGAAAGCATCACCCTGGCGCAGGCCGAAGAAGGGCTGAACATCAAGCACGACATCAGCATCCCGGTGTCGCGCATTCCGGACTTCGTGGCCGAGACTGACGCCCTGCTGGCACAGCACATTCCTGGCGTGCGCCTGGTGGATTTTGGCCATTTGGGTGACGGCAACCTGCACTACAACGTGCAGGTGCCTGAGGGTGCCGACGGCCAAGCCTTTTTGCGCGACTGCGAAGACCAGGTCAACACCCTGGTGTTTGACCAGGTCAAGCGCTTTGAGGGCTCGATCAGCGCCGAGCACGGGGTGGGTGAACTCAAAGTGGGCAAGCTGCCGCTCTACAAAGACCCGACGGCCCTGGCCATGATGCGCGCCGTGAAAAAAGCCCTAGACCCGCACAACATCATGAACCCGGGGCGGGTGCTGGGCTGACCCGACGACGCGCCCAGCTTCAAGGGCGAAATTACTTCACCGTTGCCGCATCGCTCAGTTTTTTGAGCAAGGCGGTTCGGCGGCCTTGCACCACGGCGGATTGCAGCAGGTTTTTGCTTTCATCAAAGCCGGGCACTTGGTAGGCACGTTTGGCCGCCAGTTTCACCACATGCCAATAATTGCCCACCTGGATCGGCGCTGCCGACACAGCACCTGCGGCCAAATTGACCACCACATTGGAAATCGCTGGCGTCATTTGGTCCGGCAAGAACCAACCCAACTCACCCCCTTTGTCTTTGCTGGGGTCCAGCGATTTGGACTTGGCCAATGCCTCAAAGGTCTGGCCTGATTTGAGCGCAGCTTGTACGCTCTTGGCTTCGACCTCTGTAGCCACCACGATGCTGAAGATCTGGAACTGCTGCATATCCCCTGCCGCCTTCAGCACCTTCACCTGCCGCTCGTACTCGGCCTTGAGTTCCGCATCGGTGACCGGATTTTTGGTGAACTCGTCGTTCATCAACAAATCGATCAGTAAGTTCTGACGCAATCCCAGCAAAGCATCTTGCGTCGATGGCAGTTTGTCCAAGCCGCGCTTTTGTGACTCCTGCGACATCAATTCACGGGCGATGAATTCCTGCTTCAAGGCCGCGCGCAACTCGGGCGTGTCTTTTTGGCCCTGCGCCACATTGGCCTGCACGACACGGTCAATCAGGCCGGAAGAGATACTCACGCCATTCACCACGGCCACAGGGGCGTCAGCGGCGAGGGCGGATGATACGTTCCAAGCAAAACTGAGCGCCAATAATGGGATGACAGCGCGCAGTGCACCTGTGAAAGTGGTTTTCATTATGGGTTCCAAATCAAATCGGCATCACATTCAGAGTTTACTCAAATCCAATTCAGTAATGCAGTATTTTTTCGCTGATTCAGCGGTTGAATTAAACTCAATCCCATGAACACCCTCGCCCGCCCCATCCGCAGCCAATACGAAGACTTCATGCGCCACGTTTACACGACGGGCGTGCAAAAAGGCGATCGCACCGGCACCGGCACGCGCAGCGTCTTTGGCCATCAGATGCGCTTCGATCTGAACGAAGGATTTCCGCTGGTGACCACCAAAAAAGTGTTCTTGCGGGCCATCATTGTCGAGCTGTTGTGGTTCTTGCGCGGCGACAGCAACGTCAAATGGCTGCAAGAACGCGGCTGCACGATTTGGGACGAGTGGGCGCGCGAGGATGGTTCGCTCGGCCCGGTGTACGGGGTGCAATGGCGCAGCTGGCCTACGCCGGGCGGTGGGCATATTGACCAGATCCAGCAAGTGATGGACACGCTCAAATCCAACCCCGATTCGCGGCGCATCATCGTCAGCGCCTGGAACGTGGCCGAGCTGGACCAAATGGCGCTGATGCCCTGCCATGCGTTTTTTCAGTTCTATGTGGCGCCGCCGCAAAAAGCGGGCGACAAACCCAAGCTCAGCTGCCAGCTGTACCAGCGCAGCGCCGACATCTTTTTAGGTGTGCCCTTCAACATCGCCAGCTACGCCCTGCTGACCCACATGGTCGCGCAGCAGTGCGACATGGACGTGGGCGATTTCATTTGGACCGGCGGCGACTGCCACATTTACAGCAACCACCACGAGCAGGTCGAGCTGCAACTGAGCCGCGCGCCCATGGCCTACCCAACGCTGAACATTTTGCGCAAACCCGCATCCATTTTGGATTACCAATTCGAAGACTTTGAGGTGCTGGGGTATGAATGCCACCCGGCCATCAAAGCGCCGGTGGCGGTTTGAGCGCATGCAGCTGCATTTGATTTTTGCGCGCGCGCGCAACGGGGTGATTGGTGTCAACAACCAACTGCCTTGGCACCTGCCCGAAGACTTGGCGCATTTCAAACGCGCCACCCTGGGCTGCCCGGTCATCATGGGGCGCAAAACCTGGGACTCGCTTCCCCCCAAATTTCGCCCCCTGCCCGGCCGCTTGAACGTGGTGGTGACGCGCCAAGCCGACTGGCAGGCGCCAGGCGTGCTGCGCGCAGGCTCCATCACCGAGGCCATGCAACTGTGCCCGCCCGAGACCGATGCCTGGGTGATGGGTGGCGCCGAAATTTACGCGCAAGCACTGCCCTGGGCCAGCACGGCGGTGGTCACCGAGATTGACCAAGATTTTGAGGGCGATGCTTTCGCTCCCGCACTGAATGCCGATTGGCAAGAGGTGGCGCGCGAATCCCACACCAGCGCGCAAGGCCTGCCGTTCAGCTTTGTCACCTACCAAAACACTTCAACAGGAGTTTGACCATGTCCGCAGATGGATTCCACGTTCACGGCCCCCACGACCACGAACTCGAGCACGCCCAACAAGGCCACGGCGACGCCGGCCATGGCGGCAGCCACACCAACAGCATTGCCATGTTCACTGCCGTCATTGCCACGGTTGGGGCGATTTTTTCTTACATGGGCGGCGCTACACAAGCCAGCGCCGGTTTGTACAAAAACAATGCGGCGATCAAGAAAACCGAAGCCTCCAACCAGTGGAACTATTACCAGGCCAAAAGCAGCAAACAAAACCTGAGTGAGTTGGCCATCGAGTTGGCGCCAGGGGCCAAGAAAGAGTTTTACGAAGGCGAAATCAAGCGCTACAAAACCGAAAAAGGCGAGATCAAAGTCGCCGCTGAAAAGCTCGAAGCCGAGTCCAAAGAGTGGGACCACCAGTCTGACGAGCAAATGCACCAACACCACCGCTGGGCGCAGGCCACGACCGCGCTGCAGGTGTCGATTGCCATGGCTGCTATTGCCTTGATGACCCGGCGCAAATGGTTGGAATGGGGCATGTACGGTCTGGGCGCTGTGGGCCTGGGCATTGGCGCACTGGCTTTGCTGCACGTATGAAGATTGCCACCTGGAATGTGAACTCGCTGTCGGTGCGCCTGCCGCAGGTCTTGGACTGGCTGGCCGCGCAAGCCGCTTCAGACGCTGGCGCGATCGACGTGTTGGCGTTGCAAGAACTCAAGATGAGCGACGACAAGTTCCCGCATGCGGCTTTTGCCGAAGCCGGTTACCAAGCGCAATGGTTTGGCCAAAAAACCTACAACGGCGTGGCCCTGATTTCACGCAGCGCAGGTACCGAGGTGGTGAAGAACATTCCAGGATTTGCCGACGACATGTCGCGTGTGATTGCTGCCACCTACCCTGATGGCCAAGGCGGCACGGTGCGGGTGATTGGCGCGTATTTCCCCAACGGCCAAGCGCCGGACAGCGACAAATTTGCCTACAAAATGCGCTGGCTCACCGCTTTGCGCGAGTGGGTGCAAACCGAAATGGCAGCGTACCCGCAACTGGTGTTGACCGGTGATTTCAACATCACCTTTGACGACTTGGACGTGTGGGACCCAGTGGCTTTGAAAGGCACCATCCATTGCACCGACGAAGAGCGCGCCCACTTGATGGGCTTGATCGACCTGGGTTTGACCGACAGCTTCAGGCTGTTTGAGCAACCCGAAAAAAGCTACAGCTGGTGGGACTACCGCGATTTTGGCTTTCGCCGCAACCGAGGCTTGCGCATCGACCATGTGCTGGTGACCGACGCCTTGAAAAGCCGTGCCACAGCCTGTGTGGTGGACAAGCTGCCGCGTAAAAACGAGCGCCCCAGCGACCACGCGCCCGTGGTCTTGTCTGTGAGCTGAAGCTTATTTTTTCTTGCTGCCGAGTTTGGACTCGGTACCCGCCACCAAGCGGTTGATGTTGTCGATGTGCCGCCACACCAAAAGCAAGGTCATGACGATCAAAGCGCCCAGTAAGGGTTCTGCGTAGGGCCAGGCCACATCGCCGCCAAAGGCGTAATAAGCGGGTGCAAACACCGCCGCGGCCAAGGCTGCCAAAGACGAGTAACGCGAGAACCAGGCGACGATCAACCAGGTCAGGCCAACCGAAAAACCGAGTAAAGCATTCACGCCGAACAGGACGCCGGCCGCAGTGGCCACGCCCTTGCCGCCTTGAAAGCGAAAGAACACAGGGAACAAATGGCCCACGAACGCGGCCAAACCGGCCAGCGCGGCGGTGCCTGCAGCCAGTTCATAGTCCGCACCCCAGTGCTGCACCGCAAACACCGGCAACCAGCCTTTGGCGGCGTCAAACACCAAGGTCAATACCGCTGCTTTTTTATTGCCCGAGCGCAGCACGTTGGTGGCACCGGGATTGTGGCTGCCATACGAGCGCGGATCGCTCAGCCCCATGACGCGGCTGATGATGACGGCAAAGCTCAAGGAGCCCAGCAAGTAAGAAGCCAGGGTCACGCCCAGCGTGATCAACATGTTATTTTCCAAACCCAATCTCCCAGAAGGTACTCAGAGGCGATCTTCGCCCATGGGCCTATTCTGCCAGCGCGCACTGCACGGGTTTCGCTTCTAGCAATCGCACGCAGACTTGCGGCTCGATGCCCACCAAAAACCCGCGTCGGCCACCGTTGATGGCGATGCGCGGCAAAGCCAAAATCGTCTCCTCGATGAACACCGGCATGCTGCGGCGCGTGGCAAAGGGCGAGGTACCTCCCACCAAGTAGCCGCTGTGTCGATTAGCCACTTCCGGCGTGCACGGCTCTACCGACTTGGCGCCGATTTGCCGGGCCAGGTTTTTGGTGGAGACTTTGCGATTGCCGTGCATCAACACCACCAAGGGCTTGGCATCTTGGTCTTGCATGATCAAGGTTTTGACCACAGTGAAAGGGTCCAAGCCCAATTCGCTGGAACTGTGCAGGGCGCCGCCATGCTCCAGGTACTCGTAAGGATGCTCGGTAAAAGCCACGCCCTGAGCCCGCAACAAAGCGGTGGCCGGCGTTTCGCTGACGCGGTCTTTTTTAGCCACAGTCCAATTACAGCGCCGGGTCCCGCAATTCCCAGCGGATGGCGTCGATCTGCGCCAGCACTTCAGGGCTCAAAGTGGTGCCCCAGGCATTCAGGTCTTCGTCCAATTGCGCCACCGAGGTCACGCCAATGATGGTGCTGGCCACTTGCCATTTGGTGTAGCAAAACGCCAGCGCCATTTGCGTCGGCGTCATGCCGTTGTCGCGGGCCAATTGGTTGTAGCGGCGCGCCGCCACCAAAGCCTCTGGGCGACCCCAGCGTTGTTTGCGCACCGACTCGTAGGTGGCGATGCGTGAGCCGACAGGCGCATCAGGACCGGTGGTGCCCGATACATCGAACTTGCCGGTGAGCAAACCGAAAGCCAGTGGCGAATACGCCAGCAACGACACGCCCAGGCGGTGGCAGGTTTCGTCCAAACCATTTTCCCAAGTGCGGTTCACCAAGCAGTAGGGGTTTTGCACCGTGGCTACGCGCGGCAAGCCATGCTGCTCGGCCAGGCGCACAAACTCGTGCACGCCATAAGGTGTTTCGTTGGACAGTCCGATGTAACGCACCTTGCCGGCTTTGACCAACTTGCTCAAGGCTTCGAGCTGCTCGTGAATCGGAGTGACCGAATTTTCTTTGGACGGGTCGTAATAGACCATGCCAAAAGCGGGCACATGGCGCTCGGGCCAATGGATTTGGTACAGATCGATCACATCGGTTTGCAAACGGCGCAGGCTGGCGTCGCACGAGTGCGCAATGTCTTGCGCCGTCATGCCCTTGCCTTCGCGCACCCAAGGCATGCCACGCGAGGGACCGGCCACTTTGGTGGCCAGCACCAGTT
The DNA here is from genome assembly GCA_947448325.1 of Comamonadaceae bacterium. GTDB lineage: Bacteria > Pseudomonadota > Gammaproteobacteria > Burkholderiales > Burkholderiaceae_C > Limnohabitans_A. The sequence goes on from CANFMK010000075.1 coordinate 10,343, forward strand.
TTTGGCGCGTGCCGGGGTGTTTGGCAAACCAGTTGCCAATGATGGTTTCGGTGGCGCCAAAAGTCTCGGCTTTGGCAGGCACCGAGTACATCTCGGCCGTGTCGATGAAGTTCACGCCTGCGGTCAAAGAGCGGTCCAAAATAGCGTGCGAATCGGCTTCGCTGACCTGCTCGCCAAAAGTCATGGTGCCCAGGCAAATCGGGGTGACGTGCAGATCGGTATGAGAAAGTTGAAGGGTCTTCATGAAGAGGGTCCTGAATGAGGTGGTCGACTGCGCAGCGCCTGTCAATGACCAAGATGGCGCCACGTCGCTGCGCCGTGGAGTTTAGCCTGAGCGCATCACGCGCGCTGTGCCGCCCTCGCCTCTTCTTGCAGCCGCAAGATGCGCCGCTGCACTTTGCCGGTGGTGGTCATGGGCAAAGCCTCAATGAACTCGATCTCTTTCGGGTACTCGTAGGGTGCGAGCAGGCCTCTGACATGCTGCTGCAGCGCGCTGTGCACCGCCGCCTCAAATGCCACCGAATCAGCCGCTTGGCTGCGCTGGTGTTGGTAGTCGGGCGAGAGCACCACATAGGCTTTGACCAAAGCACCCCGGTCGCGGTCGGGCTTGGGCACCACGGCGGCATTGGCCACCGCCGGGTGTTTCACCAAGCAGTTTTCAATCTCCCCCGGGCCAATGCGGTAGCCCGCGGCCTTGAACATGTCATCGGTGCGGCCTTGGTACCAAAGGTAACCGTCAGCATCTGCCACGGCCATGTCCCCGGTACGGCACCAGTCGCCGGTGTATTTGGCTTTCGTCGCCGCCTCGTTGCGCCAATAGCCCAAGAAGAACACCGGGTCGGGATGGCCGTGGACATCGAAACGGTTCACCGCCACTTCGCCCGGTGTGCCAGCGGGGCATTCACGCCCAGCCTCGTCGATCACCGCCACACGGTGCCCGGGGTAGCCTTTGCCCATGCTGTTGGCCCGCGCCGGCCACAGGCGGGCGCAGTTGCCCACCACATAGTTGATTTCGGTTTGGCCGAACATTTCGTTGACGGTCACGCCCAACTCGTTTTGGCAATAGGCAAACACCGCGTCGCCCACCGCCTCGCCGGCGCTCATCAGAGCCTGCAGTTGCAAGCGGTAATGGCGACGCGGATGCGGCACGGCTTTCATCATGGCTTTGAGGGCCGTCGGGAACAAAAAGGTGTGCGTCACCCGGTGTGTGTGCAAAATCTCAAAAGCGGCCTCTGGGCTGAAACGGCCGTTGAACGCCACGATCGGGCGGCCAAAGTACAGGCTGGGCAGCAAAGCGTCCATCAAGCCGCCGGTCCAGGCCCAGTCGGCGGGTGACCAAAACACGGCTTGCGAGGTTTTGCGCGCATCCCAAGGGTCAAATCCAAACCAGTTTTGGCTGCAGACAAAACCGGTCAGGTTGCCAATCAGGGCGCGGTGTGGGATCAAAGCGCCCTTGGGGTTGCCGGTGGTGCCACTGGTGTAGATCAACACCGCCGGGTCTTCTGCCAAGGTGCGCAGGGGCTTGAAGCGCGGCGTGGCCGCGGCCAAGGCGGCATCAAAGTCCACATCGCAGGCGCTTTGGACTTCAGCGCTCGCGCCTTGCAGACCCACGCCCATCACGGTTTGCAAGCCTGGGCATTCGGCGCGTGCAGTCGCCACGACGGTCAAGGCCGCCGCTTCAGCCACCACGACCCGCGCATCGCTGTCTTGCAAACGAAACGCCAAAGCCTCCGGCCCAAACAGCATCGACAAGGGCATGGCCACCGCACCCATTTGCAGCACCGCCATATAGGCCACAGCGGTCTCGAACCGCTGGGGCATGACCATGGCCACCCGATCGCCGGGCTGCACGCCCAAACCTTGGAGCACCTGGCTGAGGCGGTTGGCCGCTTGCTGCAGTTGCGCGAAGGTGTAGACACGGGGACGCTGGCCTGGGCGGTGTTCTTTCAGCGCCACCCGGCGCGCGGCGTCGGGCGCCGCCGCCCAACGACCGCAGCACACCTGCGCCATATTGAAGTGGGTGTCCACACGCCAGCCAAATTGGGCGTGCAAGGCGGCATAAGCGTCAGGCTGATCCTCTTGGTGACTGTCTCGCATCCTTATTCTCCTTATGATTGAAAGTATGTACCAAGAAAGAAGAACTTCAAGCAGCCAATGGGTCCCACTGCGCGGACTGCGTTACCACGTGCGCACCTGGGGCCACAGCGTGCCCGGCAGCACCCCGCTGGTGTTGGCCCATGGCTGGATGGATGTGGCCGCGTCCTGGCAATTCATGGTCGACGCTCTGAGCGAAGCCTTTGCCAGCGGCCGCCAGATCATTGCCCCCGACTGGCGCGGTTACGGCCTGACCGAAGGCCCGCCCACTGATTGCTACTGGCTGCCCGACTATTTGGGCGACTTGGATGCCTTGCTCGATGTGCTGTGCCCCGGCCAGACCATTGACCTGGTGGGTCACAGCATGGGCGGCAATGTGGTGATGCATTACGCCGGCTGCCGCCCCGAGCGCATTCGCCGCCTGGTCAATTTGGAAGGCTTTGGCATGCCCACCACCCGCGCCGAGCAAGCCCCCAAGCGGTTGACGCAGTGGCTGAACGAAATCAAAGCCCTGAAAAACGGCGAGTCAGACCTGCGGACCTACCCCGATGCGGCCGGTGTGGCCGCCAGGTTGATGAAAACCAACCAACGCCTGACGCCGGACAAAGCCAACTGGCTGGCCCAGCATTGGGCCGCACCCGACGCGCAGGGCCA
>CANFMK010000076.1 GCA_947448325.1 Comamonadaceae bacterium
AAGGACCAGGCTTGGCGCAGCGTTGCCATCTGCGTTTCGCGCTCTGCAGGGCTCAAGGCCTCATCGGCCTCCACGGCTTGAATGGATTTTTCGATATTGCCACCCAGCACAATGTCGGTGCCACGCCCTGCCATGTTGGTGGCAATGGTGATCATGCCGGGACGACCGGCTTGCGCCACGATGTCAGCTTCACGCGCGTGCTGCTTGGCATTGAGCACTTGGTGCGGCAATTTGGCTTGTTCCAGCAAGCCAGCGATCAGTTCCGAGTTTTCAATCGAAGTGGTTCCCACCAAAACGGGTTGGCCGCGTTCATGGCACTCGCGAATATCCATGATGGCGGCGGCGTATTTCTCTTTGGACGTTTTGTAGACGCGATCGAGTTGATCTTGGCGTTGGCTTTTGCGGTTAGGGGGGATGACCACGGTTTCGAGACCGTAGATTTCTTGGAACTCATAAGCCTCGGTGTCAGCCGTTCCGGTCATACCACCCAACTTGTTGTACAAGCGGAAGTAGTTTTGAAACGTGATCGAGGCCATGGTCTGGTTTTCGGCCTGGATTTTCACGCCCTCTTTGGCTTCCACCGCTTGGTGCAAGCCATCGCTCCAGCGGCGGCCGCTCATCAAGCGGCCTGTGAATTCATCCACGATGACGATTTCGCCGTCTTGCACCACGTAATGTTGGTCGCGATGGTACAGGTGATTGGCGCGCAAGGCCGCCATCAGGTGATGCATCAGGCTGATGTTGGCTGGGTCGTACAGACTAGCCCCTTCAGGAATCAATCCCATGCTGGACAAAATGCGTTCAGCGTTTTCGTGGCCGTCTTCGGTCAGGTAAATTTGGTGTGATTTTTCATCGACGGTGAAATCACCTGGCGTGATGATGCCCTCTCCAGTGCGAGGATCGGCCTCGCCCTCTTGGCGCTTGAGCGAGGGAACGACCTGGTTCATGGCCAAGTACTGTGCGGTGTGGTCCTCAGCCTGGCCGCTGATGATCAAGGGGGTGCGGGCTTCGTCGATCAAAATCGAGTCGACTTCGTCCACGATGGCGTAGTTCAGACCACGCTGGACCCGATCGGCCGACTCGTAAACCATGTTGTCGCGCAAATAATCAAAACCATACTCGTTGTTCGTGCCGTAAGTGATGTCCGAGCGGTATGCGGCTTGCTTGTCTTCGCGCGGCAATTGCGGCAAATTGATGCCCACGGACAAACCCAAGAAGTTATAAAGACGCGCCATCCATTGCGCATCGCGGTTGGCCAAATAGTCGTTGACCGTGACCACATGCACGCCTTTGCCCGTCAAAGCGTTCAGGTACACCGGCAAGGTCGCCGTCAAGGTTTTGCCTTCACCTGTGCCCATTTCAGCAATCTTGCCGTTATGCAAAGCAATACCACCGATCAATTGCACATCAAAGTGACGCATCTTCATGACGCGCTTGGAGCCTTCACGAACCACCGCAAAAGCTTCAGGCAACAAAGCATCTAAGGTGTCGCCGGCTGCAACACGGTCTTTAAATTCTTGAGTCTTGGCGCGCAGCTGCTCGTCGCTCAGCAACTCCAGTCCGGCTTCCAGCGCGTTGATGCGTTCGGCTGTTTTGCGATATTGCTTGACCAAGCGGTCATTGCGACTGCCGAAAATTTGGGTGAGAAAGTTGGTGGCCATGTCTGCTCGATCCGCAAAGCCGACTGTGGCCCATTGCGTAACCGGTAATCCTGTCTATAGGGTGGGACTGAAGTTGGGGCTGAAGGTCACCAAAAACAAGGGCCTTGAAACCAATCCAAGTCACCCGTTCCCGAAGCACCATCAATCCGTTGGATTTTACCCTCTCTGACAGCGCTGCTTCTACTTGGCATGACCTCCCCCAGAGTGCTTCAATGGCGCTTGCTGGGGCTGCGTGGTTGATAATCGGACTCGTTAAGCACCCCCCCATGAGACGCCACAACCAAAGCCAATCGTTGCTGCAAGCTGCGCAAGAGTCGCCGACCTTGGCCCAGTTGAGCCAACTCATGCGCGAGTCCACTCAGCGCTTGCGCGCCCTCGATCCCTTGATCCCGCCCGCTTTGCGTGCCGCAATTCAGGCTGGGCCGATCGAAGGCCCTTCATGGTGCCTGCTGGTCAAGAGCAATGCCGCTGCCGCCAAACTCAGGCAAATGCTGCCCGCCCTGCTGGGACATTTGCAGCATCAAGGCTTTGAAGTGCAAACCATTCGCCTGAAAGTTTTGACACGCTCACTCTGACATCCCCTATCACCAAAGACGCAGGCGCAAAAAAACCCGCCACATTCACATGTGCGGGTTTTGAAAACTCTGAGAGTTGAGTTCTGGTGCCGCTTGTCGGATTCGAACTGACGACCTACCGCTTACAAGGCGGGTGCTCTACCAACTGAGCTAAAGCGGCAACGGTGTGTATTCTAATTCAAGTCAACCGTGATTCCGGATTCGCCTGCATTATTTGATGCGGGTCAGTGTGGGACGCGTCGCTGAACCAGAAACAGGCCCGGCCTCAGCATCAGGGGCTTTAGGCACAGCCGCCAATGGCGGTGCCGCTGTAGGCTCATCGCTGGCCGGCAAATCATTTCTGGTGGGCTCCAATACGCGATCGGCACGGTTCACAGGAAAAGCCATGCCCTGACCATTCTCACGTGCATAAATGGCCATCACACGGTTCATGGGTACCATGATCTCCCGTGGCTTGCCACCAAAGCGGGCTTTGAATTCAATGAAATCATTGCCCAACTTCAAAGAACTGGTGGCATCGAAACTCACGTTCAAAACGATCTCGCCGTCCTGAACATATTCCCGAGGCACTTGGACGGTTTCATCCACCATCACCGCCACATAAGGCGTCAAGCCATTGTCAGTGCACCACTCATACAGCGCCCGAACCAAATAGGGACGGGTGGATGGGGATTCCTGTGCGTTCATGAACACTCCAATGTCTTGCGTAGCTATGCAGTTTACTTGCGCATGACCTTTTCAGAAGGTGTCAGTGCTTCAATGTAGGCTGGACGCGAAAAAATGCGCTCTGCATACTTCAACAAAGGTGCTGCGTTCTTGCTCAGGTCGATGCCGTAGTAATCGAGACGCCAGAGTAAAGGCGCAATGGCCACATCGAGCATGGAGAAATTGTCACCCAACATGAACTTGTTCTTCAAAAACACAGGTGCCAGTTGCGTCAAACGGTCACGAATGTGGGCGCGGGCTTTTTCCAACGCTTTGTCGTTGCCTTTGAGCGCGCGGTTTTCCAAAGTGACCACGTGCACGAACAATTCTTTTTCGAAATTGAGCAAGAACAAGCGAACACGTGCGCGGTCCACAGGGTCACCGGGCATCAATTGGGGGTGTGGAAAGCGCTCATCAATGTACTCGTTGATGATGTTGGACTCGTACAAAATCAAGTCGCGCTCAACCAAAATCGGCACTTGACCGTAAGGATTCATCACATTGATGTCTTCTGGCTTGTTGTACAGATCGACATCGCGGATTTCAAAATCCATGCCTTTTTCAAACAACACAAAACGGCAGCGATGAGAAAAAGGGCAGGTCGTTCCCGAATAAAGCACCATCATGGTGGAGACTCCTAAAATCAAAAAAGAGTGGGAAGCCATTTGGCTGGCTTGCCCACTCCATACTGCCCGGGCTTTTCAGTCGGGCAACGAAGGTTTACTTGACGTCTTTCCAGTAGGCGGCATTCAAGCGCCATGCAATGAAGCTGAAGAACGTCAAGAAAATCAGCACCCACACGCCAATGCGCACGCGGCTGTTTTGGGCGGGTTCAGACATCCATTGGAGGTAATTGACCAGGTCGCCAACGGCTTGGTCGTACTGTAATGGACTCAAGGTACCGGGCTTGACCTGCTCCCAGCCTTTGAACACATGTGTTTCGTGACCGTGCTCTTCCACGGTGTCATACACCGGGCGACGCTCACCTTGCAACTCCCACAGGGGGTTGGGCATGCCCACGTTGGGGAACGCCAGGTTGTTCCAGCCCGTAGGCTTGGTCTCGTCGCGGTAGTAAGTGCGCAAATAGGTGTAGAGGTAGTCAGCACCTGTGCCGCCATGGCCTGAGCGTGAACGCGCCACCAAGGTCAAGTCGGGAGGGTTGGCGCCAAACCACAAAGCAGCTTGCTTGGGGTCAATGGACGCACGCATGGTGTCACCCACTTTGTCGGTCGGGAACAGCAAGTTGTCTTTGATTTGCTGCTCGGTCAAACCGATGTCTTTCAAGCGATTGAAACGCATGAACGAGGCCGAGTGGCAATTCAGGCAGTAATTGACAAACAATTTGGCGCCGTTTTGCAAGGAAGCCAGATCGTTGGTTTTCACAGGCGCTTTGTCCCATGCGATGCCGCCAGAAGAAGCTTGCACACCACCGATGAGGCTCAAGGCCAACGCCAATCCTGCGGTCAGTTTTTTCATCATTTTCATTTTCTAGACTCTCCAGGGCTTAGTGCGCAACGAAAGTCACGCGGTCTGGCACTTGCTTGGGTGTGCCCAACTGGCTCCACCAAGGCATGAGCAAGAAGAAACCGAAATAGAACAAAGAGCCCACTTGGGACACCCGCTCGCCCACAGGCGAGGGTGGCTGAACGCCCAAGTAACCCAAGATCAAGAAGTTGATCACGAACACGGCGTACAGGTATTTGTGCCAGTCAGGACGGTAACGGATCGACTTGACTGGGCTGTTGTCCAGCCATGGCAAGAAGAACAAGATGATGACCGCACCGCCCATCACGACCACGCCCCAGAATTTGGCGTCGATCGACAACATCAGCAGGCACATGACCACCGCGCCACCGATCACAGCACCTTTGAACAGCGAAGGCAATTTGCCTTTGAGCACCGCCAACGCAGCACCGCCGACCACACAGGCGATCAAGGCGTACATCATCTCGCTGGTGATGGCACGCAGCATCGAATAGAAAGGCGTGAAGTACCAAACCGGCGCAATGTGCAACGGTGTCTTGAGTGGGTCGGCAGGGATGAAGTTGTTGTACTCCAAGAAGTAGCCACCCAACTCTGGCGCAAAGAACACAATGGCCGAGAACACCATCAGGAACAGGCTCACGGCATAGATGTCATGCACCGAGTAGTAAGGGTGGAATGGAATACCGTCCAAAGGATGGCCATGCGCATCTTTGGGGGCGTTCGGGCCTTTGATTTCCACACCGTCGGGGTTGTTGGAGCCGACTTCGTGCAAAGCAATGATGTGCGCCACCACCAAGCCCAAGAGGACCAGGGGAACAGCGATCACGTGGAAGCTGAAGAAACGGTTCAAAGTGGCATCGCCCACCACGAAGTCACCGCGGATCAACAATGCCAAATCGGGACCAATGAAAGGAATTGCCGAGAACAAGTTCACGATCACCTGAGCGCCCCAGTAGGACATTTGGCCCCAAGGCAAAAGGTAACCCATGAAGGCTTCGGCCATCAGGCACAAGAAAATCGCGCAACCAAAGATCCAAACCAGCTCGCGCGGCTTGCGGTAGCTGCCGTACATCAAGCCACGGAACATGTGCAGGTACACCACCACAAAGAAGGCCGAAGCGCCAGTGGAGTGCATGTAACGGATCAACCAGCCCCATGGGACGTCGCGCATGATGTATTCAACCGAGGCGAAAGCCACGGCTGGCGCACCGATGATGCCGCCCATCGGGTTGGCATCTGGCTTGTAGTGCATGACCAAGAAGATACCGGTCACGATTTGAATGACCAACACCAACAAAGACAGCGAGCCGAAGATGTACCAGAAGTTGAAGTTCTTTGGCGCGTAGTACTCGCTCATGTGCTCTTTAACCAGCTTGCTTGCAGGGAAACGGTTGTCTACCCAGTTCAGCAACTTGGCGCCAGCAGAGGCGTTGGGAGAAATTTCTTTAAATACAGCCATGGTGTTTTGCCTTAAGCCTTCTTGTCTTCACCCACCAACAATTTAGTGTCGGAGAGGTACATATGGGGAGGCACTTCCAGATTGTCTGGAGCGGGTTTGTTCTTGAAAACACGGCCAGCCAGGTCAAACGTAGAGCCGTGGCAAGCGCACAAGAAGCCGCCTTGCCAGTCATCTGGCAGGGAAGCTTGAGGGCCTGCGGCGAACTTGTCGCCAGGTGAGCAACCCAAATGGGTACAAATGCCCACGGCCACCATGAATTCGGGCTTGATCGAACGGTGATCGTTTTTGGCGTATTCCGGAATCGGGTAAGCCTTGCGGTTGGACTCGGGATCGGCCAATTGGCCTTCCACTTTTTTCAATCCGGCGATTTGCTCGGGTGTGCGGCGAATGATCCAAACGGGTTTGCCACGCCATTCCACGGTCTTTTTTTCACCGGGTTTGATGTCCGAAATATCAACCTCCACCGCAGCACCGGCAGCTTTGGCCCGCTCCGAGGGCTGGAAACTACTGACGAAGGGGGTGGCGACAAAACCAGCGCCTACGGCGCCCGCGCCAACGGAGGCAATCAGCCAAGTCCGTTTGCTGTTGTCGACTGGGGTGTCACTCATGGGAATCCTCTAGCGAGTCAGAATCAGGGTTAGCCTTCGATTGTAGCCGAGTGAAACAGGTATGAACCTGACACATTCAGTGGAAAAAACTGAAACTTTTCAACTACTCCAAGCATTTTCTTATCGCACGGTGCAATGGCAGCCAGGTCAATCAGGCGGCATGGACAGCAAGACCAGGCCCACTGCATCCCTTGTGTGCAGCTCAAGATCATTTTTTCTGGACGACGAGTTGACGGGCCATGCGTAGGGCTTGCAGCAAGCTGCTGGCGTCAGCCACGCCCTGTCCGGCAATGTCGAAAGCAGTGCCGTGGTCAGGGCTGGTGCGCACCAAGGGTAAACCCAAGGTCACGTTCACGCCCTGCTCTACACCCATGTACTTCACTGGGATCAAGCCTTGATCGTGGTACATGGCCACCACCACATCAAACTCACCCGGTCGCTGGACCGTGTTACGGGCGCGCATAAAAACCGTATCCGGCGCTATGGGGCCTGTCACATCCCATCCCATGGCCTTGGCCTGCTGCACCGCAGGGGCAATGATGTTCAACTCTTCTGAACCAAACAAACCGCCCTCCCCGGCATGCGGATTCAGACCCGCTACCGCGATGCGTGGTGAGCGCCCCAGCATGGCACTGAGCGCAGCATGGGTGATGGCGATGGTTTGCAACACATTGTCCAAAGTCACCGCCTCGATGGCCTGGCGCAAAGAGACGTGAATGCTGACCAGTACCGTGCGCAGTTCGTCGTTGGCCAACATCATGCGCACCGGTACGTCTTGCACTTTTTGATGGAGGAAAGCGGCTGATTCTGCTTGCAACAATTCGGTGTGACCGGGATACAGGTCATAAGGCGCACCCGCAGCAGACAAGGCCTCTTTGTGCAAAGGGGCCGTCACGATCGCGCCCACTTGACCATTCAATGCAGCACGCGCCGCCCAAAACACGCAATCTCCGGCGGCTTGACCCGCCAAGGGGTGAATATGCCCCCAGGGCAGTTCTGGCAGCGTCGGCAAGGCCTGCAGCACAGGCAGGTCATGGGGGGGCAAGCCGATGGCCTCCTCGGGTTGGCGGATTTCGACAATGTTGCAAGTCGCACTCTCGCGCACCAACGAAGCGGCGCGTCGCATCACGCCCACGTCACCCACGACAAAGACACCCTGCGTGGCCTGGGCGTCTTGCGCAAAGGATTTCACAATGATCTCAGGCCCAATGCCGCAAGGATCGCCCATGGTGATGGCCAAGGGCAAGGCAGCCCTGTGCAATGAAGGGGGGTGCGTCATGCGGTTCAAGCCGGGTTGTCAATGTCGATGAAGTGGTGCGCCAAGCCCAGGCTATTCGCCACATGTCCCGCCACCGCCGGTGCGCCATAGCGCTCCGTGGCGTGATGACCGCAAGCCAAAAAGGCCACGCCCATTTCGCGTGCGTAATGCATTTGCGGTTCCGAAATTTCACCGGTCAAAAACGCATCCACGCCAGCGGCAATGGCGGCTTCAAAATAGCCTTGTGCGCCGCCCGTGCACCACGCCACCTGACGAATTTCTCGCCCAGTGGGGTCGATGCACGTCACGCTGCGCCCCAGTTGGATTGAAACGTGATCGGCCAAGTCCTTGGCATTGGCAAAAATTTTCTGACCGACATGGCCCATGAAACCCAAGTCCTGTTCCCCAAAGCGCGCCGTGGTTTCAAAGCCCAAGACTTTGGCCAATTGGGCGTTGTTGCCCCACTCAGGGTGCGCATCCAAGGGCAAGTGATAGGCCCACAGGTTGATGTCGTGCGCCAATAACAACTTGAGTCGATCGCGCATCCAGCCCACCACACAGCCGTCTTGACCGCGCCAAAACAGCCCATGGTGCACAAAAATGCCATCGGCTTTCACATCAATGGCTGCTTCGATCAAAGCCTTGCTGGCCGTGACGCCAGAGACCAAGGTCTGTATCTGCTCACGGCCTTGGACTTGCAAGCCATTAGGGCCATAGTCTTTGAAGCGCGCAGGTTGCAGCAAAGTCTCAAAGGCCTGGGTGAGTTGTTTGGCGACGATCATGACTTGAGAATAAAGGAGTCTGCCCCCATTGTCAGTGAAGTGACGCCCCTCTCGCGGACACTCCACAATTACCCGACAATGGCCCTATGAAAAAATATTGGCTTTTATTTTCTCAAAGCGTGACGGTGATGCTGGCCATGGTGTTTATCGTGGCCACCCTCAAGCCGCTGTGGTTAACCAGCGGCCCGCGCAGCGCGGCCATTGCAACGACCCAGTCGGCTTCCACTGCCAGCCAGGCGCCTCGGCCCGCAGGCAGTTTGAGCGAGGCCGCCCGGGTGGCTTCCCCAGCCGTGGTGAGCATCAACACCCGCCAGAAAAAGCAACGCCACCGCCGAGGCGATCCTTGGTTCAGGTTCTTCAATGGACCTGGCGATGAATCTGAACAAGACGGCTTGGGCAGCGGCGTGATCGTCAGCCCGGACGGTTACATCCTGACCAACCACCATGTGATTGAAGAGGCCGACGACATCGAAGTCGTGCTGTTGGATGGCCGCACGGCCGCCGCCAAAGTGATTGGCGTGGACCCGGACACCGACCTGGCCTTGTTGCACATTCAGTTAGAAAACTTACCGTCCATCGTGCTGGGTAACCTGGACAACCTGCAAGTCGGCGATGTGGTGCTGGCCATCGGCAATCCGTTTGGCGTCGGCCAAACCGTCACTTCTGGCATTGTCAGTGCCCTGGGCCGCAACCACTTGGGGATCAACACCTTTGAAAACTTCATCCAAACCGATGCCGCCATCAACCCCGGCAATTCCGGTGGTGCTTTGGTGGATGTGAACGGGCAGTTGATGGGCATCAATTCAGCCATTTACTCGCGCTCCGGTGGCAGCATGGGCATTGGCTTTGCCATCCCGGTGTCCACCGCCAAAAGCATCATGGACAGCCTGCGCAAAGAGGGCAAAGTCACCCGCGGCTGGCTGGGCTTGGAGCCCAGTGAGCTCAGCGCAGAATCCGCACAAGCCTTCGGCATTGAGCAGGTCAGCCAGACTGGCAAATTGCCACAAGGTGTTTTGATCGCAGGTGTTTTGCAGAACGGGCCGGCCGCCAAAGCAGGGGTCAAGCCAGGGGATGTGATCACCCAAGTCGCCAACCAGCAGGTCAAGAATGTGGCCGATTTGCTCAGCCAAGTGGCCGCCCTTCAGCCGGGTCAAGCTTCGCAACTTCATGTGTTGCGGGGCCAGCAAGTTTTGCAACTCACCGTCAGCCCCGGCACACGACCTGTGCGTCGTGCGCAAAATCCCAGGTAAGCGCCATCAGGACCCGCCCAGGGGCCAGATTCATTCAGGCGCGGCGGGGGGCTGGGTGTGTTTGATGAACATTTGCGCGGCCCAAATACCGAGCTCGTACAAAATGCACATCGGAATGGCCAGCGCCAGTTGCGACACCACATCGGGCGGTGTCACCACAGCGGCCACCACAAACGCCAGCACCACAAAGTAGCCCCGGAACTCTTTGAGTTTCTCCACGCTGACCACGCCCAAGCGGGCCAGCACCACCACCGCAATCGGGACCTCAAAGGTCAAACCAAACGCCAGGAACATGGACAGCACAAAGTCCAAATAGGCCTCAATGTCAGGCGCCGCCGTGATACTTTTGGGCGCAAAACCTTGGATGAACTGAAACACCTGGCCAAACACAAAGAAGTAGCAAAAGGCCACCCCAATGAAAAACAGCACCGTGCTGGACACCACCAAAGGCATCACCAATTTCTTTTCATGCGCATACAAACCCGGCGCAATGAAGGCCCACAACTGGTACAGCACCACAGGCAGGGCCATCAAAAAGGCCGTCATCATCAAAATTTTGAGCGGCACCATGAAAGGCGAAATCACCGAGGTGGCGATCAAGGTCGCCCCTTTGGGCAAGTTGGCCACCAAAGGATGCGCCAAGATGTCATACAAAGCTGCAGGGCCTGGGTATAAGGCCAAAATAAGGGCCGCCACACCCACGCCGATCATGGCGCGCACCAACCGGTCGCGCAACTCAACCAAGTGAGCGACAAAGGGCTGTTCAGTCCCGGCCAATTCGTCTTCGGGCGTTTTTGTAGGATCAGACATGGGTCAATTCAGAGGCTTGGGCCGGTAACGCGCGACCCGGGCCGCACCCGACAAGGCCCGTGTGCGGGTGCCGTTTTGATTTTTGTACCACTGGGGCATGGCGGTTTGCTTCAAACGCCATTTCTTGCCAGGGTGTTTGTAGCTAGGGGGTGGGGGTTCCCAGGCTGTGGTGGTGGTCCCCTCGCCGGTCAATCCGGCTGTGGTGTCGCTCCACTGTTTTTCAAAATCCAGCGCCGAAGTCTGGACCGACTGCTCTACCCCGCGCGCCGCGTCCTCCATCGTCTCTTTCATTTTTTTCAGCTCGTCCAGGTCCATCGAACGATTGACCTCGGCCTTCACATCGGCCACATAACGCTGCGCTTTGCCCAGCAAGGCCCCTACGGTACGGGCCACGCGGGGCAACTTCTCGGGGCCAATGACAATCAAAGCCACCACGCCAATCAGCGCAATTTTTGAAATCCCTAGATCAAGCACAGCATCCGTTCAGGCAAGTTCAGCTCAAGACTTGGTCTTGGCTTCCACATCGATCGTGGTTTTTTCTGCAGATGCCGCATTGGCAACTTGACCGGCGGGCTTGTCTTCTGCGGGTGCAGCGCCGTCTTTCATGCCATCTTTGAAGCCTTTGACCGCGCCGCCCAAGTCAGAACCCATGTTTCTGAGCTTTTTGGTGCCAAACACCATGACCACGATCAACAAAACAATCAGCCAATGCCAAATGGAAAAGGAACCCATGAAACTCTCCTAACAATCTGCAGTGATTCTAAGTGCGAAGTGTGAACATCCCGGCCGAACGGCCGTTTTGCACCCTGACGATCCGGGAATTATCCCCGCAACCAAGGGCGCGGGCCGCCCATCACGTGCCAATGCATGTGGTGCACCTCTTGGCCACCTTCGACCCCGGTGTTCGTCACAATGCGATAGCCGCCCTCAGGGTAAGGGCGGCAACCCTGCGCCAATGCGAGCTGCGGCAGCAGCGTCATCAAATGCCCCATCAACGGCGCATGCTCGGGCGTGAGCTGCGCCATCGAAGGAATGTGCAACTTGGGCACCACCAAGAAATGCACCGGTGCCCAGGGCGCAATGTCATGAAAGGCGAACACATGCTCGTCTTCGAAAACTTTGCGTGACGGGATCTGGCCCGCGATGATTTTGCAAAAAAGGCAGTTCGGATCGGTCATAAAGGTATCAAAAGTCAATGGCTTGCTGTTTGTTCAGACGCATCATGCCCCACACGATGCGGTACAAGAACCACAGGGAAATAGCCAACCAGGCCAACCAACCCGGCAGCACGAACAAAAACCAAAGCGGAACAGTGATCAGGTAAAGGCCTGCCGCCCACAGCACAGAGCGAATGCGGTAACGAAAATGCGATTCATGCCATGTGCCGCGAGCGTCTTGCCGTTTGACCATGTCCACAATCAAGGCCACCAGCAACAGCACCGGCCCCATTTGAGCCCCGGGCACCACCGCGCTGACGGCCACGATCAAATGCAAGATGTAGCTGATCAGGCTGACGGTTTTGAGTGCGTCATCCTCTTGCGGGGTCAATATCACGTCCATGCTTTACCCTTGTGGGCTTGTGACGAGTGCTTACTCACCCAGGCGTTCACGCTCTTGCACTTTGCGCATGGCTTTTTCATCCAGGCCACTCAGGCCTTCGCGGCGCGACAACTCGGCCACCACATCGGCCGGGCTCAAACCGTAATGGGCCAAAGCGATCATGCAGTGAAACCACAGGTCGGCCACCTCGCCCACCAGCTTGGCTTTGTCCCCGCCATGGTCCACGTCTTTGGCGGCCATCACGGTTTCAGTGGCTTCTTCGCCGATCTTTTTCAAAAAAGAATCAGGGCCTTTGTGCAACAGGCGGGCGACATAGCTTTTGTCCGGGTCGCCGCCCTGGGCGGGTTTGCGGCTTTCAATGACTTGCGCCAGCCGCGCCAAAGAGTCCACTGCGTTCATGGCGTTCACTTGTAAATGGTTTCAGGGTCTTTCAGGACCGGGTCTGTCGCTTGCCAGCCATCGGCTTGCAAACTCTGGAAAAAGCAGCTGTGGCGCCCGGTGTGGCAAGAGATGCCGGGCTCATGCCCCAGCTGCGTCACTTTAAGCAGCACCACATCGCTGTCGCAATCGATGCGGATGTCGTGCACGGTTTGCACATGGCCCGACTCCTCGCCCTTGAACCACAGCTTGTTGCGTGAGCGGCTGAAATACACCGCCCGCTTGAGCTCCGCCGTTTTTTGCAAAGCCTCGCGGTTCATCCAGGCGAACATCAACACGTCGCCGCTGTCTTTTTCTTGGGCAATGACCGGCACCAAGCCTTTGTCGTCCCATTTGATGTTGTCGAGCCAATTCATGGGTTGAATTTACCATGCTGCCGACCAAGCCAGTGGATCACAACCTCACAAGTATCCCGCGCTCCCGCATCCTTACCTTGGCCTGCTGCACCGTGTATTCACCGTAGTGAAAGATGCTCGCCGCCAGCACGGCGTCGGCGCC
>CANFMK010000077.1 GCA_947448325.1 Comamonadaceae bacterium
ACCCTCGGGCTTGAGCGACACACATTTCAAATCTGCGCCCATCACCAAGGCTTGCGCAGTCAAGTTCGGCCACACGGGGGTCACCGCCACCACCTCGTCGCCCGCATCCACCAGTGCCTGAACGGCCAACATCAAAGCATTGACCCCGCCCGAGGTGATGGCCAAACGCTCCACGCCCACGGGGCCATGCAAAGCGCTCATGTAGGTCGAGACAGCTTCGCGCAGTTCGGGCAGGCCCAAGTTGTGGGCATAAAAAGTCTCGCCTTGTTGGATCGAGTCGATCGCCGCCTGGCGCACCACTTGGGGGGTGACCTCATCGCTTTCGCCAAACCAAAAGGCCAGTACATCGCTGCGGCCCAGGCCCGCATTGGCCACCTCGCGGATGCGGGACTCTTCAACATCGAGAACGGTTTGGCGCAAAAAAGGCTTCATGGGGGAGTGGCTTTCATTGAATGTGAATGTTAGCCCAGACAGCGCTTGGCAAACAGGTGCCGCATTTCTAAGATGTCAGCACAAAAACCATCAGGGAGCGTCAAATGCCATCATCCATTCGCCTCATCGCGCTGGCCCAACGATCGCTCGGCCTGCTTGTGCTCTTGAGCGTTGTTGGCACGCACAGCTTGGCCCTGGCTCAGGCTGTCGACGGCAATGTGTTCGCCACGCAAGCGGTGAAGAAAACCAAACGCCCCAAACCCGACAAAGGCAACGGCGAAACCACACAAGAACGCGAAAAACGCTTGCTGCGCGAATGCAAGGGCCGCCCCAATGCGGGCGCTTGTGAGGGTTATGCCAACTGACAACGAATCGGCTTGCAACAGGGCACAATGCGCCCATGAACTCCATGCGGATCGACAAATGGCTGTGGGCGGCACGTTTTTTCAAAACCCGTTCACTGGCCACCGATGAAATCAACAAAGGGCGCATCCAAGTCAATGGCCAAGTGGTCAAACCTTCGCGTGATGTGAAAGCACAAGACACGGTCGTCATCCGCCAAGCCGACTTCACGCGCACAGTGATGGTCTTGGGTTTGAGCCCAGTGCGTGGCCCGGCCCCCGTGGCGCAAGCGCTGTATGAAGAAACGCCCGAGAGCCTAGCTCTGCGCGCCAAAGTGTCTGAGCAACATCGATTGGCCCGAGAGCCCGCACTGAGCATCACGCAGGGTCGCCCCACCAAGCGTGACCGTCGCGATTTGCAGCAAGCCAGCAAAGGCTGGGGCGACCGCTGGTCGGCCAGCGTGGACGAGTAAAGCGCCGCGTCGGTTCGCGCTCTGGCACAGACTCCACAGGTCTGCGTCGCAGGGTCCCGCAGACGACAAATTCAAGCGGTCTCAGAGGGTTTTCACCATCGCTTCACTGCGCGGGCGCCCCTACAGTCTGGCCAAGGAGAAAACACATGCCTTTGGCCTTTCGCACCGAACCCACTTCACATCGACCATTTTCGGCCCTGCGGCGCAGCGTGAGCCTGTCTGTGCTCGCGGCCGCCACTTTGGTTTGCGCCTTGAGCCATGCACAAACCTACCCCGCCAAACCGATCCGCTTGGTCGTGACCTTCACACCGGGTGGTGCGCCCGACATTTTGGCCCGTTTGTTCAGCGAAAAAGCGCAACTTGGCCAAACGGTGGTGGTAGACAACAAGCCCGGCGCAGGCGGCAACATCGGGGCAGATGCAGTCGCCAAATCGGCCGGCGATGGCTACACCCTGGTCATGGGCACCGTGGGCACACATTCCATCAATGGCTCGCTGTACGACAAAATTCCGTACGACATGGTGAAAAGCTTCACCCCCATCTCCTTGATTGCGTCTGCGCCCAATTTGCTGGTAGTCAACAACGACCTGCCGGTCAAGTCGGTGCCTGAATTGATCAGCTACATGAAGGCCAACCCGAACAAGCTGTCCTTTGGCTCACCCGGCACCGGCACCTCGGTGCACGTCTCTGGCGAATTGTTCAAGTCCATGACCGGCACCACCATGACACACATCCCCTACAAGGGACGCCAGTTTGCAATCCCTGATTTGGTGGGCGGCAGCATCCAGTTGATGTTTGACAACATGCCGTCTGCCCTGCCGATGGCCAAAGAAGGCAAGATCCGCGCGCTGGCCCAAACCACCGCCAAGCGGTCCCCCGCAGCGCCCGACATCCCGACCATGGCGGAGTTTGTGCCCGGCTTTGAAGCCACCACCTGGTTTGCCATGTTCGCGCCGGCCAACACGCCGCGCGCCGTCATCGACAAACTCAATGCGGAAGTGGTGCGCGTCTTCAAGTTGCCCGAAGTTCAAGAAAGACTCAAAACCATCGGCCTGGATCCGGTGCTCTCCACACCCGATGAATTGGCGCGCTACCAAGCCGTTGAAATCACCAAGTGGGCCAAAGTGGTCAAAGAATCTGGCGCCCGCGCTGAATAAATTCACGAACAACCTCCAAGGAATTGTCATGACTGCAACTTTCCCACGTCGCCAAGTTTTGCAAGCCGGTGTAGCCAGTGCGGCCAGCATCGCCCTGCCCTCTTTGGCGCAAAGCAATTTTCCTTCACGTCCGATCAAACTGATTTGCCCCTGGCCTGCCGGCGGCTCCACCGATGCCATCATGCGCGCACTGGCCGAGAGCGCCTCGCGCATCATGAACAACCCGGTCATCGTCGAAAACAAGGCGGGTGCGGGTGGCATGCTCGGCCCGAATGAATTGGTCAGCGCCAAGCCCGACGGCTACACCTTGACGCAATTGCCCATCGGCATCTTCCGTATTCCCCACATGCAAAAAACGCTGTTCGACCCTTTGGTCGACATCACCTATGTGGTGTGCCTGACCGGCTACACCTACGGCATCGTGGTGCGTTCTGATTCACCGATCAAGAGCATCAAAGACTTGGTCGCTTTTGCCAAAGCCAAACCCGGTGAATTCACCTTTGGTTCCACCGGCAACGGCACCACACCGCATTTGGCTGTGGAAGAATTCGCCATGAAAGCCGGCATCAAATTGCAACATGTGCCTTTCAAAGGCAATGCCGACGGCATGCAAGCCTTGCTGGGCGGTCATGTCATGGCGCACAGCGACGCCACCGGATGGGGTCAGCATGTCGATGCCGGCACCTGCCGCTTGTTGGCCACCTACGGCAGTAAACGCACCAAACGCTGGCCCACGGTCCCCACTCTGAATGAGTTAGGGTATGACACCGTGTCGGATTCCCCATTTGGCATCGGGGCGCCCAAGGGCATGGACCCGGCCATCACGCGTAAATTGCATGACGCCTTCAAAGCCACTTTAGAAGACCCCAAGGTGTTGGCCTCGTTCGAAAAATTCGACCAACCGGTGATTTACATGAACACCGAGGAGTACACCAAATACGCGCGCGAAACTTTCCCCAAGGAACGCAAAGTCATCGAGCAACTGGGTTTGCTGAAATCGGCTTGATCACTCACCCCGGCCGCACCATGTTGCACGTGGACGGCCGACTCGCTTGCTCGGCGCTGAGCTGACGGATCACTTTGAACCCATAGCCCGAGCCTTCCACGTCGTACTTCACTCCCTTGTCACCTTGCTGGGCCATCACGCCCACCACCAGGGGTTGCTGGAACTGATGGTCTGCAACGCGCATGCGCCCGGTTTGCCCCGCCAGACTGACCTGCGCTTTTTCCAATTGCAACGCCACCGCTTGCGGCTCGGTGTGCCCCGCCTTTTCGATGGACTGCGCCAAAGCTTCAATCATCATTTGCATGCGCACATGGACATAGTCGTCCGCAGGCTTGGGAAATCGCTGGCGAAATGATTGCACAAACTCATCGCTGGCTTTGCCCGGCACATTGGGCAGCCATTCGGCCACGGCCAACACCTTGCCCACGCCCGACTCACCCAGAGCAGCAGGTGCGCCCAAAGCATTGCCGTAAAAGGTGTAGAACTTGCCTTCGTAACCGGCCTCGCGTGCGGCTTTGACCAACAGCGTTAAATCATTGCCCCAGTTGCCGGTGATCACCGCTTGCGCGCCGCTGGCCTTGATCTTGGACGCGTAAGGCAAAAAGTCTTTGATCCGACCCACTGGGTGCAATTCATCGCCCACCACCTTCACATCAGGCCTTTGCAGGCCCAACTGAATGCGCGCTTCGCGCAGCACGGCTTGACCAAAACTGTAGTCCTGGCCGATCAAATACACCGAATGCACAGCGCGGTCTTGCTTGAGCACTTGCATCAACGCGCCCATGCGCATATCGGCATGGGCATCGAAACGAAAGTGCCAGAAGCTGCATTTCTCATTGGTCAAAGCCGGATCCACCGCCGAGTAATTGAGAAACAGCACCCGCTTTGCAGGTTCGCGCTCGTTGTGTTTGTGGATCGCGTCCAGCAAAGCCGCCGCGTTGGCTGACGAATTGCCTTGCAACACAAATTGCGCGCCATCGTCCAGCGCCGCACGAAACACCGACAAGGCCTCTTCGTTTTGCCCCTTGCTGTCGTAGCGTTGCAAAGCCAAAGGGCGCAAGCCGCTGGCCGTTTTGATACCGCCCCGGGCATTGACCCGCTCCACGGCCCACAGCAAATTGCGGTGCACCGCCTCCCCGGTGTTGGCGAATGGTCCGCTCAGTCCTTCGATCAAGGCCAGTTGAATGGGTTGCACCGGTTGCGCAAACCCTGCCAAAGAAATGAACAAGCCACAGCACAACGCGACGCGCAGCCCCGAATAAACAAATCTCAAAACCAACATCCTCAAAGAAAAAAATCGCTCAGGGACAAACGAAATTGTCAGACCCCTGTATCGAGCGGCCAGCGCGGTTTGACGTCAAAGCTGTAGCGGTGTTCGGCGACTTGCCGCCCCGCATCCAGTCGCATGGCGGCGGCCATGGCGATCATGGCACCGTTGTCGGTGCACAGGTGCAGCTCAGGGTAATGCACCCGCACACCCGCTTTGGCGCAAGCCGCATTGAGCTGGTGGCGCAGTTCACGGTTGGCGCCCACGCCGCCTGCCACCACCAAGCAACGCTGCCCGGTGTGTTTCAAAGCCGCCATGGATTTTTTGACCAAGACCTCGACAATCGCCGCTTGTGTGGACGCGGCCAAATCGGCGCGAACAGGTGAACCCTCTTGCGTCACTGAAGGACTCAACTTCAGCGCCTGTGTCAGTACCGCTGTTTTTAGTCCGGCAAACGAAAAATCAAAGTTGCCGCTGTGCAGCAAAGGCCGCGGTAATTTGTAGGCGGCAGGATCGCCCTGCTCAGCCAACTTCGCCAAGCCCGGCCCGCCCGGGTAAGGCACGCCCATGAGTTTGGCTGACTTGTCAAACGCTTCACCGGCGGCGTCGTCAATCGTTTCGCCCAAAATTTCATACCGACCGACGCCATCCACCCGCATCAACTGCGTATGCCCGCCCGACACCAGCAAGGCCACAAACGGAAAACTCGGTGGGTCGGCGCTCAAAAAGGGCGAGAGCAAATGCCCTTCCAGATGGTGCACACCCAGAACCGGTTTGCCCAAAGCGGCGGCCAACGCACAAGCCACACCCGAGCCCACCAACAGGGCGCCCGCCAAACCAGGACCTCGGGTGTAGGCCACCACATCCACATCCTGCAAGGTGCATGCAGCCTCATGCAAAACCTGGGTGGTCAAGGGCAAGACGCGGCGAATGTGGTCACGACTGGCCAACTCGGGCACCACGCCGCCATAGGCCTGGTGCATATCGATCTGGCTGTGCAAAGCGTGCGCCAGCAAGCGCGGCAAAGAGGACGGCGAACCGGGCGTTGCCGTCTCGACCAAGGCGACCCCCGTTTCATCGCAAGAAGATTCAATACCCAAAATTCGCATAGGTGCCAAGTGTAGAGGCAAGCCCACGCCTCCAATCGGTTCTGAGTTGAGGTGTAATCGGGTTTGAAAAAAATTGATTGCTGGAAACATCTTATGACCACGCCCATTCGCATCATCTCCTCCATGGCCACCAAGGCTTTGCTGGCCGATTTGGCGCGCCTGTATGAAGCCCAATCGCCTGACTCTGCCGTCCAGATTGAATCGGTAGGCGGGGTGGATGCCGCCCAACGTGTGCAAGCCGGTGAGGCCTTCGACTGCGTGGTGCTGGCGAGCAACGCCATCGACAAACTGCTGTCCAGCGGCAAACTGGTTGCTGACAGTCGGGTGGACCTGGTTCATTCCAGCGTTGCGGTGGCCGTGCCTGCGAGTGCACCCTGCCCTGATATCTCGACTGAAGAAGCTTTGAAGCAAGCTGTCTTGCAAGCCGCCAGCATCGGTTACTCCACCGGCCCGAGTGGCACTGAATTGCTGAAGCAATTTGAGAAATGGGGCATCACGGCCCAAGTTCAAGCCAAATTGATGCAAGCTCAGCCCGGCATTGCGGTGGGGGCTTTGCTCGCGCAAGGCCGCGTGGCTCTGGGTTTTCAGCAACTGAGCGAGATAATGGGGGTGGCCGGTATCACGGTGCTCGGACCATTGCCTGAGGCCGTGCAGGTCACCACCACTTTTTCAGGCAGCGTTTCGGTGACCAGCGCGCAAGCCAGCGCTGTTCAAGCCTTGCTGCGCTTTTGGGCTTCGCCCGCTACGGCAGCGATCAAACAACGCCACGGCTTGCAGGCCGCTTGATGCGGCGTGCCCCCATCGCTTTCAAATGGTTTTTTGATTGACGCGCAGGGACAGCGCTTGCGCGCTCTCTTTGCGTTCACTGTAACGGTCCACCAAATAAGGCGATACGTCCCGCGTGAGCCAGGTGAATTTGACCAACTCTTCCATCACATCCACCACCCGGTCGTAATAAGCGGAAGGCTTCATGCGACCGGCTTCATCAAACTCCAAGAAGGCCTTGGCGACTGAGCTTTGGTTGGGGATGGTGATCATGCGCATCCAGCGTCCCAGTATGCGCATTTGATTGACCGCATTGAACGACTGCGAGCCGCCACACACTTGCATCAAGGCCAGCGTTTTGCCCTGCGTGGGCCGCACCGCGCCGACCGACAAAGGAATCCAATCGATCATGCTTTTCAGGATGCCGGTCATCGCACCATGGCGCTCAGGCGAACACCACACCATCCCTTCACACCAAGCCGCCGCTTCGCGCAGCGCCACAACACGCGGGTGTGACTCTGGGGCAGCATCGGGTTGCGGCAAATCTAAAGGGTCAAAAATGCGCACCTCGGCACCCATGGCTTCGAGCAGGCGGGCAGCTTCCAGCGTCAAGAGCTTGCTGTAGGAGCGCTCGCGCAAAGAGCCGTAGAGCAGCAAAATTTTGGGCGGATGCGACGCGTATTGCCCAGGTCTCAGCAAGGCTTGCGCAGGCCGCTCGAAACAACTTTCTTCCAGCTGGATCAATCCTTCGGGCAAGGGGGATGGATGTTTTTCGGCCATGGGCTCAATCGTTTGGGGACTGGTTTGGCGTTGGCTCTGAACGCAAAACGCGATGAAGGATCAGCCCCACCACCGCGCCGACCAGTTCTGCCGCGATGAACGCGGGCGCATCGATGGGGCGGATGCCGGCAAATGTATCGCTCATCATCCGGCCCCAAACAGCCGCAGGATTGGCAAACGACGTACTGGCCGTGAACCAATAGGCCGCGCCGATATAGCAAGCCACCAAGCTGGACGCTTTGCCTGCGGGTGAACGCAAGATCACGAACAAGAGCCCAGCGGTCGCCACCGCCTCTGCCAACCATTGACCTGCGCCGGTCCTGGCTTTATGAGACCACTGAAAAATCTCCAGGTCGAACATGGCATGCGCAAGCCAAGCGCCCAAGGCTGCGCCGATCAGCTGAGCTATCACATAACCCAGCAGCAGGTCACGTGGTAAATCCTGGCGGTAAGCCATGACCAAAGACACAGCAGGGTTGAAGTGCGCGCCACTCAAAGGGCCCAGGGTTTCGATCAAGACATACAGCGCAAAAACGGTTGCCAAGGTGTTGGCCATCAGCGCAATGGCAACGTTTCCATCCGCGAGCGTTTCGGCCATGATGCCCGAACCAATGACGGCACACAGCAAGGCAGCAGTGCCGACCAGTTCAGCCAGGTATTGACGCCCATGTTTCATGTGTGGGCCAATTCACGCGCACTGTGGGCCAATGCCATTTTGTCTAAACGGGCCAAGGGCAAGTTGATGAAAATCTCCAAACGCCGATGGATCAGATGCAAGGTTTGGCGGAAGGCCTCCAAACGCTCCTCATCCTCTCCCGCCGCTTCAGAAGGATCGGCATACCCCCAATGCGCTGTTGCGGGCTGACCGGGCCAATAAGGACACACCTCGCCAGCCGCGTTGTCACACACCGTGATGACCAAATCCATGTGCGGTGCATCGGGTGTTGCAAAAACATCCCAACTCTTGCTGTACAAGCCATCGGTGGAGATGCCCGCTTTTTCAAGGGTTCTCAAGGCCAAAGGGTTGGGCGCTTGATTGTCACGGGGGCTGCTGCCCGCCGAGTACGCCTTGAAACGGCCCTTGCCCAAGTGATTCAACAAGGCCTCGGCCAAGATGCTGCGTGCCGAGTTGTGGGTGCACAAAAATAAAACGTTCAAAGGCGTCAGGGATGTCATGGTTCAGCAATCACAAGCGACTGCGGTTTCGCTCAGGCAAGCCTGACCTTGGCAGCAGTTTTGGGTCAAAAAGCCCAGCACCGCGTTCATGCGGTCAAACTGGGCGCGGTAAATCAGGTTGCGGCCGCTGCGCTCTTGCGAGACCAAGTCGGCGTTCAGCAACTCTTTGAGGTGAAAAGACAGGGTGGCCGCCGGGATGACCAACATGTCGGCCAGCGCAGCCGGGGTCATGCCGCCTGGGCCTTGCACCACGAGCGCTCGAAATATCTGCAAGCGATTGGGCTGCGCCAGCGCGGCCAAGGCTTTGATCACATCTTTATCTTCCATATTTCTATTATCGTGGAAATATATGACAGTTGGATGTCAAAGCTTGCCGCACTGACACAGCCGCTGCGAACCCCGCAGGACAACGGCGCGTTTCTTGCAGAATGAGAACCATGCAGGAACCGCTTCGCATCGTCGTCATCATCTCTGACCCGGCCTTGGTCGCCGAGGGCGATGAACAGGCGCAGGCCATCGAAGAACGTTCGCGCCTGCTGCGCATTGGTTTGTTGGAGGCCGGCTACAACCTGGTCGCCACGCTGCCCGCCGATGTGTTTTTGACCGAGCGTCTGGCCCAGCTGCAAGCCGATATGGTGATCGTGGATGCAGAAAGCGACGCCCGCGACGCCTTGGAGCATGTGGTCATGGCCACGCGTGATGAGCGACGACCCATCGTCATGTTCACCAACGACAGCGACACCCAGCATGTCGACGCTGCGGTGGCTGCGGGCGTGACGGCCTACATCGTGGCCGGCCTGGCGCCGGAACGCATCCACCCGATCTTGACCGTGGCCATGGCCCGCTTCAAGCATGAGCAAGCCCTGCTCGCGGAACTGGACAGTGCTCGTCTGGAGTTGAGCGACCGCAAAGTGATCGACCGCGCCAAAGGCTTGCTGATGCAACGTCAAAGCCTGAGCGAACAGGAGGCCTATGCCCGACTGCGCAAAGCAGCGATGAACAAAGGCTTGAAATTGGCCGAGGTGGCGCAGCAGATGCTCGATATGGCCGAGTTGCTCGGATAAGCACCAGGACAGTGCCTCAGCACCATGAAGGTGCACCGATTCCGCCAAATTTGTGAAATTCGCAAAGTTTCAAGCCTGAAAGGCTGGCACGTGGCTTGCAAAGAATTAGCCAAGACCAACGAAGGTCAAACGCGTGCAAGGCCCAACGACGGACTTTGCGCTCACCGGACAAAGGCGTCCCCATGCGATTCAACTGCCCTGCAGCGTGAATCGTCATGAGGACGCCTTTTTTGTTTTTGTTTTTTGAAACTTCAGGAGTGAACCATGACCGATCTGCTCAAAACCAGCCTGTCCCGCCGCACCGTGTTGCAAGCCGCCACCGTGGGCGTTGCGGGCGTGTCACCCGCACTGCGCTCCATGGTGTATGCCGCAGGCTCGGACGCGCCGGAGAAAAAAGAAGTCAAGATTGGCTTCATTCCGCTGACCGATTGCGCCAGCGTGGTCATGGCCTCGGTGCTGGGCATTGACCAAAAGTACGGCGTGAAAATCATCCCCACCAAAGAAGCCAGTTGGGCCGGCGTGCGCGACAAGTTGGTCAATGGCGAATTGGACTTTGCCCATTCACTTTACGGTTTGATTTACGGCGTGCACTTGGGTCTGGCCGGTCCGAAAAAAGACATGGCGATTTTGATGACCTTGAACCACAACGGCCAAGCCATCACCCTGAGTAAAAAACTGGCCGACAAAGGCGCCGTCGACGGCGCCAGTCTGGCCAAACTGATGGCGAGCGACAAGCGCGAATACACCTTCGCGCAAACCTTCCCCACCGGCACCCACGCCATGTGGCTGTATTACTGGATGGCGGCCAACGGCATCAATCCCATGAAGGACGCCAAAGTCATCACCGTGCCACCACCCCAAATGGTGGCCAACATGCGGGTGGGCAATATGGACGGTTACTGCGTGGGCGAGCCTTGGGGTCACCGCGCCATCATCGACGGCATCGGCGTGACCGCCATGACCACGCAAGACATTTGGAAAGACCACCCTGAAAAAGTGCTGGGCACCACCGCCGAGTTTGTGCAAAAGAACCCCAACACCGCGCGCGCCGTCACCGCCGCCATCATCGAAGCGGGCAAATGGATTGACGCCGGTTTGCAAAACAAAAACAAAATGGCCGAAACCATTGCCGACAAGAGCTATGTGAACACCAGCGTGGACGCCATCAACCAGCGTATCTTGGGTCGCTACCAAGACGGCATGGGCAAAACCTGGGACGACCCCAACCACATGAAGTTCTATGGCGATGGTGCGGTCACCTTCCCCTATGTGTCGGACGGCATGTGGTTCTTGACCCAGCACAAGCGTTGGGGCTTGCTCAAGGACCACCCTGACTACTTGGCCGTGGCCAAACAGATCAACCAGATCGACATCTACAAACAAGCCGCTACGGCCACCAAGACGCCATTGCCCAAGAGCGATATGCGCACCAGCAAGTTCATGGATGGCGTGGTCTGGGACGGCAAGGATCCAAAGAAGTACGCCGAATCTTTCAAAATCAAAGCCTGAGAAAGCCCATCATGGTGAGCGCTGTTTTTCACACCCCCACCGCCCCCGCAGACGGGGTTGTCCCGCCAGCCAAGGCGGTCTTGGCAAACCCAGTCCATCCTTCTTCAGAACGCGTGCAGGGCCCATCGGGCTACGACTGGAACGGCTTGTTGATGACGGTCCTGCCGCCGATGCTGGGTCTGTTGCTGTTGCTGTTGATCTGGTCCTTGGTCAGCGTGGCCACAGCCGGCAGCATCCCGACACCGCTGGACACCGCCCAACAAGCGATCGCTATCTTCAGTGACCCGTTCTACCGCAAAGGCCCGAACGACCAGGGTGTGGGCTGGAATGTGCTGGCCTCCTTACAGCGCGTGGCGCTGGGTTTTGGTCTGGCCGCCCTGGTCGGCATTCCAGCGGGCTTTGTCATTGGCCGCTTTGAGTTCATGAGCCGCATGTTCAATCCACTGATCAGCCTGATGCGGCCCGTCTCGCCGCTGGCTTGGCTGCCGATTGGCTTGCTGGTGTTCAAAGGCGCGCACCCGGCCGCCATCTGGACCATCTTCATCTGCTCGATCTGGCCCATGATCATCAACACGGCAGTGGGCGTACAGCGCGTGCCACAGGACTATATGAACGTGGCCCGCGTGCTCAACCTGAGTGAGTGGAAGATCGTGACCCAAATCCTGTTTCCCTCGGTGCTGCCCTATATGTTGACCGGCGTGCGTTTGGCTGTGGGCACCGCCTGGCTGGTGATCGTCGCCGCCGAGATGCTGACCGGTGGCGTGGGCATTGGCTTTTGGGTCTGGGACGAGTGGAACAACCTCAACGTCAAGAACATCATCATCGCGATTTTTGTCATCGGCATCGTCGGCCTGTTACTGGAATACGCGCTGATCAAAATCGCCTCCGCATTCACCTTTGAGGAGGTCAAGTCATGAGCATCGACACACTGAACAGCAAGTACATCGATATCCAGGGTGTGGCTCAGACCTTCAAAACCCGCAAAGGCCACTTTCCGGCTTTGCGCAACATCCACTTGACCGTGGCCAAGGGCGAGTTCGTGACCTTGATCGGTCACAGCGGTTGCGGCAAGTCCACGCTGCTGAACTTGATCGCGGGCTTGACCATGCCCACCGAAGGCCATTTGTTGTGTGCCAACCGTGAGATTGCCGGCCCAGGCCCCGAGCGCGCGGTGGTCTTCCAAAACCATTCACTCCTGCCTTGGCTGACCTGCTTTCAAAACGTTTACTTGGGTGTCGAGCGTGTGTTTGGCGCAGCTTCCAAAAGTACTGGAGCCGCTTCAGAGAACAAAGCACAACTTGTGGCCAGAACCGATGCCGCCTTGGCCCTGGTGGGCTTGGGTGCAGCGGCGCACAAACGCCCGGGCGAAATCTCGGGCGGCATGAAGCAGCGCGTGGGCATTGCCCGGGCGCTGGCGATGGAGCCCAAGGTTTTGCTGATGGACGAGCCCTTTGGCGCATTGGATGCGCTGACCCGTGCCAAGTTGCAAGACGAGCTCTTGGACATCGTGGCGCGCACCCAAAGCACCGTGGTCATGGTGACCCACGATGTGGACGAAGCCGTGCTGCTCTCAGACAAGATCGTGATGCTGACCAATGGTCCCGCCGCAACGATTGGCGAAGTGCTGCCGGTGGACCTGCCACGGCCCCGCTCGCGCGTGACATTGGCCGACAACCCTGCGTACCTGGGCTACCGCAAAGCGGTGATTGATTTCCTCTACACACGCCAAGGGCATGTGGAAAAGACAGCCTGAAAGAACACCATGGACATGCGAACTCCCCCCCATCCCAAAATGAAGCTGGTGCTGATCGGCAACGGCATGGCCGGCGTACGCACGCTGGAAGAGCTGCTCAAGAT
>CANFMK010000078.1 GCA_947448325.1 Comamonadaceae bacterium
AAACCCGCGAGCAGCACATTCGCCGCGAAAAAGCGACGTCGAACATCTGCACCGCACAGGTGCTGCCCGCCGTAGTCGCCAGCATGTACGCGGTGTACCACGGCCCTGAGGGTTTGAAGCGCATCGCCCAGCGCGTGGCCAGCTACACCGCCATCTTGGCGCAGGGCCTGAAGTCCTTGGGCGCTTCACTGCTGCATGGCACGGCGTTTGACACCTTGACTTTGGACTTGGGCAGCGCACAGGCTGCGGATGCACTGCACGCCAAAGCCGTCGCCCAAGGCATCAATCTGCGCCGTTACACCGCAGGCCGCGCCGGTTTTGTCGGCATCAGCCTGGACGAAACCACCACACGCGAAAACATCAGCAACCTGTGGTCATTGATTGCGCAGCCCGATCACAAACAGCCTTCGTGGGATGCTTTTGAAAAGGGCATCACATCGCTGATTCCCGAATCGCTGCGCCGCACCAGTGGCTTTTTGACGCATCCGGTGTTCAACAGCTACCACTCTGAGACCGGCATGCTGCGCTATATCCGTCAGCTGTCCGACAAAGACCTGGCGCTGGACCGCAGCATGATCCCCCTGGGCTCGTGCACCATGAAGCTCAACGCCACCAGCGAGATGATCCCCATCACCTGGCCCGAGTTCGCGCAGCCGCACCCCTTTGCCCCCGCTGATCAGCTGCAAGGCTATGCCCTGCTCGATGCGCAACTGCGCGAATGGCTGTGCCAAGCCACCGGCTACAAAGGCATCAGCCTGCAGCCCAATGCCGGCTCGCAAGGTGAATACGCCGGCCTGTTGGTGATCCAGGCTTACCATCGCGCGCAAGGCCAAGGGCACCGCAACATCTGCCTGATCCCGTCCAGCGCCCACGGCACCAACCCGGCCAGTGCCCAAATGGTGGGACTGCAAGTCGTGGTCACGAAATGCGACGACAACGGCAACGTGGACATGGCCGACCTGAAAGCCCAATGCGAGAAGCACAGCGACCATTTGGCCGCCGTGATGATCACTTACCCCAGTACCCATGGCGTGTTCGAGACCCAGGTCAAAGCCTTGTGTGAGCTGGTGCACCAGCACGGCGGGCGCGTCTATGTGGACGGCGCCAACATGAACGCCTTGGTCGGCGTGGCCGCCCCCGGTGAGTTCGGCGGCGATGTCAGCCATCTGAATTTGCACAAAACCTTTTGCATCCCACACGGCGGCGGCGGCCCCGGCGTTGGGCCGGTGTGCGTGGTCGAAGACCTGGTGCCTTATTTGCCCGGTCATGCGACGGGTGAACTGGCAAGGGCCTATGTCAGCCGCTACGCGCCAGCGCCGGGCAGCCCCTCGGGCGGCAGCGAACCCCACGCAGTGGGGAGCGTGGGAGCCATTTCCGCTGCACCTTTGGGCAACGCAGCGGTTTTACCAATCAGCTGGATGTACTGCCGCATGATGGGTGCAGAGGGTTTGAAGCACGCCACCGAAGCCGCCATCTTGGCCGCCAACTACATCAGCCAACGCCTGGCCGACCACTACCCCACGCTGTACGCCAGCGATAACGGCCGCGTTGCACACGAGTGCATTTTGGATTTGCGCGGTCTGAAAGAGACCAGCGGCGTGATGGCCGAGGACGTGGCCAAGCGCCTGATGGACTACGGCTTTCATGCGCCCACCCTGTCCTTCCCCGTGGCCAACACCCTGATGGTGGAGCCCACCGAGAGCGAAACACTGCAAGAGCTGGACCGCTTCATCGACGCGATGATCGCCATCCGCGAAGAGATTCGCCAGATCGAAAACGGCATCTGGCCCCAAGACAACAACCCTTTGAAGCATGCGCCGCACACCGCCGCCAGCCTGATGGGCGCCGATTGGGATCGCCCCTATGCGCGCGACATCGGCGCCGCCCAAGACGGCCGTTTGCCGGGCAGCGTCAAGTACTGGCCGCAAGTGGGCCGGGTGGACAACGTCTACGGTGACCGCAATCTGTTTTGCAGTTGTGTGCCGCTTTCCGAGTACGACAAGGCATGACGCTGCGCATCGCGCGCGTGGACTACCGCAACCTGCGCGACGCGCAGGCGCTGGTGATGCTGCTCGATGCCTACGCGCGAGACCCCATGGGCGGCGGCGCAGGCTTGAGCCAGGATGTTCAGTCGCGGGTCTGCAACGACTTGGCCCAACACCCCGGCGCGGTCAGTTTCATCGCCTGGCTGGGCACTGGCCAGTCTGAACAGGCCATGGGTTTGATCAACTGCTTTGAGGGCTATTCCACATTCAAAGCGCGTCCGCTGCTGAACATCCATGACATCGCGGTGTTGCCCGCGTACCGCGGCCAAGGTGTAGGCCAAGCCCTGCTGGCCGCAGCGCAAGACCATGCGCTAAAGCGCGGTTGCTGCAAACTCACCCTCGAAGTCCTCACCGGCAATGCCACGGCTTTGGCCAGTTACCACCGTTTTGGCTTTGAAGCCTATGCGCTTGACCCCGCCGCGGGCCAGGCCAGCTTCATGCACAAGTGGCTGTGAACCCATCCTCCTGAATCACCACAACGTGCACAAGCATGCACGGCGTTTTGTCCTCTCATACCTCATTGATTTTTTCAAGGCCGCTTGGCCAGGGCTGAACTCTGATCGTTGGCTTAGCCGGTTTTCTAGAGCACCAATTCAATCGGATGTCGTTGTTATTTCCATGGGCACGAATGAAGGGCTTCGCGATGCTGCTTATCACGGGATCAAGGCGTTGAGATCACATGTGGCGGCATCTAAAGTCATGTGGATTGCGCCTGGGCCGCAGTTTCCTTCGCGAGGCTCGGTTTTGTTGGTGGCCAGCCAGTTCGGCGATGAGGTTTACGAGCGGCCATGGGAGGACTTGGCCAAAGATGGGATTCACTTTTCTAAAAATGGGTCACGGCGCATTGCCAAGTTGCTGAGTCCATCATCTTCTGGTAACAAAGAACAAGAATTTTGCTGTAAACCCCCTTGAATTTTGAGCATAACGTGGTTCAATAAATCGAGTCAACCACAACATTGCGTTGACCGTTAAACAGAAAAACAGGGAGAAATTTCATGAAAACTTTACGATCTTTTGCAGTGCTTGTGTTCACTGCCGTGTTGTTGGGGTTGGGGGGGTGTGCAAGCACAATTAAGCCCGAACGAGTTTTACAACTGTTTCCAGTTGGGGAGTCGACACTTTATGCTGTGGTGGCAGGCAAACCCAGAAAATTGTCTGAGTTGTCTGACTACGTAGATCTTCAAAAAAACTGTGGTCACCAAAATCTTGGTGAACTCTTCGCACCCTCATACAATGAATGGCTTGAAAAGAACGTCTGTGGAGATATGGAGAAATGGCAATTTGTTCCACTCGTCTATCACACCAAAGTGTGGGGCACAAGTGGCATCAAAGCCATCCGAGCTTATGCCCCTATGGAATGGAATATTGCAGAAGACGATATTCTGGAGTTGAGCATGAATACGTCAAAAGAAGGGCAGATGCTGCGACCTAACCTAGTTAAAAGAATTGCCCGCAAAGCCAAAGACGCCACCAAGGAATCCGGCTGCTGGTGGGATGGCGGCAAAGGGGCCACCACCGCGTTCATCGGCGGTGGTGCGGTGTGCGATGGCTGGAACTGGCGTGATCAGAAATTCGCCAACGAATGAACTGAAACCGTTTACTGCAAAACAAAGGGCCGCATCAGCGGCCCTTTGCGCTTGTGGCATTCAATCAGTCGGGACTGTCCGACTCGTCAATGTAGACCGCTGTGGCCATGCAGTTGTACAGCGTCTTTTGATCCCGTCCATAGCCCGCATTGATGCAGGCTTGGCGCTTGCGCTCAAAGTCCTTGCTGTTGTAAGCGATGTTGGGGTGTGAGTCAGAGCGCGGCGTGCCGCCTGGCTGCAAGCCGTTGGCCAGACATTGCGCTCTTGACTGATTGACCGGGCAGTTGCCCTCAATGAGCTGGCGAGTCGCCTGGAAGTTATTGCCCGACTGCGGTGTGCCAGGACTGCCCGATTGGATGTGCCGCGCGGATGCAGCGGCATAAAGACCCGTGCAGTGGGCGTTGTTGCAATACGAACCATCGCTCACACCCAGGCTCACTTGCGCAGGTGTCATGCCCATCTGGCCGAGCCAGTTGGACTGCGGGCTGGTCAAAGGACCACCTTGGATCATGAAGTTGATGGTGGCGTAGCCCATGCCGGCAGCGGCTGCTATGGCTTCTCCGGCAATGAAAGCCGTATCAACACTAGCTACGGTTAATCCCAGAATCTGCCCCCCTGACACCCCCCAGCTACCCGTGCCCGCAATCATCGCCCCAGTGCCCCATGTCAGTGCGGCAGTCACCAGCATGAAAGCCACGCCCGTCCAGCTGCTCTTGCTTTGGACGTTGCGGTAGATCTCTTCTTCGATGTTGGGGATATTGCCCCCTTCAAGCTGCTCCATCACAAAGCCTGCAAAAGCCAATTGATCAGGGTCTGTACACGTGGTCGTTCTTGGGCAGATGACGGCCATCATGGAGGGGGTCACGTTGTTGCGCTGCGTGGACATCGACAACGGCGCTGCCAGGTAGACCTTGGGCCGGGCATACCCGAGCGTGGTGGTGGTGATCGTTTTGCGCAAAAAGTTGCCGCCGGTGGTTTGCTTTTGGTCCAGCCGCAGAGAAGTCTCCACAAAAAATGCGTAAGGAGCCCGGTGGTGCATCATGGCTTGGCCAACAGCCACTTGTGCGGCACCGATGGACATGTTGTAGAACGTGGGATCTGTGGCCGCACCCGCGTGCTTGGGGAAAAAAGGATCAATGCCGCGGGTGTAGGGGCTCCAGTTTTCTGATTTGTCGCGGAACATGCGCCGCACAATGTGCCAGCGCCCGTGCTGTGGGGTGTAGTCGGTCACAACGACGCGCTGCATGCCCTCGGGGGTCTTGATGGTCTTGATCACGTTGATGCGCAGCTCGCCGCGCTCGGGCAAGAACCTGGCCACAACCCAAGGGTGAGATTCAATCGCAGGCTGCATCCAGGCTTTGAGGCCCACCTCGGCGCTGGACAGACCCAAGACCCCTGCCGCATGCTGGCCAAGGGCCATCCATTGCTCGCCTTTGAAGTAGTCGCGCCCGTCGACCTTGTAATGTCTATACATTTGTGTATCATGAGATCATGAAGATTTTAGGATTTGATTGGGACGAAGGTAATTGGCCAAAGTGTGGCAAGCATGGCGTGACACGTGAAGAAATTGAATCGGTGATGCTGGGTGTTCCGGCAGTCATGCCAGACCCACATCCTGATGAGCCGCGCATGAGGGCAATTGGCAGGACAGAGTCGGGACGCTATGTGTTCTTGGTTTTTATGTTGCGCAAAATTGATGGAGGCCAAACGTTACTGCGGCCGATCAGCGCTAGATTTATGCACCAAAAGGAGATAACTCACTATGAACAACAAAACTAAGCCGATGCCGTCATTGAAAAGTGATGCGCAAGCCGAGCAATTTGTAGCCAAAGCTGATTTATCAACCTTTGATCTTTCTGGGTTTAAACCGATGAGATTTGAGGTTGAACCTAAATCAGCAGCGCTGCATTTACGTTTACCTGAATCGTTACTGCAAGGCCTAAAAAATCGAGCCAAGGACAAAGGCATTCCGTACACCCGATATGTCCGAATGCTCCTTGAAAGCGACTTGGCGCAACGGTGAAGTTTTGCTAATGAACATTCACACACAATGGGGCGATCGATTTTAAAAACCGAAACCACCTCACACCTCATTTGGCCGAGTTGCGGATAATCAAGGCTTTAGCCCTGATCTGTTGATCCCACACCGTGCCCTCCACTTCTGCCTTGCCATTGACGTCCGCGAGCCTGCCCTTCAAGGTGCTCAGCCTCATCCCGCCGATGACGCAGCTCAACACCCCCTACCCGTCTACGGCTTATTTGACGGGTTTTTTGCGTTCACGCGGCATCGCGGCGGTGCAAGAAGATTTGGCGCTGGCGCTGGTGTTGGCCCTGCTCAACCGCGAAGGCCTGCATGCGCTGCGCAGCGCAGTCTTGGCCGTGGACGAGGCACAACGTTCAGGCCCGGTGAACTTTTTCCTTGACCACTTTGCCGCTTACGCCCAGACGATTGACCCGGTGATCGCTTTCTTGCAAGGGCGCGACAGCACCTTGAGTCACCGGATCGCCGGACGCGGCTTCTTGCCCGAAGGCCCGCGCTTCGCGGCGCTGGACGCCTACGATGACGACGGCACCGGTGACCCCTTGGGCTGGGCATTTGGTGCACTGGGCCAGCAAGACCGCGCTCGGCATTTGGCCACCTTGTACTTGAACGACTTGGCCGATGTCCTGCGCGATGGCGTCGATGAGGGCTTTGAGTTTGTGCGCTACGCCGAACGCTTGGCCGCCAGCCAACCCAGCTTCGACGCACTGGCGCAGGCCTTGGCACAGCCACCCCATTTGATCGACGCCACTTTAGAACGCCTGGCGCTGCAAGCGGTCGATACGCACCAACCCACGCTGATCTTGCTGTCCGTGCCGTTTCCGGGTTCTGTGTATTCAGCCTTTCGCATCGCGCAGTGCATCAAGCGCGCGCACCCGCTCATCCGCATCGCGTTGGGAGGCGGCTTTGTCAACACCGAGTTGCGTGAGTTGAAAGACCCACGCGTCTTTGACCATGTGGACTTCATCACATTAGACGGTGGCGAGCGCCCCTTGCTCAATCTGATCGAACATCTGCAAGGCCGGCGCAGCGCGCAGCGCCTGGTGCGCACTTTCATTCGAAACGATGCGGGCCAGGTGCAGTATGTGAACCTGCAAGAGCCCGATATCGCCTTTGAGGACGTGGGCACACCCACTTGGGACGGGCTGCCGCTGCACCGCTACCTGTCGCTGCTGGACATGCTCAACCCGATGAACCGGCTGTGGAGCGACGGGCGCTGGAACAAGCTCACCGTGGCGCACGGCTGCTACTGGAAGAAGTGCAGTTTTTGCGATGTCAGCCTGGACTACATCAGCCGCTACGAAACCGCCAGCGCCAGCACCCTGGTGGATCGTATCGAGCAGATCGTGGCCGAAACCGGGCAAACCGGTTTCCATTTTGTCGATGAAGCCGCGCCGCCCAAAGCCCTCAAGGCCTTGGCCGAAGAACTGCTGCGCCGGGGTGTGCAAATTTCGTGGTGGGGCAATATCCGTTTTGAAAAAACCTTCACGCCTGAGTTGTGTGAACTCTTGGCGCAAAGCGGCTGCATCGCCATGTCGGGCGGGCTGGAAGTGGCGTCTGATCGTTTGCTGCAGCTCATGAAAAAAGGCGTCTCGGTCGAACAGGTAGCGCAGGTGACCAAGGGCTTTGCCGACGCGGGCGTGCTGGTGCACGCCTACCTGATGTACGGCTTTCCGACGCAAACCGTGCAAGACACGGTGGACGCGCTCGAATATGTGCGTCAGTTGTTTGAAAACGGCTGCATCCACAGCGGGTTTTTCCATCGCTTTGTTTGCACCGTGCATTCACCCGTTGGTCTGAGCCCGGCCGACTACGGCGTGACGCTGGCGCCTTTGCCTGAGGGCGACTTTGCGAAAAACGATGTGGCCTTCATTGACCCCACGCCGCTGGGCCAAGGCATTGACCACGACCTCTTGGGCCAGGGTCTGAAAAAAGCCATCTACAACTTCATGCACGGTGTGGGGGTAGACGCCGATGTGCGCAGCTGGTTTGAACTGCCCAAGGGCCAATGCCCCAAGACCACGGTGCAGCGCCATCGAATTGAACGGGCGCTGGTTTAAAACCTGGGCCAAACAGACTCACCAGGGTATGGACTGCCCCAGGTGATCCACAAACTGCGCCCGCCCCGTGAGCTGCAAGCCGTCCAATACGCCCAGCAAACGCTGCGCCGATTCATGGGGGTCCATCGCCGCGTCACCGACAAAGGGTTGACTCAAAGCGGAGCGCACAGTGCCGGGTTGCAAGGCTACCACCACCGCCAGCGGTCGACGTCTGACCAGTTCGATGGCAGTCGTTTGCAGCAGCATGTTCAGCGCCGCCTTGGCCGCGCGGTAGCTGTACCAGCCCCCCTTGCGGTTGTCTTCGATGCTGCCCACACGGGCAGACAGCTTGGCCCAAATCACACGCTGACCCGTGGCCAGCAAGGGTGTGAAATGTTTCAGCAACAAGGCCGGACCCACCGCATTCAGGTGCAAGGACTGCAGCATGTAATCGGCGCCCAATTCGTCCAAGCGTTTTTCAGGGCCCCGTCCATTGACCGTCAGAGCGCCCGTGGCGTCGATCACCAAATGAAAAGGTGCCTGCGCTTGAAGCGCTTGCGCGCAAGCTTGGATACTGGCTTCGTTCAGCAGGTCGAAACCTGGCAGGCTCTGGCGTGACACTGCGAGCACCTGCGCGCAACGCGGATCGCGCTGCAACTGCTGCACCAACGCCGTGCCCAAAGCGCCCGAAGCGCCGAACACCAAGGCCCGATAGCTGTCTTGAAAATGCTGCATGGCCCAGCTTTAAGCTTCCACACGCCGCACCCAAGCCTGCAAGTGCGGGCGCAGCGGCAAAAACAAGCGGTACAGGATTTCAAAACCCCATGAGAGCGGCGGCCAAGCAGACAGCCAGCCCAACCAGCGCCAGCCGGGCAAGGCGCGCCACAGCTGCGAAAACCCGGCCGCGCCACTGAACAAGCGGCCCTGCGCATCGCGCACATGAAAGCGCGCCATGGCTTGTGTGCAGCTGAGTCCATCGCCCAACTCACATGCGTCTGGCCCCTGGCTCACATCCACCCAAGCCAATTGGTGTGCCTGACGGTTGCGTTGGTACAGCGCGATTTCGCGCCGGCACAAGGGGCAGCTGCCGTCAAAGTAGACCGACAGCCGGGGCGCATCGTTCATGCCTGGCCGGCAGCAATACGGCGCAGCGCTTGCTCAAACACCTCGGTCGGCTGACCGCCCGAGATCAAATGCCGGTCGTTGATGATGATGGCGGGCACAGAGTGGATACCCGCTTGCAGATAAAACTGTTCACGCGCACGCACCTCTTGCGCGTAGGTGTCACTTTGCAAGATACGCTCAGCCGTGGCCACGTCCATGCCCACTTCTTTCACACAGGCCAGCAAAACAGCGTGGTCCTCTATCCGCTCTGCGCGGCCTTGGTAGGCGGCGAGCAAGGCTTTTTTCAAGGCATGTTGCTGACCCGCTGAACCTTCTTCATGGGCCCAGTGCAACAAACGGTGCGCGTCAAAGGTGTTGTAGACACGGCCCCGGCCACCGGGCGCAAAGGCAAAACCCACCTCGGCGCCACGGTCGCTGATGTTTTGCCGCATCTGGGCTTGCTGCTCGGGGGTTGAGCCGTATTTTTGGGTGATGTGCTCAACCAGGTCCTGGCCACCAGCGGGCATGTTCGGGTTCAATTCAAAGGGCTGAAAGTGCAAATCGGCTTGCACCTCGCCCTGCAGCCGCGTCAAGGCGCCTTCTAAGGCGCCCAAACCCACAGCGCACCAGGGGCAGGCGATGTCGGAAACAAAGTCGATTTTCAAGGTGGTGGTCATGGCAGGGACTCTGAGAAATTTGGAAGTGAGTATCTTGCATCAATTTGAAATCCGCTTATGCCCAGGGGGAGATTGGCAAGAATGCGGGGTGGCCGTCAATCAGCACTTGCAGCGTATGCCCTATCAGACTTGCTGCAGCACCCGCTGCAAAAGCAGATCAAAGGCCGCAGCCGCTTCGTACTGCACCCAATGCCCCGCGTTGGGCACGGTGTGCCATCCGCGCCAATCGGGCGTGAGACTCTCCATCAGCGCCTGGACTTCAGGCATTCGACCCGTGTACAAGGCGTCGTTTGCGCCATAAATGGCGCAAACAGGCATGGGCAAATGCGGCAGGGTCTCGGCCACGATGGGCGTGCCGGACAGACGCCTGCGGGGCATGCGGTCACGTTCCACATTGGCGCGGTGCAAATCGAGCGCCAAGGCATCGAGCGATTCAGGATGTTGCAGCATCAGCGCCAACAGGTTGTGACGATGGATGGCATCGCGTTGCTCGGCGTGCAGCAGATGGCGCCAGCCTTTGAGCGGCACTCGCTCGGGGACCTTGATGCCCATGCCCGGCGCACCCACCAGCACCAATTGCTGCGCATCTTGCGGGTGGTCTTTGAGCCACAGGGCGGCCGTCATGCCGCCAAACGAAAATCCCACCACGCGCACCGGGCCTTGCGGCGCCAGCTGTTGTAAACCTTGGTGCAAATAGGGCGGCAGGTCGTGCGTGTCACTGCAGCCGTCGGGCAGGTGCGAATCGCCAAAGCCCGGCAAATCAGGCACCAGTACGCGCCAGCCTGCATCACGCAGCGGCGCAATGGTGTGCACCCAGTGCGTCCAACTGCCGCTGCCCCCATGCACCAGCACCACCACCGGATGCTGTGCATCACCCCATTCATGCCAGACCAGATGCCCCTCTTCGCACGGCGTCAACCGACGCTTGCCATCGCGCAAAGCGCTGCGCAGCGCGGGCGGCAAAAAGTCAGGGCAGGCGATGGGGTCAGAGGGGGGAGTGCTGTTCGACATGGCAGTTCAAAATCTGATCAATGGCGGGGAGTCTCTGGTGCTGCGCTCGTTGCAGTCGATGGCATCTCTTCCATCTCCATAACGGCAGCGGGGTGGTGATGACGCCACACTTTGTAGGCCGCCGCCGTGGCGATGGCGCTGGTGACCAGACTGGCCCAGTAGACACTGGCCAAGCCCAAGCGGTCGCTGAGCATGCCGCCGAGCAAGCCACCCAACACCCCCGGGAAACCATAGGCCACCACGGTATATAGCGCCTGACCACGGCCGCGCAAGCGACCCGGAAAATGGTGCGACAGCAAAGCAATGCACACCGTGTGGTGCGCGGCAAAGGTCAAGGCGTGCAGTGCTTGCGCCAGTAACAACACCCACAGCAAATGCGCCCACTGCGCGGTCAAACCCATGCGCAGCAGCATGGCCGCCGAGCACACCACCAACCAACCGGTCAAGGGCAGCTTGGGCATCCATTTGGATTGGGTATAGAACCAGACGATCTCGACGACCACCGAAACGGCCCAGAAAAAACCGATCAAGACTTTGCTGTACCCCAGCGAGTCCAGAAACAAAGAGAAGAAAACATAAATCCCGATGTGCGACAGCACATGGAAGAACGCCGCCACAAAAAACCATTGCACCGGTCGCTGCCGCAAGACCGGGCCCAGCAGGATTTTTTCGTGCAAAGCGGGTACCGCCTCTTTCAGGTCGGGCAGCAGCCACACGCTGACGGTCACGGCCAACAAACTCAGCACCGTCCAGGCCGGAAAGTGCTGCATGCCAAAAGCTTCAAACCAAGCGCCTGCCACAAACACCGTGACCAGAAATCCGAGCGAACCAAACAGACGCACACGGCCATAGCGCTTGGCATCAAAGGCGCCGCCTTGGCTCACCAGGTGCGCCATGGCCGCTTCGCTCATGGGCATCATCGAACTGGTGTGGGTGAACATGACCAAGAGCACCACGCCCAGCCACAGCGGCGTCAAGTCCAGAAACAAAAAGCAGGCACACAGCAAGGCGGCGCTGGCGCCATAGCGGAGCAGCTTGACGCGCTCACCGGTGTGGTCGCTCAGCCAACCCCAGCCGTAGGGTGCGAACAAGCGCGTCGCGGCCTGCACCGAGGTCAGCACGCTGATGGCGAGCAGACCAAAGCCCATCTCTTTGAGCCACAGCGGCAGGTAAGGATTGAAAAAACCGATGTGTGCGAAATAACTGGCCGAGACCGCCGCAAACGGCAGCAACTGTTGACGGCCGACCGCTGCGCTCGCGGTCATTCCCGCCCTGCGGGAATCGCGTCTTGCGCGTGCTGCACATCACCGCACTGCGCGCGGTGCTGCAAGGCGTGGTCGATCAGCACCAGCGCCAGCATGGCCTCAGCGATCGGTGTGGCGCGAATGCCCACGCAAGGGTCATGTCGGCCCTTGGTGATGACTTCAGCCGCTTGGCCTTCGGTGTTCAGGGTCTGGCGTGGAATCAAGATGGAGCTGGTGGGCTTGACCGCGATCGATACCTCGATGTTCTGACCGGTACTGATACCGCCCAAAACACCACCGGCGTTATTGCCCTCAAAGCCTTGCAACGTGAGCGAATCGCCGGCGGTGCTGCCTTTTTGCGTGACACAGCCAAAGCCCGCACCGATCTCTACGCCCTTGACGGCGTTGATGCCCATCATGGCGTAGGCGATATCTGCGTCGAGTTTGTCAAACAGCGGCTGACCCCAGCCCACAGGAACACCCTGAGCCACCACGCGCAAACGCGCGCCGCAAGAATCGCCCGACTTGCGCAGCGCGTTCATATAGTCTTCGAGCGCGCTGACATCGGCCACGGGCGCGAAAAACGGGTTGTTCGGCACATGCTCCCAGGACTCAAAGCCAATCGGCACATCGCCAATCTGCGTCATGCAACCCTGCAAAGTGGTGCCGTGGTGTTCTTTGAGCCACTTTTTGGCCACCGCACCGGCCGCCACCATGGGCGCGGTCAGCCGGGCCGAAGAACGGCCACCGCCGCGTGGGTCGCGTACGCCGTACTTGCGCCAGTAAGTGTAGTCGGCATGCCCGGGGCGGAAGGTTTGCAAGATATTGCCGTAGTCCTTGCTGCGCTGGTCGGTGTTCTGGATCAGCAGGCAAATCGGCGTGCCAGTGGTCACCCCTTCGTACACGCCGGAAATGATTTGCACCGCATCGGGCTCGTTGCGCTGGGTCACGAACTTGGAGGTGCCCGGACGGCGCCGGTCCAGGTCGGGCTGAATGTCCGCCTCAGACAAGGACATGCCGGGCGGGCAGCCGTCAATCACGCAGCCAATGGCTGGGCCGTGGGATTCACCAAAGTTGGTGACCGAAAAAAGGGTGCCAAAGGTATTGCCGCTCATGCAGGCGATTATCC
>CANFMK010000079.1 GCA_947448325.1 Comamonadaceae bacterium
AATGTCGTGGGCTACATCATCAGCGGGCAGAACGTTGCGAACCTGCCTGAATATTCATTCGGCTACCTGTGGCTGCCCGCCTTGGTGGTGATCGCCAGTTGCAGCGTGTTCATGGCCCCCGTGGGCGCGAGCGCAGCGCACCGCTTGCCGGTCAAGCAACTCAAACGCGTGTTCGCCAGCATCTTGTATGTGCTGGCGGCTTACATGCTGTACAAGGGTTTGAGCGCCTGATTAGGCTGATGACGGGGCAGGTCAAAATTACAGTGCCACCGCCGGCGTGATGCACCAAGGTGCCTGATCGTGCATCAGGCCCATCCACAAAGCCCAGGCTGAAATCACGGCCAAGGCCAAGCCGGCAATGCGAATGCCCCAGCTGCCGTCACCCAGGTTTTTCAGTCGCAAAAGCAGCCAAGGTCCAGCCCACAGGCTGACGCTGCTGCCCAGCGCAAACAGGGCCATGGTCCCAGCGCCTTCAGCGATGTTGCCCGTGAGCGCAGCCACCATGAGGGCCGAGTAAAGCAAGCCGCAGGGCATGAGCGACCACAGCGTGCCAATGATGATCGGCGTGCCCTGACCGTAGCGACCGCCCCACGCTCTGACCTGGCGCCATAATTTTTGCGCGGCGACGTCCAGCCACATTGGTTGGCGACCTTGCCACAACAGCAAACCGCCCAATACCAGCGCGGCCACATGCAGCAAGGACCACAGGGGGCGAATGGCCGCCGACTGCACCGTGAGCCAGCCCAAGGCGCTGACGCTGGCAGCGGCCAAGGCCCCCACCAGGGCATAGCCCAAGAGTCGTCCAACTTGAAAACCCAGCA
This sequence comes from Comamonadaceae bacterium, assembly GCA_947448325.1. Classification (GTDB taxonomy): domain Bacteria; phylum Pseudomonadota; class Gammaproteobacteria; order Burkholderiales; family Burkholderiaceae_C; genus Limnohabitans_A. The sequence continues at coordinate 822 of CANFMK010000079.1, forward strand.
TCGATCGCGCCGCGCCCACACCGGCGGCCTGGCCGATGCCGGCACACGCTGCGCCACACATGGCCACGCAATGGGGCCCACCGGCCAAGCCCATGAGCAAGGCCGTCACTGCCAGTGAACTGGACATGAAAAAACTCAGATGATTTTGGAAAAGCGGGTCCGGTTTGCGTCGGATTGCACATAGCGATCAAACGTCATGGCCACGCCACGCACAAAAAACCAACCCATTGGGGTGACGGTGATTCCTGTGTCTGACAACTCTACCAGTCCTTGCGCCTGCATGTCGGCCAAGCGCGCCAACTCGGCTTTGAAATACGATTTGCAATCGATCAACCAGGCCAAGTTGATGGACTCGAAATGCAAATGGCCTTGGCACATCAACGCCATGATCACGGCGCGGCGAATCAGGTCATCGCGACTGAGCGACAGGCCGCGCACCACGGGCAATTGGCCTTGATCGATCGCATCACAGTACTCGCTCATGGTCTTGGCGTTTTGGCTGTAGGTGGTGCCCACGCGCCCAATGGCCGAAACCCCCAAGGCGATCAAGTCGCAATCGGGCTGGGTGCTGTAGCCCTGGAAGTTACGATGCAAACGGCCTTGGCGCTTGGCCACGGCCAACGCATCGTCAGGCAACGCAAAGTGGTCCATGCCCACGTACACATAGCCCGCATCCTGCAAAGCTGCCAGCGACTGCGCCAACATGCTGACTTTCTCGCCAGGCAAAGGCAAATCAGCGGAATGGATGCGCCGCTGTGGCTTGAACCGCGCCGGCAAATGCGCATAGGCATACAAGGCGATGCGGTCTGGACGAAGTTCGTTGATCTGCGCCAAAGTGCGGTCAAACGAGGCCGGGGTTTGCTTGGGCAAGCCGTAAATCAAATCCACATTGATGGATTCAAAGCCGATTTTTCGGGCCTGCGCCACCAAATCAAACACCTGTTGCGCAGGTTGAATGCGGTGCACTGCGGCTTGAACCTCGGGGTCAAAATCTTGCACGCCAAAGCTCAGACGGTTAAAGCCCAATTGCGCCAGAAAGGCCAATCGTTTTTCATCCACGGTACGGGGGTCGACTTCGATGGAATATTCACCGCCCGGTGCGATCTGGAAATTGCGCTTGAGCATGTCCATCAGCAAGACCAGTTCGGCATCCTTGAGGAAAGTCGGTGTTCCCCCGCCCAAATGCAGCTGGCTGACCATCTGGCCCGCGCCCAAGTGCGCCACATGCAAGGCCACCTCACGCGTCAAATAATCCAAATAAGAGGTGGCCCGCTCGGGGTGCTTGGTGATGATTTTGTTACAAGCGCAGTAGTAGCACAAAGATTCACAAAACGGGATGTGCACATACAAACTCAGCGGCTTGGTCCGCGCGGCGATGGCGTCGCGCCGCTGCTCCAGCGCTTGAATGTAGTCGGTGGTGGTGAAGGCCTCCACAAAACGATCTGCCGTGGGGTAAGAGGTGTAACGTGGACCCGGGATGTCAAAACGGGTCAGTAATTCGGGCGTGATCAGCGTCATGCACAGTTTTCCTGTTGTGTGGTTTAGCGCACTTACACTGTGCCCGAGTCACTCCATCATCTTCTTGATGCAAATCAAAAACAGGCCATTCAAGGCCTCCATGAGCCGCATTGACCATGCGGTCTGTCAGTTTTTGTAACCCTCCGGGACTTAGAATCGCATGACTTTCATCAATTTTGATAATTTGCATTCTCGGCAACACAAGGCCCCCACATGAACCCGCACTCGATCAAAGTAGCCTGCTCCAATTGCAATATGCGCGAACTGTGCATGCCGATTGGCTTGAGCGAAAACGAACTGCAGCGGATTGATGATCTGATAGGCGCCCGACGCAAAGTCAAACGCAACGAAACACTGTTCAGGAACGGTGAAAAATTCACAGCCCTGTACGCCATTCGCACCGGTTTTTTCAAAACCAGTGTGGCCACCGAAGACGGCCGTGACCAAGTCACAGGCTTTCAAATGGCTGGCGAAATCATGGGGCTGGATGGCATCGTCAGCGACTTTCACTCTTGCGACGCGATTGCACTCGAAGACGCCGAAGTCTGCGTGATGCCTTTCGACAAGATTGAGGCCTTGTCGCGTGAAGTCAATTCACTGCAGCACCATGTGCACAAAATCATGAGCCGTGAAATCGTGCGCGAGCATGGCGTGATGCTGTTGCTGGGCAGCATGCGCGCCGAAGAGCGCTTGGCCGCCTTCTTATTGAACTTGGTGCAACGTCTGCACGCGCGTGGGTTTTCTCAGTCCGAGTTGGTGTTGCGCATGACCCGCGAAGAAATTGGCAGCTACCTGGGCTTGAAGCTGGAAACCGTGAGCCGTACTTTCTCCAAGTTTGTCGAAGAAGGCACGGTTGAAGTCAAGCAACGCCACGTGCGCATCTTGAATGCCGAAGCCCTGCAAAACCTGGTGAACAACCAGGTCGCTTGTCTTTGAGGCACTCAGCGCACTGAAGAAATTTCAGTGGCGCGGCTCAACCACAATGGTCTCTCGCGCAGTCTGCGGGGCGCTCACCCACCGGCACGGGGCAACGGTTGATCTCAAAAGGCGAGGCTGACAGCAAGGTCGTCAGCGCACTGGAGACCATGGCCAAGGCCCAAAAAGCAAAAAAGGACAAGGTGTAAACGCCCTGGCGCGACAGCGCCAGCGGGTGCCCGAACCAATGCAGATCTTCCGGATCCACACAAGCAAACACCGTGATCTCCAGCATCCCTGCCACCAAAAAGGCGGGCCAGGCAATCCACATCATTCTTTGAACCCGCATCGTTGTATTCATTCTTTGTCTCCTTCAGGTGGGGGTCCGTCAAGATACCGTGATCAAGGTTTGAGAGGCGTGTTGTCTGGTGCTGCCGCCTTGGCCGGCACTACCCCTGTGGCGGCATGGTTGCGTGCCAACATGGCCGGCGCCATATTGGCTTGACCTTGTTGCGCTTGCGGCGAAGGCTCGGCTTGCAGCACGGTATTGGGCGAACTGATCGCCAAATACAAAGTGATGAAACTGGCCACAACGACCACGGCGGGACCGGCAATCACCATCCACACATGGGCAAAGGACCACCACGGGGCTGATTTTTGAGCCGTCAAGGTTGAGCTGGCTGACATGTTTAATTCCTTTGTAAATGGGAGAGATCCAAGATTAACGTGGCACCAAAAAGACCGATTTTTCCACAAGGGTTTCAGCCGGTGCGCTGGCGCTGATGCTGAAATGAATCGGGTGTGAGCCTGCTGGCGCTGCGTCGTAGGGCACTTGCAAGCGCACAGAAACCCATTTCGATTCGGTCGAGGCCACGATCACTTGGGGCTCAGAATCCAATTGCAAACCGGGCAAACCTTCGGCGGAGATCGTGAACTTTTGCGCCTGCTCGGCGGCATTCATGATTTGCAAGCGGTAGTTGTTTTCAATCTTGCCGCCCGCCACGATCCGCGCCAATGAGGCACGGTCACGCACCACATCCACCTTGAACGGCGTGCGAACCGCCAAGCTGATGCCCACCGCCACAATGATGGACAGCAGCAAGCCGGTGTACAGCAGCACGCGGGGCCTGAAAATTTGCCGCACCACTTGCGCATGGCTCCAGCCTTGCTTCATGGCGTGCTGGGTCGAGTACTTGACCAAACCACGGGCATAACCCATTTTGTCCATCACCGAGTCGCACACGTCCGCGCAGGCACCGCAGCCAATGCATTCGTATTGCAAGCCTTTGCGGATGTCGATGCCGGTGGGGCAGACCTGCACGCACAAGGTGCAGTCCACACAAGCCCCCAAACTCAAGGTCGACAAGTCGGCTTTCTTGCTGCGGGCACCACGCGGTTCGCCACGTTGTTCGTCGTAGGTGACGATCAAGGTGTCTTTGTCAAACATGGCGCTTTGGAAGCGTGCATACGGGCACATGTATTTGCACACCTGCTCGCGCATGAAGCCGGCATTGCCATAAGTGGCAAAACCATAAAAGAAAACCCAGAAAACTTCCCAAGAGGACATGCGCCCCAGGAAGAACTCCATGCCCAACTCGCGGATCGGCGTGAAATAGCCCACAAAGGTAAAACCCGTCCACATCGACAAACTGATCCACAAGAAATGTTTGTACCATTTCTTCACCAGCTTCTCGAGCGACATGGACTCGCCGTCCAAACGGATGCGGGCACTGCGGTCACCTTCGACCTTGCGCTCGATCCACATGAAGATTTCGCTGTACACGGTTTGCGGGCAGGCGTAACCACACCACAAACGACCCGCAATGGCGGTGAACAAAAACAAGGACAGCGCAGAAATGACCAACAGCGCAGTCAGGTAAATAAAGTCTTGCGGGTACAAGACAATGCCGAAGATGTAAAAACGGCGCGCGCCCAAGTCAAACAAAACCGCTTGCCGTTGACCCCATTCGAACCAGGGCAGGCCATAAAAGACCAGTTGCGTGATCACCACCATCACCCAGCGCCACTGGGCAAACAAGCCGGTGACACTGCGGGGATAGATTTTTTGATGCGCGACATACAACGATGTCACCTCAGCTGAGTCGTCCGCATCGCCCGCGGTGGCCGCAGCCACCGGGACAATGGGAATGACCTTGGGCGTCAATTCAGAAGCGTTTTTCAAACCAGACTCAATCTCACAATCGCTTCAAGTCACTTGGCCACAGGTGCTGGCGCAGCGTCGCCCTTGTTCGACAAGCCCCAGACATACGAGGCCAAAACATGGATCTGACCTTCGGTCAGTTTGCCAGCTTGTGCAGGCATTTGATTGATCTTGCCGTTATTGACCATATTGACGATCGCCGCCTCGCCCCAACCGTGCAACCAGATGTCGTCGGTCAAATTAGGCGCGCCCAAGGCTTGATTGCCTTTGCCGTCCATGCCGTGGCAAGCCGCGCAGGCACCGAACTTGGATTTACCCAAGGATGCCCGCAAGGAGTCATGTGGGCTGCCCGACAGGCTGAGCACATAGTGGGCCACGTTACGCACATCTTCAGGTGAACCGACAGCTGCGGCCATCGGGGGCATCTGCCCGATTCGGCCCAAGTTCAAAGTTTCCTTGATCTTCTCGGGCGTGCCACCATGCAGCCAGTCGGCATCGGTCAGGTTGGGAAAGCCTTTGCTGCCGCGTGCGTCAGAGCCGTGGCACTGGGCGCAGTTGTTCATGAACAAGCGGTCGCCAATGGCCATGGCTTGGGGGTCCTTAGACACCTCTTGTGGCGACATGCCAGAGAACTTGGCGTACAAAGGCTCGACTTCTTTGTTGCCCTTGGCCACTTCAGCATCGTATTGACCGGTCGAGGTCCAGCCCAATTTACCAGCGGAACTGCCCAGTCCAGGGTAGAGAGCCAGGTAAATCAAGGCGAACACGATGGTGATGATGAACAAGCCCACCCACCAGCGCGGCAGGGGGTTGTTCATTTCGCGCAGGTCACCGTCCCAGACGTGGCCGGTGGTGTTGTCGTTGGCAGTCATGGCCTTGGCTTTGCCGCTGAACCACAGCAGCAGCAAGCAGGCAAAGATGCCGACCAGCGCAATGCCGGTCACATACAACGACCAGAAATTGCTTGTGAAGTCACTCATTTCGATTCCTTTATGTTCATATCGCGGACGGCCTCAGTCGTCTTGGCGGAAGGGCAATTGGGCAGCTTCATCAAACGCCGCTTGATTGCGACGCGACCAAGCCCAGGTCACGATGCCGATGAACACCACAAAGGTGACCACGGTGACGATGGCGCGCAGGGTATTGATGTCCATGCCAACTCCTTATTTGCGGTGAATGCCCAACACTTGCAGGTAAGCGATCACCGCTTCCAGCTCGGTTTTGCCTTTGACCTCTTCGGAGGCTTTGGCAATTTCCTCGTCCGAGTAAGGCGCGCCCAAAGTGCGCAGGCCTTTCATGTGGGCGGGCAAACTGTCTGCATCCACGGTGTTCTTTTCAAGCCATGAATAAGCCGGCATATTGGATTCAGGCACCACATCGCGAGGATTGGTCAGGTGAATGCGATGCCATTCGTCGCTGTATTTGCCACCGACACGGGCCAGGTCAGGGCCTGTGCGCTTGCTGCCCCATTGAAAGGGATGGTCATACACCGACTCGCCCGCCACCGAGTAAGGGCCATAACGCAAGGTCTCTGCCCGGAAAGGACGGATCATCTGCGAGTGGCAGTTGTAGCAACCTTCACGCACATAAATGTCGCGACCCGCCACTTGCAAAGCCGTGTAGGGCTTGAGGCCGGCAATCGGCTCGGTGGTGGATTTTTGGAAGAACAAAGGCACGATTTCCACCAAGCCGCCGAACAGCAACACCAAGAGGATCAGGACAATCATCAAGAAGTTGCTGGTTTCGATCTTTTCGTGGGACAGACCGCCGCCCGTTGTGTTTTTATCTGACATGCTGGTCACTCCTTAAGCGTGTGCGGTGAGAGAGGGAATCTGGACATCCACGGCACGGCCAGAGGTGGCCGTCTTCAAGGTGTTCCAGAGCATCAGCACCATGCCGCTGAGGTACAGCAAACCACCGACCAAGCGCAACACATAAAACGGGAAAGTGGCTTTGACAGACTCCACAAAGGTGTAGGTCAAAGTACCGTCGGCGTTCACAGCGCGCCACATCAGGCCTTGCATCACACCGGCAATCCACATCGCCGCGATGTAAATCACGATGCCAATGGTGGCTGCCCAAAAGTGGATTTCAATCGCTTTGACGCTGTACATCTGCTTTTTGCCAAACAAACGGGGAATCAGGTAATACATCGAACCCATGGTCACCAAGCCCACCCAACCCAAAGCGCCGGAGTGCACGTGGCCCACGGTCCAATCGGTGTAATGGCTCAAGGCGTTGACGGTCTTGATGGACATCATCGGACCTTCGAAGGTGGACATGCCGTAGAAAGACAAAGACACGATCAAAAAGCGCAGGATCGGATCGTCACGCAGTTTGTGCCAGGCGCCCGACAAGGTCATGACGCCGTTGATCATGCCGCCCCAGCTGGGTGCCAACAAAATCAAAGAGAACACCATGCCCACCGACTGGGTCCAGTCCGGTAATGCGGTGTAGTGCAGGTGGTGTGGGCCGGCCCACATGTAGGTGAAGATCAAAGCCCAAAAGTGCACGATCGACAAGCGGTACGAGTACACAGGGCGCTCGGCTTGTTTGGGAATGAAGTAGTACATCATGCCCAGAAAGCCCGCCGTGAGGAAAAAGCCCACCGCGTTGTGGCCGTACCACCACTGCACCATGGCGTCTTGCACGCCAGCATAGGCAGAGTAAGACTTCATCATGCCCACAGGCAGTGCCGCACTGTTGACCAAGTGGAGCAAGGCCACCGCAATGATGAAAGCGCCAAAAAACCAGTTGGCTACATAAATGTGACGCACCTTGCGGGTGCCCAAGGTGCCAAAGAAGACCACTGCAAAACTGACCCAGACCAGGGTGATCAAAATGTCAATCGGCCACTCCAGCTCTGCATATTCTTTGCCGCTGGTGTAACCCAAAGGCAAAGAAATGGCGGCCAACAAGATGACCAACTGCCAACCCCAAAAGGTGAACGAGGCCAATGAACTGGCGAACAAACGCACGTTGCAGGTGCGCTGCACCACGTAATACGCACTGGCAAACAAGCCACAGCCCCCGAATGCGAAGATCACCGCATTGGTGTGCAAAGGTCGCAGGCGACCGTAGCTCAGCCACGGAATACCCAAGTTCAATTCAGGCCAAGTCAGCTGGGCGGCGATGATCACCCCCACCAACATGCCCACCACGCCCCACACCACCGTCATGATGGCGAACTGCCGAACAACGGTGTCGTTGTAGACAGTGGCTTGCGCATTGGCAAATTTCATTTTCACCTCTTCTAAAAAATTCGTTTTGAGTATGGCCGACTTACACAAACTGACATTTGACTTAGGTCAATCGCCACGTAAGATTCGCTCGCCTTCCGCCTCAATGTCTTCAAACTGACCCCGATGGATGGCCCACCACAGGCCGGCCAAGATGGCAAACACCAGCGCCACCGACAAAGGAATCAACAAATACAAAATATCCATGGGGCACCGTTCAAAGTTCTAAATTGCGCGATAAGCGCAAGGCATTGAGCACCACCCACAGCGAGCTGAAGGCCATGCCCAAGCCCGCCAGCCAGGCGGGTAACCAGCCCATCAAGGCCAGGGGCACGCAGGCCGCGTTGTACAGCGCAGCCCATGCCAAATTCTGACGAACCACCCGCAGCGTCTGGCGGCTGCGCGCCCAGACCGGCACCAAGACCCCCAACTGAGCGCCCAAGAGCACAAAGTCGGCCTTGGACTGGGCCAAGGGCACGGCCTGGCCGAGGGCAAACGACACATGGGCACCCGCCAAAACCGGGCCATCGTTCAACCCATCGCCCACCATGGCGACTTGATGGCCCTGCGCTTGCAGCATTTGCATGGCTGCCAATTTGTCCTGGGGGCTGCAGCCCCCGCGCGCATTGCTGATACCCAGGGTTTGCGCCACTTTTTGCACAGCGCTGTCGCTGTCACCGGACAACAACATCACCTTCAAGCCCAGGCCTTGCAATGCCTGGACGGTTGCGAGCGCATCGTCTCGAATATCTTCTTGGAAACGGAAAGTGGCCAACCATCCGTCTTCATCCGCCAACACGGCTTGTAAAACTTGCTCCGCATCCGGAACCACGTCGCAAAAAGCAGCCGAACCTAAACGCACCCAGCCTTTGGGAACATCGGTAATGGCTGGGTTGTGCGGCCAATGCGCCAGCACGCCCTGCCCTGGCCGCTCTTGCAGGTCGATCACCTGCAGGGCTTCCAAGGCGGGCAAGGCGTCAAGCTGTCCGGCCTCGTGGCGCGCCGCCGACCACAAGGCGCGAGAAACCGGGTGCAGCGAATGTTGAGCCAAAGCCCCAGCCCATGACAAAGCCTGAAACCGGCTCACACCGGCGCGAGTCTGAACGCTGGCCAAGGCAAAAGCGTCGCGGGTCAAGGTGCCGGTTTTGTCAAACACCACCGTGTCTACTGAGGCCAGCGCCTGCAAGCCTTGCAGCCTTCGCACCAACACACCGCTGCGCGCCATGGCACCGGCCGTGGCGAGCATGGCTGCAGGGGTGGCCAAAGACAAAGCGCAGGGACAGGTGACCACTAACACAGCCACCGCCACCATGAGTGCGTGCGCAGGGCTGGTGGGCCACCAGTAAACCGCCGCGCCGGCTGAAGCCAACAGCACGCCCAGCAAAAACGGTTTGGCCCAGCGGTCGGCCACCAGGGCGATGTCAGGTTTGCTGACCGAGGCGCTCTCCATCAAACTCACAATTTGCGCGAAACGCGTGGCTGCGCCGACTTGCGTGACTCGAATGTGGATCACGGCGGAGAGGTTGTGGCTGCCTGCAATCACAGCGCTGCCCACGCCGCGCGACAATGGCCGGGACTCGCCGGTGAGCAAGGCTTCGTCCACTTGTGATTGACCTTGCAACACCTGGCCATCGGCAGCAATGGCCTCGCCCGGCAAGATTTCCAGCACATCCCCCACCGCCAAGCGGCGAATCGAAATGCGCTCCCAATCGCCGTTGGCCGTTTGCCTGCGCACGCTGTCAGGCAGGCGATTCATCACAGCTTCCAGCGCGCCGGCGGTGCGGTTGCGCAAGCGCAGCTCCAACCAGCGGCCCGACAACAAGAAAAACACAAACATGGTCAGCGAGTCGAAATAAACCTCGCCGCCGAAAGTGCCTGTGGGCTCAAAGGTGCCCAAAGAACTCACGGCAAAAGTCACGGCCATGCCCAAGGCCACGGGCAAATCCATGCTGACTTGGCGCAGTTTGAGGTCTCGCCAGGCATTGGCAAAAAACGGCACACACGAGAACAGCATCACCGGCAAAGACAGCACCCATGAGGCCCAGCGCAACAGCTGAATCATCTCGGGCGTGATGTCACCTGGCTGCGCCAAATAGGACGGCGTGGCGTACATCATGACCTGCATCATGCACAGCCCCGCCACGCCCCAACGCCACAGCAGTTGACGCGCTTGCAAGCGGCGCTGCGTGTGGGCCGCCCCGTCGTTGGCAGGCACCACCCGGTATCCGGCTTTTTCGGCGGCTGCCATCCATTGCGAGGGGCGGGTTTGCGCGTCGGTCCATTCGATCAAGCCCCGGTGGCTGGCGGCACTGACCTGCACCGAGGCTACGCCAGGCACCGCACGCAAGGCATCTTCGATGTGGATGGCGCAGGCCGCGCAGTGCATGCCTTCAAACACCACATTGGACTGCCAGACATGGGGCCGACTGTCCAAAGACTGGCTGAAAGCCGACCACTCTTGCGGGTCGTCCAGCAAAGACAGGGGCGCGGCGATAGAAGACGACATAGGGTGCAACGATAAAACAAAACAGATCGCAAGAGCTTGACCTAAGTCAAGTCAGTCCAGCGACACAGGCGTATTCTGAAGCTTGTTCTAACGTCAATAGGAGATTGAAATGTACAAACGTATTTTGGTGGCCACCGATGGTTCTACCCTGTCGAAAAAAGCAGTGACCAGCGCGATCGGCTTGGCTGCGGCCTGCGGCGCGGAATTGATTGCACTCAAAGTGGTCCCCCGCTACCCCCAAGCCTATTTCGAAGGCAGCATTCCCTTGTCGGTGCAAGACGTCACCCGTGTGGAAAAGCAATGGACGGACACCGCCCAAGCGGCCGTGGATGCGGTGGTGAAATCGGCCAAAAGCAAAAATGTGGCCGCCAAGGGCATCACCGCCAAGTCCGACGTGGTGTCTGACGCCATCATCGCTGCCGCCAAAAAACAAAATGCCGACCTGATCGTCATGGCCTCCCACGGCCGCAAAGGCATCAAGCGTTTGTTGCTGGGCAGCGAAACCCAGCAGGTGCTGACCCACTCGCACATTCCGGTGTTGGTGTTGCGCTGAAGCGCCGAATCAGCCCTTCAAAGCAAAGGCCTGAACTGCGAGAGCGGTTCAGGCCTTTGCTGTTAAACCCTCAAATCAACCCACAAACAAACCCTTGTACTGGTCCCTCAGCAAGTTCTTTTGCACCTTGCTCATGGTGTTGCGGGGTAACTCGGCCACCAGATAGCAGCGTTTAGGGATTTTGAAGTTGGCCAGTTGCGACTTCAGGCCGGCAATGATCTTGTCAGCATCCAAAATGGCGCCGGTTTTGGCGATCACCACCGCCACCCCAACCTCTCCGAAATCAGGGTGCGGCACGCCCACCACCGCACTTTCGGCCACGCCCGGCATGTCGTTGATGTAGCCCTCAATCTCAGCCGGGTACACGTTGTAGCCGCCACTGATGATCAGGTCTTTGCTGCGACCCACAATGGTCACATAGCCGCGTGCGTCCACCTTGCCCACGTCACCGGTTTTAAAGAAACCATCGGCGGTGAATTCTTCTTGGGTTTTTTCGGGCATACGCCAGTAACCTTTGAAGACATTAGGCCCTTTAACTTGGATGCCGCCGATCTCGCCCACTGGCACGCCCTGCCCTTCGTCGTTCAAGACGCGCAAGCTCACACCCGGCAAGGGAAAGCCCACCGTACCGCCACGGCGCTCGGTTTGCTTGCTGTAGCGCGCATCGGCGGCGTAGGGGTTGGAAGTCAACATCACCGTCTCGCTCATGCCGTAACGCTCCAAAATCGTCTGCCCTGTGCGCTCAATCCACTCGTTGAAAGTCTCAATCAGCAGCGGCGCGGACCCGGCAATGAACAAACGCATGTGCTTGGCCGCTTCACGAGTCAAAGCAGGCTCGGCCAGCATGCGCACATACAAGGTCGGCACCCCCATGAACACCGTGGCTTGGCTCATTTTGGCGATCACCAGTTTGGGGTCGAACTTGGATAGCCAAATCATTTTGCTGCCGTTGATCAAAGCGCCATGAATCGCCACAAACAAACCATGCACGTGGAAGATGGGCAAGGCATGGATCAGCACATCGCCTTTTTGCCAACCCCAATAGTCTTTGAGCATCACCGCATTGCTCAGCATATTGCCGTGCGTCAGCATCGCGCCTTTGCTGCGCCC
>CANFMK010000080.1 GCA_947448325.1 Comamonadaceae bacterium
GGAACGGTTTTTCAACCAAGCCGTCACAGCCAAGCTGCCCCAGGCGATCCATGAGGCAGATAAGGCTTTCCAGCGCCAGGGCTTGATCGACACCGCCACAGCGCCCAGCAGCGCTGACAGGACGCTCAACCCTATGGGATGCTCGGCCGCTAATGGCTTCAAAAGGGTCTGGAAGACCGACTCGGGGTGGGTTTGGGCTTCCAAGAGAAAGGCGCGCATGTGAGCGCGCGATGCTTGCAAGCGTTGCAACGGTGTGAGGTGGTTTTCCTGCGGATGACTCATGCCACCCTCAGTTCCTTGCACAGGGCCATGTCGGCATAAACTTGGCGTTTGATTTCTGACAAAGCGTGGCTGACAGGGGTGCGGTAGGTCGCCCAAGCCAAGGCCATGGCCATGGCCCAGCTGACCCCGGGGGCGGTCAGCAGTACCCAGGGCCATTCCATAGGGATCGCCGGCAAGACGCCCCACAACATGAACGCCACACCTGTCAGCACCATGGCCACCACGGTCATGCACAGGGTCAGCAGGCCGAGCAGCGCTTTGAGTTTGGCTTGCCGCAGAGCCAGCGAGGCGTCTGCACTGAGCAGATCGGCATAGGCCTGCGCATGCACCACCAGCATTTGCGGGCGATGAGCGAGCATGTAAACCAAGGGATGGGTCATTGAAAGCGCCTCAAACTGGACGTCGTGAGAGGGGTTGCTCACCGCACTTGTCCCTGTAAAGCTCCAGGTGATCCGCGCGGCCGCATTCTGCGCTGATCGACTGAGGATCTGTGCCCTCAGTCAAACCAGCATCTTGCAGGGTGCGGCGCTTGATCTCATCGACCAATGTTTTCATCGATGCAGACGATGGGGAGTTGAACATGAAGCTCTTTCTGTTGTAGATGGGTCAATGAATGCGCAAAGCATTTCAGTGCCTATTCAAAACGAAAAATCTTCACCAGTCAGTGGGTTAGCGAACACTGGTGCACCATCCACGGGCTCTGTAGAGGGTTCAATTCAGGAAGATGCGCGTTGGGACAAGGCTTGCACTTGGGCGGTCAAATCTTTCACCGCTTGGGTCAGGGCCAGTAATTCTTGCTCTTTCAAGATGTCGATTTTTTCGTGCAACAACTCGATTTCCAATTCGGCTTTGACATTGATTTCGTAGTCATTTTGCGCATGACGTCGGTCCAATTCGGATTGGCGATTTTGACTCATCATGATGGCGGGCGCGGTGTAGGCGGCTTGGAACGACAACAGCAAATTGAGCAAAATAAAGGGGTAAGGGTCCCATGTCCCCACACCCGTCACCACATTGAAAGTGATCCAAATCCCAATGGCCACGCTTTGCACCATGATGAAGCGCCAAGAGCCCATGGTGGCCGCCACCAGGTCGGCCATTTTTTGACCACGCGTCAGCTCAACAACCTCTATGGGCTCAGGCAGGGCCTGCGCTTTGGGTAATTTTTTTTGTCGATGCGCTCGGCGATGCGCACGCAGCAATTCGAGTTGATGGGCGTCATCCGAAGACAAGGCGACTTTGGGAAGGGTTTGGAGGGTGTCGGTCATGAGAGTGCCATGGCGTTGAATGTCCACAAGCCTAACCTAACCAGGGATGTCGCCCGTCAATGCCATGGGGACAAGAAAAAACGCCTCCAAGGAGGCGTTTTGAAAAAAGTGGCGGAAGCGGTGAGATTCGAACTCACGGACCCTTGCGAGTCGACGGTTTTCAAGACCGTTGCAATCGACCACTCTGCCACGCTTCCTGCGGGGGTGATTGTAACCGGGGTTTGTCGATCACAATGAAGGCTGACTCCATTTCACAAAGAGACCTTGCATGCGCACACAGGTTCCCAAATTTCGCAGGCTACTGGCATGGCTGTTGATGGCTTTTGTTGTGCTGGCTGCGGCCATTCAACTGTCCGGCCACGGCTATTTCTGGCGCGCCTTGTCAGCCACTTACCTGCAAGGCCATACCACGGCGCACATTGACGACGCTGATCATTTTGCACAGCGCACGATTGCGGCGGGTCCTGCACAGCCATGGGCTGTCGATGCCCGATGGAATCAAAAGCCTTTGAATCCGGCTTTGCTGGCTTATTTGAAACAGCACGGCACGGCCGCCTTTGTGGTGGCGCATCAAGGTGCTTTGGTCCATGAGCAGTATTTCGCGCCGTATGACCAGAGTAGCCGAACCAATTCTTTTTCGATGGCCAAAACCATCACCACCTTGCAAGTCGGTATGGCGGTGCAGCAGGGTTTGATCTCCAGCTTTGACGCCCCCCTCACCGAACAGCTGCCCGAATACGCCTCCGATAGCTGGGGGCGCCAAGCCACGGTGGCGCAGTTATCGGCCATGAAGTCTGGGCACGATTGGACTGAAAACTATTACTTGCCTTTGAACGTGACCACCGAACTGTATTACGGACGGGATGCCCAAAGCCGTGTGCTGCGCCAAGGTTTTGAACGCGCCCCTGGCAGCGCTTACGAATACAGCAGCGGTTCGACCCAATTGCTGGGTGTTTTTTTGAAACGTGCTTTGGCCGCCAAAGAGCCGGGTTTGACCATCAGCGCGCACTTGTCACGCAGCCTGTGGCAACCGCTGGGCATGCAGCGTGATGCGATCTACACCTTGGACCGACCCGAGGCAGAGGGCGGCATGGAGCGGACCTATTGCTGCATTTTTGCCACGGCGCGCGACTATGCCAAATTGGGTCAATTGCTGCTGCAAGACGGGCAATGGCAGGGCAAGTCATTGATCGACAAAAGTTTCATCGAGCGCATCCGCAAGCCCGATTTAACGCATTTTTACGGCCATTCTCTGTGGATGGACTGGCAATACAAGCACCCCTTTTATTTCATGCAAGGTCACCAGGGCCAATACGTGATTGTGGTGCCCTCCAAACAATTGGTGGTGGTGCGGGTGGGGCAGTTTCGCAACAAAACCGACAAGGGCCCGAACGGTGTGACCGCAGCCGAGGTCTACCAATTTGTCGATCAGGCGGTGGCTTTGGTGGAATGAAGGTGAGTTGCCACAGGTGACTGGCCCGCAAAATGGTCAATGCTAGGATGGGTTTTTGAACACAGGACGATGAGCCATGGCGCACAACAACGCTAAAGAATTTGACATCGTGGTGCACGGCGCCTCCGGTTTTACGGGGCGTTTGGTGATCGAGTATTTGCTGACGCGCAAAGACACCGGCCTGCGCTGGGCGATGGGTGGGCGCAGTGCCGACAAATTAGCGGCGGTGCGCGATGAGGTCGGCGCGCCCTTGGACACTCCCTTGGTGGTGATTGACAGCCACGATGCGGCCAGCCTGAATGCTTTGATGGCCCGCACCCGATTGGTGTTGACCACCGTCGGGCCTTACCAGCTGTACGGCAGTGAGTTGGTGCAAGCCTGCGCGCAGGCGGGTGTCGATTATGTCGATTTGTGCGGCGAGCCGGCTTGGATGCGCCAGATGATTGACGCCCACCATGCTGCGGCCAAGGCCAGCGGCGCGCGCATCGTGTTTTCTTGCGGATTTGACTCGATCCCGTTTGATTTGGGTGTGCTCAAGTTACAAGACGAAATGCGTCAGCGCTTTGGCACTGCGGCGTCCCGCGTACGGGGACGTGTGCGCAAAATGAAGGGCACTTTCTCAGGCGGCACAGCGGCCAGCTTCAAAGCCACCATGGCGGCGGCAGCCACACAACCGGGCGTGTTGGATTTGTTGAAAAATCCGTTTTCATTGACCCCGGGTTTCACCGGTCCTGCACAGCCCACCGGCCACAAGCCGATGGTGGATGAGGTCATGGGTGTGTGGGTCGCACCGTTTGTGATGGCGACCATCAACACCCGCAATGTGCATCGTTCCAATTTTTTATTGAAACAGGCTTGGGGGGCTGATTTTGTCTATGACGAAATGATCGTGACCGGTCCGGGTGACAAAGGGCAAGCGGTGGCACAGGCTATTGCCGCCGACAAAAGCATGAGTGGTGCTGACGTTCTCCAACCTGGGGAGGGTCCTTCCCGCGCTGAGCGCGAAGCTGGCTCCTACGACGTGCTGTTCATTGGCCATAACGCAGCGGGTGACAGTTGCAGTGTGAGCGTGCAAGGCGACCGCGACCCAGGCTATGGCAGCACTTCCAAAATGATTTCCGAGGCCGCCATTTGCTTGCTCAACGATGCTGCAGACACGAGCGGTGGCATTTGGACACCGGCTTCGGCCATGGGGCAAAAACTGATCGACAGCCTGCAAACGCATGCGGGACTGACCTTCCGCGTCGAGTGAGGCTTCTTCATGTCCAACCCCAAAGTCTGTTTGGTCATTGGTGCGGGTGACGCCACTGGCGGCGCTGTTGCCAAGCGGTTTGCGCGCGAGGGTTACACCGTGTGCGCCACGCGTCGAAGCTTAGACAAGCTCGCGCCCTTGTTGACGGAGATTCGCGCGGCCGGTGGCGTGGCCCATGGTTTTGGCTCGGATGCACGCAAAGAAGACGAGGTGATCGCCTTGGTGGAGGAGATCGAATCCTCGATCGGTCCGATCGAAGTGATGGTTTTCAACATCGGCGCCAACTCACCCAACAGCATCTTGACTGAAACTGCGCGGCGCTACACCAAGATGTGGGAGATGGCGTGCTTGGCGGGCTTTTTGACGGGCCGAGAAGTGGCCAAACGCATGGTGGCACGGCCCGAGTCGGCCACGCAAGGCCGCTCGCACAAGGGCACGATCATCTTCACAGGCGCTACAGCGTCGCTGCGCGGCAGCGCGAATTTTGCGGGCTTTTCAGGCGGCAAAATGGCGTTGCGTGCATTGGCGCAAAGCATGGCCCGCGAGTTGGGGCCGATGGGTGTGCATGTGGCGCACACCATCATCGACGGCGCGATCGACACCGAGTTCATTCGCACCCAGTTTCCGCAGCGCTACGCGCTGAAAGACGAGGGCGGTATTCTCAACCCCGATCACATTGCCGATGCGTATTGGATGCTGCACCTGCAACCCCGTGACGCCTGGACGCATGAGCTGGATTTGCGCCCTTACATGGAAAATTTTTGAATCACCCGGAGACAAGCATGCACACATCGTTTGACTACTACTTCGACTTTGGCAGTTTGGCCACCTATTTGGCGCACACGCAGTTGCCGAAAATTTGTGCCGACACAGGCGCCACAGCCAACTTGCTGCCCATGCTGCTCGGCGGTGTGTTTCAGGCCACGGGCAATTCTTCGCCCATGACCGTGCCCGCCAAAGGGCGTTATGTGTATGTGGACTTCAAGCGCTATGCCGATGCCTATGGTGTGCCGCTGAACATGAACCCCCATTTCCCGATCATCACCACCACGCTCATGCGTGTGGTCACGGCCTTGCAAATGAAGAACGACCCGCGCATGCAGACCTATATGGACGCGGTATTCCAAGCCATTTGGGTGGACTCACTCAATTTGAACGATCCGGCCATCGTTGCCGAAGTCTTGACCCGTGCCGGACTCGATCCAGTCGAGCTGCTGGCCATGGCCAATGAGCAAGCCACCAAGGACCAACTCAAAGCAGTGACCCTGCGCGCCGTCGAACGTGGGGTGTTTGGTGCGCCGACTTTCTTTGTCGGTGACGAGATGTTTTGGGGGCAGGACCGCATCGAACAGGTCAAAGCGGCGCTCAAGGCCTGAGGCCGAGCACTTCTCTCACATTTCAAGCAAAACGGATTCACCATGAAAACGCAAATCACAGAGCTGTTTGGTATTCAACACCCCATCATTCAGGGCGGTATGCACTATGTGGGCTTTGCCGAGTTGGCCGCTGCCGTCTCCAATGCAGGCGGCTTGGGCATCATCACCGGCTTGACGCAGCGCAGCCCCGAGGCGCTGGCCCAAGAGATTCGCCGCTGCCGCGACATGACCGACAAACCGATTGGTGTGAACCTCACCTTCTTGCCGACGGTCAGCTCACCAGACTACCCTGGCTACATCCAGGCGATCATTGACGGCGGCATCAAGGCAGTGGAAACCGCAGGCAATAACCCGCAAAAATACCTGCCTGCTTTGCATGCAGCAGGCATCAAAGTGATTCACAAATGCACATCGGTGCGGCACGCCCTCAAAGCCGAGGCCATTGGCTGTGACGCGGTGAGTGTGGATGGTTTTGAATGCGGCGGTCACCCCGGTGAGGACGATATCCCAAACTTCATCTTGCTGCCGCGTGCGGCCGACGAATTGAAAATCCCTTTCGTGGCTTCGGGCGGCATGGCCGATGGCAGATCTCTTGTGGCCGCGTTGGCGCTGGGGGCGCAAGGCATCAACATGGGCACGCGTTTCATTGCGACGCAAGAGGCGCCGGTGCACGAGAACGTCAAGCAAGCGATTGTGGCGGCCAGTGAGTTGGACACCCGTTTGGTGATGCGCCCTTTGCGCAACACCGAGCGCGTGTTGCGCAATCAGGCGGTAGACCGTTTGTTGGAGAAAGAGCGCACCCTTGGGGCCAACCTGAAGTTCGAAGACATCATCGACGAAGTGGCTGGCGTTTACCCGCGCATCATGCAAAACGGCGATATGGAAGCAGGCGCTTGGTCTTGCGGCATGGTGGCCGGTTTGATCCACGATGTGCCCACCGTCAAAGACTTGATTGATCGCATCATGAGCGAGGCGGAGGCGATTATTCGCCAGCGTTTGATGGGCATGGTGTCGGCCTGAGCACTGAAACTGCCCGCCGCATGCGCCAAGCTCAAGCGCGGCGCAGCATGCCCCGGGTTTCAATGAAGTCGATCACTTCTTGCAAACCACTTTGCGTCTTGAGATTGGTCATGACAAAGGGTTTGAGGCCTTGGGCGTTGGTGCGCATGCGCCGCGTGTCCACTTCCATGACGCCCAGGTCGGCGCCCACGTAGGGCGCTAGATCGGTTTTGTTGATCACAAACAAATCACTTTTGGTGATGCCGGGGCCACCTTTGCGCGGTATTTTTTCGCCTGCGGCCACGTCGATCACATAGATCGTCAAGTCCGACAATTCAGGGCTGAAGGTGGCGGCCAGGTTGTCGCCACCGCTTTCGATGAAGACGATGTCGGCGTTCGGAAATTTGTCCAGCATGCGGTCAATGGCTTCGAGGTTGATGGAGGCGTCTTCGCGGATCGCGGTATGGGGGCAACCGCCGGTTTCCACACCCATGATGCGTTCGGCCTCTAAGGCCCCGCTCACCGTCAACAAGCGTTGATCTTCTTTGGTGTAGATGTCGTTGGTGATGGCCACCAGGTCCCAGCGCTCGCGCATGGTTTTGCACAGCATCTCCAGCAGCGTTGTTTTGCCGGAGCCGACCGGCCCACCAATGCCCACGCGCAAGGGGGGCAAGGTTTTGGTGCGGTGGGCGATGTGGTGCAATGTGCTCATGGATCTTTGCTCGTGGGGTCAGGATCTGAATAAACGCGAGTACTGGGTTTCGTGGCGCGCCGAGGCGATCGCCAGCATGGGGCAAAACGCTTGCCGTTCATCATTCGGCAATTGCATGGCGTGGGCCACGGCTTGCGGTATTTCTTGGGCAAGGCGCGCCAAAATGCGTTGCCCTGAACTTTGCCCCAAGGGCACCGATTTGATCGCCGCTTGCGTCATGTTTTCCGCCCAGCCAAAGGCAAAGGCTTGCAGAGCCTGATCGGCAGGGGCTTTGGCCAAAGACAGAGCCAGGGCCATGACCAGCGGGTAGGTGGGGGGCAGTTGGGTGCACAGGGTCAAGGCGCTGGCTGGGGCCGTGCCTTGGTTGCGCAGCCAGTCAAGCAGGGAGCGGCCCATTTGTTCGGTTTGCAAGCGCATCTCGAAACTCTCGCGCGTTGTCAGCACCCAGGTGTTGAGTTCATGCAAACGCGCAGTCCCCTCGTGCGTGTCATGTTGGGTCCAGGCGCTCAAAGCCTGCGCCACCACGGCCATGTCGCCACGCGCTTGCGACAGGTGCAGTTGGTCGGCCAGCCAGTCGGCCGCGCTGGCTTCGTCGTGCACCCAGCCATGTTCAATCGCCGATTCCAAGCCTTCGGAATACGAGAAACCACCGATCGGCAAGGCCGGCGAGGCCAGCCAGATCAGCTGCAGCAAACTGCTGATGTCAGTGTGCATGCGGACCGTGGCCGTGCGCGTGCCCATGATCGTGATCGTGATCGTGATCATGCTTGCAGTCTGGGCCGTGCACATGCGGTTCGGCATGGGCATGTGCTTGGGCATGGTCATGTGCATGACCATGTGCATATCCGCCGTGGCTGGCGTAGGCACCGGACTCTGGCTCAAAGGGCGCATCGACCGTGTTCACGATCAGGTGCATGGCGCGCAGCATCTCAGCCAGCACATGGTCGGGCTCGATTTGCAAATAGTCAGGGCGCAGCTCGATCGGCACGTGCCGGTTGCCCAGGTGGTAGGCCGCACGGGTCAAGTCAAAGGGCGAGCCATGCGCCGTGCAGGTGGTGATCCGCAACACGGTTTGGGGGGCTGCTTGCACGCGGATCAGCGAGCCGTCTTCGGCGACCAACACATCGCCGCCACGCACCACAGAGCCACGCGGCAGAAAAACGCCCAGGCTGCGACCCAGTGAGTCGGTGGCTTCAAAGCGGCTTTTTTGGCGCAAGTCCCAGTCCAGGGTGACCGTGGCGGCGCGCTTGACGAGCACCGAGGCCAGCCCCTGGCCTTGGGGAATCAATTTGGCAGTTTGCAGCATCAGAATAAAAAGTAGCGTTGGGTCATGGGCAAATGGGTGGCCGCTTCGCAAGTGAGCAACTGTCCATCGGCTCGCACGGCGTAGGTTTGCGCGTCCACCTCCATGCGCGGCAGGTAGTGATTGTGGACCATGTTCTTTTTGGTGATGCCGCGCACATTTTTAACTGCAGCCAGGGTTTTGGACAAACCGAATCGCTCACCGATGCCGGCTGCTAAACCGGCTTGCGAAACAAAGGTCAGTGAGCCTTTGGCCAGCGCGCCGCCGTAGCTGCCAAACATGGGCCGGTAGTGCACCGGTTGGGGTGTGGGAATCGACGCGTTGGGGTCGCCCATGGCGGCCATGGCAATGGAACCACCCTTCAATATCAATGCAGGTTTCACGCCAAAGAAAGCCGGTTTCCAGATCACGATATCGGCCCACTTGCCCACCTCGATGCTGCCGACTTCGTGGCTCATGCCGTGCGCAATGGCCGGATTGATGGTGTACTTGGCGATGTAGCGTTTGACACGGAAGTTGTCGTTGCGACTGTTGTCTTCGGGAAGGCTGCCGCGCTGCACCTTCATTTTGTGCGCCGCTTGCCAGGTGCGCATGATCACCTCGCCCACACGGCCCATGGCCTGGCTGTCGCTGCTCATCATGCTGATGGCGCCCAAGTCGTGCAACACATCTTCGGCCGCAATGGTTTCTTTGCGAATGCGGCTTTCGGCAAACGCCAAATCCTCCGCAATCGAGGCGTCCAAGTGGTGGCACACCATCAGCATGTCCACATGTTCGTCCAGCGTGTTGTGGGTGTAAGGCATGGTGGGGTTGGTGGAGCTGGGCAAAAAGTTCGCCTCGCCCACCACGCGCAAAATGTCGGGGGCATGACCGCCGCCCGCGCCTTCGGTGTGAAAAGCGCACAGGCTGCGGCCTTTCGTGGCCGCAATCGTGTCTTCGACAAAACCGCTCTCGTTCAGGGTGTCGGAGTGGATCGCCACCTGCGTGTCTGTGGCCTCGGCCACGTCCAAACAGTTGCTGATGGCCGCAGGGGTCGTGCCCCAGTCTTCGTGCAGTTTCAGGCCAATCACGCCGGCGTTGATTTGCTCATGCAGCGCGCCGGGCAGGGCGGCATTGCCTTTGCCTAAAAAGCCCAGGTTCATGGGAAAGGCATCGGCCGCTTGCAGCATGCGCTCGATGTGCCAAGGCCCTGGCGTGCAGGTGGTGGCAAAGGTGCCAGTGGCCGGGCCTGTGCCACCGCCCAGCATGGTGGTGATGCCCGAAGCCAAGGCTTCTTCGATCTGCTGCGGGCAAATAAAGTGAATGTGCGAGTCGATCCCGCCGGCGGTGACGATATTGCCCTCGCAGCTGATGACCTCGGTGCCCGGGCCAATGATGATGTCTACGCCCGGTTGTGTGTCGGGATTGCCCGATTTGCCAATGGCCGCAATGCGCCCGTCCTTGAGGCCAATATCGGCTTTGATGATGCCCGTGTGGTCAATGATCAGCGCGTTGGTCAGCACCGTGTCCACCGCACCTTCTTGGCGGGTTCGCTGCGACTGCGACATGCCGTCGCGAATTGTTTTGCCGCCGCCGAACTTGGCCTCTTCGCCGTAGCCGCCAGCGCGCAGCGTCAGATCGTGCTCGACTTGCACAATCAAGTCGGTGTCGGCCAGGCGCACCCGGTCGCCCACGGTGGGGCCGAACATTTCGGCGTAGGCGCGTTTACCAATGGTGGCCATCATGCACCTCCTTGGGGGGTGCTCGGCGTTGCATCTACCGCGCCGTTGACCAGACCGCGAAAGCCATACACCTGGCGATCGCCAGCGTAGTCCACCAGTTCCACCGTGCGCTGCTGGCCCGGTTCAAAGCGCACTGCGGTGCCGGCGGCGATGTTCAGACGCATGCCGCGCGCAGCCGAGCGGTCAAAGCCCAGGGCCGCATTGGTTTCTGCAAAGTGGTAGTGCGAGCCGACTTGGATCGGACGCGATGCGGTGTTTTGCACCACCAAGGTGATGCTTCGGCGACCCGGATTGAGCGTGTGCTCACCGTCGTCGATCAGGAGTTCTCCAGGAATCATGAGGGCCTCGACCTTGAGTTCAAACAATGGGTTGGTGCACGGTCACCAATTTGGTGCCGTCGGGAAAGGTGGCTTCCACCTGGATGTCCGGAATCATCTCGGCAATCCCGTCCATCACATCGGCACGGGTCAGCAGGGTACGCCCCTCACTCATCAGCTGCGCCACGGTTTTGCCATCGCGCGCGCCTTCCATCACGGCGGCACTGATGAAGGCCATGGCTTCGGGGTAGTTGAGTTTGAGCCCGCGCGCTTTGCGCCGCTCAGCCAGCAAAGCGGCTGTGAAGATCAAGAGCTTGTCTTTTTCGCGAGGGGTGAGTTCCATATTGGTGCGGGGTGTGAAGGTTTCAATGAATGCCTGTGTCGCTTGCAACTTGTATGCCCTGTTGTGTAGCGCGGACGCGGCGTCGGGTGTGTTTATTTTGGTGCGTTTTAAGTGGTTTAGAAGGTCAATGCGCCAATTTGGTGAATTTGTGGATTTCTTTTCGGCTCGGCTCCGTCAGCCGCGCATATATTAGTTGCATCTGTGAATTCTAGGGGGAGAAGGGCTGCGCTGGGGGGATAAAAACGGGTTGGCACAGCCCTTGCAAAAGGAAATACAGCGTGGCTGGTCTTCGCTTCCTAAACCCTTTTTCAACTGGAGTGATCTCATGATGAATCGTCGTGGCAACCTGAAAGCCCTGGCATTGGCAAGCGCAATGGCCGCTGGCACCCTGTCGTTCTCTTTGCAAGCGCATGCCGCAGATACGATCAAGGTCGGTATCTTGCACAGCCTGTCTGGCACCATGGCCATTTCTGAAACCGTGTTGAAAGACACTGTGTTGATGGCGATTGACGAGATCAACGCCAAGGGCGGCTTGCTCGGTAAAAAATTGGAGCCTGTGGTGGTGGACCCCGCGTCCAACTGGCCTTTGTTCGCTGAAAAAACCAAGCAGCTCTTGGGTCAGGACAAAGTCTCGGTGATCTTCGGTTGCTGGACTTCGGTGTCGCGTAAATCGGTGTTGCCGGTGGTCGAAGAAATGAACGGCTTGCTGTTCTACCCTGTGCAGTACGAAGGCGAAGAGCTGTCCAAAAACGTGTTCTACACCGGTGCCGCCCCTAACCAACAAGCCATCCCTGCGGTGGATTATTTGATGAGCAAAGACGGCGGCGCAGCCAAGCGCTGGGTCTTGCTGGGTACCGACTATGTCTATCCCCGAACCACCAACAAAATCTTGCGCGCTTACCTGATCAGCAAAGGCGTGAAAGAGTCTGACATCGATGAGAAATACACACCGTTTGGCCACTCCGATTACCAAACCATCGTGGCTGACATCAAGAAATTCTCCGCCGGTGGCAAGACCGCTGTGGTCTCCACCATCAACGGTGACTCCAACGTGCCTTTCTACAAAGAATTGGGCAATGCGGGCTTGAAGGCCAAAGACGTGCCTGTGGTGGCTTTCTCGGTGGGTGAAGAAGAGTTGCGCGGCGTGGACACCAAGCCTTTGGTCGGTCACTTGGCGGCATGGAACTACTTCCAGTCCATCAAGAACCCCGCCAACGACGAGTTCATCAAGAAGTGGTCTGCCTACGCCAAAGCCAAGGGCATCGCCGGTCACAAAGACAAGCCTTTGACCAACGACCCGATGGAAGCGACTTACATCGGCATCAATATGTGGAAGCAAGCGGTGGAGAAAGCCAAGACCACCGATGTGGACAAAGTCATCGCTGCCATGGCCGGTCAAACCTTCAAGGCACCGAGCGGCATCACATCCAAAATGGATGAGAAAAACCACCACCTGCACAAGTCGGTGTTCATTGGCGAGATCAAGGCCGATGGCCAGTTCAACGTGGTGTGGAAGACGCCTGGCCCGGTCAAAGCCAAGCCATGGAGCCCTTACATTCCTGGCAACGACGTCAAGCCTGACGAGCCGGTCAAGAAGTAAGATCGCTTGAACGTCCATGGGGAAGGGGCGTGCGCTTCTTCCCCATTTTTTTTGAAAGAGACACCTCCGCGAGCGGCCTGGCGCTGAGGACAGGAAATCAAGATGAAGCGATGGAAGACAGGGCTGCGACGCGCCCTTGTGAGTTTGATGTTGCTGGCCGGGGCCAGTCAAACGCACGCATTGACGGCGCAAGA
>CANFMK010000081.1 GCA_947448325.1 Comamonadaceae bacterium
CAATGCAAGTTCCAAAAGGCGACTTGGGGTTGGCGATGGTAAGCGTAACGACCCTGGGTATCGGTATGGTTGCAAATGTGGCGGGGATTGAAGCCGTCCAAAAATTGAAACGGTCCGTAATCCAAAGTCAGCCCCAGAATGCTCATGTTGTCGGTGTTCATCACGCCGTGACAAAACCCCACCGATTGCCATTGGGCCACCATCTTGGCCGTGCGCTCACAGCTCACTTGCAACAACACAGCATAGATGTTGCCTTGGTGTTCGCCAGCAGCTGCGCGCTGGGTGCATTCAGGCAAGTGGTGACGGATCACGTGATCGGCCAAGGTTTGCAATTCGGTGTGCTGCTCACCCGCTGCAAAATGCTCAAAATGACCAAAGCGCACAAAGCTGGGCGCCACACGGGTCACGACGGCGGCGGTTTCTACTTCTTCGCGGTACACGGGATGCGGTGAGCCTGTCAAACACAATGCACGGGTGGAGGCAATGCCCAAGCCGTGCATGGCTTCGCTGCACAAAAACTCCCGGATGCTGGAGCGCAACACCGCCCGGCCATCGCCACGACGCGAATAGGGCGTGGGGCCCGCGCCCTTGAGTTGGATTTCTTGAAAGCCGAGGGCAGACGCCACATCGCCCAGCGATAGGGCCCGGCCATCGCCCAGTTGACCGGCCCAATGGCCAAATTGGTGACCGCTGTAGACACTGGCCAACGGCGCTGCACCTTCTGGAATCGCGCAGCCGCTAAAAGCCAGCAAGGCATCAGGGGTGCTGAGTCCATGGATTGGCCACCCGAGCTCGTTCAGCAATGCGCGGTTGTGACTGATCCAATACGGCTCGGGCAGCGGGGTAGGGGACAGACGGGTGAAAAAAGCCTCGCCCAAAGTTGCAAAACGGTTGTGCCAAACCAGCGTTTCGCTGTCGGGTGGATTGAAAGTGGACATGGGTTCTATTGTCCATGGAGGGTCAATGCCCCAGCCCGTTCATGGCTTTAGCCAGGGCTGCAGGGGATGGGAAGGGGGCCAACTCGTGTTAAAAACGACCCAGTTTTTTCAATTTTGTGATACAGGAGCGCTTGTCCATGTTCGGTTTGATGCAGCAGCAGTCTTTGCAAATTTCCTCCTTGATCGATTTTGCCGCCCGCCACCACGGCGATGGCGAGGTGGTCTCGCGCCGTGTGGAAGGCGATATCCACCGCTACACCTGGGCCGATGTGGCCAAGCGATCGCACCGCGTGGCCAACTCTTTGGACGCCATGAAGTTGCAGCAAGGCGATCGCGTGGCTACTTTGGCTTGGAACGGCTACCGCCACTTGGAGCTTTATTTCGGCGTGAGCGGTTCCGGGCGCGTTCTGCACACGGTCAATCCCCGCTTGCATCCTGAACAAATTGTCTGGATCGCCAACCACGCCGAAGACGAGATTCTGTGCTTTGACATGACCTTCTTGCCGATCGTGCAAGCGGTCCATGCCAAATGCACCACCGTCAAACGCTGGATCGCTTTGTGTGACGCTGACAAACTGCCCGCCGACACCGGCATTCCTAATCTGATGAGCTACGAGGCATGGATTGCGGGGGAGTCCGAGCAATACACCTGGCCACAACTGGACGAGAACTTGGCCTCCAGCATGTGTTACACCAGCGGCACCACTGGCAACCCGAAAGCTGCGCTGTATAGCCACCGCTCCACCATCTTGCACGCTTTTGCAGCGGCCTTGCCCGATGTGATGTGCATTTCGGCCCGTGACTCTATTTTGCCCGTGGTGCCAATGTTTCACGTCAACGCTTGGGGGATTCCTTACAGCGCGGCCATGACCGGGGCCAAACTGGTGTTTCCGGGCCCGGCACTCGATGGCAAATCGGTGTATGAATTGATTGAAGCTGAAGGCGTGACTTTTGCTGCGGGTGTGCCCACCGTGTGGCAAATGCTGCTCGGCCACATGAAGCCCAGCGGACTGAAATTCTCCAAACTCAACCGCACTGTCATTGGTGGCTCGGCTTGCCCGCCCGCCATGATCGAGTCCTTCCGCAACGATTACAACGTGGACGTGCTGCACGCTTGGGGCATGACCGAAATGAGTCCTTTGGGCACGCTGTGCACTTTGAAAAACAAGCACCTGAATTTGCCGGCCGATGCGCAAATGAAAATCCGCATGAAACAGGGCCGGGCGATTTACGGCATCGACATGAAAATTGTCAACGATGCGGGCCAAGAATTGCCCCACGACGGCAAAGCCTATGGCGATTTGTTGGTCAAAGGCCCCTGGGTGGTGCGTGAATATTTCAAACAAGAGGGCGCTTCGCCTTTGGTGGATGGCTGGTTCCCGACCGGTGACGTGGCCACCATCGACGAAGATGGCTTCATGCAGATCACCGACCGCAGCAAAGACGTGATCAAGTCCGGCGGCGAATGGATCAGTTCCATTGACATTGAAAACATTGCCATGTCACACCCCGCAGTCGCCATGGCCGCCTGTATCGGTGTCCGACACCCCAAGTGGGATGAACGCCCGATTGTGTGCGTGGTCAAGAAACCAGGCGCACAAGTCACTCGGGATGAATTGATTGCTTTCTTTGAAGGCAAAACCGCCAAATGGCAAATCCCCGATGACGCCGTTTTTGTCGACGCCATTCCACTGGGGGCCACGGGCAAGATGCTGAAAACCAAATTGCGCGAGCAACTCACCGGTTACACACTGCCGGGTCTTTGAACTGTTGCGGGAGAACATTTTTCACAGGACTTTTGATCCACCACAACCGCAGTCGCAAGAGCGATAGTTGTAGGGGCAAACCCCGAGCAGGGGCGCGAGGCAAACCAGTTACGCTGGAAGGATTCTGTTGTACTTGGAGTTCTCAATGAAATTTGCTGTTCGTGCTGTCGCTTTTGCTGGTTTGGCTTTGTGCGCTGCTGGTGCTTTTGCCCAAAAAGGTGAGACTGTGAAAATTGCGCACATCGATCCCTTGTCGGGTTTGATGGGCCCTGTCGGGACCAACCAGCTCAAAAGTTTCCAGTACTTTGCTGAAAAATTCAGCCAAAAGAACCCTGCGGGTGTGAAGTTCGAAATGGTCTCGTTCGACAACAAACTCAGCCCTGCTGAAAGTTTGAACGCGCTCAAGTCCGCCATCGACCAAGGCGTTCGCTACATCGCCCAGGGCAATGGCTCTTCGGTGGCCGGTGCTTTGATTGAAGCGGTCAACAAACACAACGAGCGTAATCCGGGTAAAGAAGTCATTTTCCTGAACTATGCGGCCGTGGACCCTGACTTCACCAACAGCAAATGCAGCTACTGGCATTTCCGCTTTGACGCGGACACGTCGATGAAGATCGAAGCCATGACGACCTTCATGAAGGACGACAAGGACATCAAGAAGGTCTATCTCTTCAACCAAAACTATTCTCACGGCCAACAGGTCGCGAAATTCGCCAAAGAGAACTTGGCCCGCAAGCGCCCAGACGTGCAAATCGTCGGTGAAGACTTGCACCCCTTGGCCCAAGTGCGTGACTTTGCACCCTACATTGCCAAAATCAAAGCCACCGGTGCCGACACGGTCATCACGGGCAACTGGGGTTCTGACTTGGCCTTGTTGGTGAAAGCCGCCAACGAAGGTGGTTACAACGGTAAGTTTTACACTTATTACACTGGTGTGACGGGCACGCCGACGGCCCTGGGCACCAGCGGTGCAGGCCGCGTGTACCAAATCGCTTACGCCCACTACAACATGGGCGGCGAAATGACCAAGTGGATGAACGAATTCAACAAAAAATTCAGTGACGACTTCTATACCGGCTCAGTGATTTCGATTTTTGGTGGCTTGAGTGAGGCCATGGCCAAAGCCAAGTCGACCGACCCGGTCAAAGTCGCCGCCGCTTTGGAAGGTTTGAAATACAAAAACTTCAACGGCGAAGTGGAAGTGCGTAAAGCCGACCACCAGTTGCAGCAACCGCTGTACATGACGGTCTGGCAAAAAGCAGATAAGAAGTACCCTTACAGCCCAGAAAACACCGGCATGACCCTGGCCCCGGTGAAAGAGTTCCCTTCTTACATCTCCAGCACCCCCACCAGCTGCCAGATGAAGCGTCCAGGCTAACCCCCTCGGTTGGCATTTTCGCCGGCCCGATGCACTGGGGTGTTTCGGGCCTTTTGTTTGATTGTGCGGGTCCTTCCTGTTGGAGGACTTGGCTTTCGGTAACGTTGTGAGGCCGATGTGGGGCCTGGAAAGTTTTTTATGGAGTTTTTCATCATCTCCATGCTCAATGGCCTCAGTTACGGGCTGTTGCTCTTCATGCTCAGTTCTGGGCTGACGTTGATTTTCAGCATGATGGGTGTGCTCAATTTTGCACACGCTTCCTTTTACATGGTGGGCGCGTACTTCGGCTACACCATTGCCGGCTGGGTGGGATTTTGGCCCGCTTTGATCGTGGCGCCTGTATTGGTGGGCGCTTGCGGCGCGATGGTGGAACGCCTCACTTTGCGCAAGGTACACAAGTTCGGTCACGTGCCAGAGTTGCTGGTCACCTTTGGTCTGTCCTACATCGTGTTGGAGTTGGTGCAACTGATTTGGGGACGCACGGCGGTGGAGTTCACACCACCGGACGTTCTTCGTGGCTCCGCCTTCACCTTGATCAACCATTCTGTTCAAGGTTTGAGCTTGTTGTGGGGCGCTGCGCCAGCCGAGCTGTGCAACAGTGCGGATGCGGCGATTCGTATCGTCTGTTCGCCATTTCCGGCGACGCGCGGCTTCATGATGATGGTGGCGTTGTTGATGCTGTTGAGCCTGTGGTTGCTTTTGACGCGCACGCGCATCGGCCTGGTGATCCAAGCGGCCTTGACGCACCCCGAGATGGCCGAAGCTTTGGGTCACAACGTGCCACGGGTGTTCATGTTGGTTTTCGGTGCGGGCACCGGTTTGGCCGGTTTGGCGGGCGTGATTGGGGGCAGCACCTTTGTCACGGAACCGGCCATGGCGGCGACTGTGGGTTCGGTGATTTTTGTCGTGGTGGTGGTGGGCGGTATGGGGTCTTTGTCGGGCGCCTTTTTGGCTTCGGTGCTGATTGGTGTCATCCAAACCTTTGCCGTGGCCTTTGATTACTCCTTCATCACCTTGGCGGCACAAATGGGCATCTCCCTGAGCGATGCAGCCAAAGACAATTCTTTCATCAAACTAACACTGTCACAGGTCGCGCCCATCTTGCCTTATCTGTTCTTGGTGCTGATTTTGATCTTCCGTCCCAAAGGACTTTTGGGCACGCGGGAGGGTTAAGACATGAGCAACTATTACAAATTCAAACCTCTGAACATCGGTCGCTGGATCATCTGGAGCCTGTTCGCTTTGGTTTTGCTGGTCGTGCCTTTGATTTTCACCAGTCAATTGTCGGCCACCATGTTGGCGCAAATGGGCATTGCGATCATTGCCTGCCTGTCCTACAACATCTTGTTAGGGCAGGGCGGCATGCTCAGTTTTGGGCACGCTGTCTACACCGGCTTGGGCTCGTACATGGCGATTCACGCTTTGAACATGGTGACTGCAGGCACGCTGCATTTGCCTGTCAGCTTGGTACCCATGGTTGGCGGCTTGGCGGGCATGGGCTTTGCCGTCCTGCTGGGTTATGTCACCACGCGCAAGTCCGGTACACCCTTCGCCATGATCACCATGGGCGTGGCCGAACTGGTGTTTGCCATGTCCTTGATGTTCTCTGAGTTTTTCGGCGGCGAAGCCGGAGTCTCTGGTAACCGCGTGGCGGGCGAGGCATTTTTCGGCATCACCTACGGTCCGCAAGTCCAGATTTATTACCTGATTGCGATCTACACCTTTGTCTGCGTGGCCTTGATGTATGCCTTCACGCAAACCCCCTTGGGGCGCATCTTGAATGCGGTGCGCGACAACCCTGAGCGTGTGGAATTTATCGGCTACAACACCCAACGGGTGCGCTATTTGTCCTTCATCATCGCAGGCTTGTTCGCCGGTATTGCGGGTGGTTTAGGCGCTTTGAACTTTGAAATTGTCACCGCTGAAGTGGTCGGCGCAGGCCGCTCGGGGGCTTACTTGCTGTTCACCTTTTTGGGGGGCGCAACTTTCTTCTTTGGTCCCATTCTGGGTGCGATATTGATGGTGATCGCGTTCGTGTTGCTGTCCGAGTTCACCAAAGCTTGGTTGTTGTATCTGGGGTTGGTCTTCCTCTTCATGGTCATGTATGCACCGGGTGGCTTTGCCAGTTTGCTGATGATGAATCTGCGGGTGGCCTCATTTGGCAAACTCAGACAGATCGCGGTGAGTTATCTGGGTTTGATCGTCACCGCCTTGGTGATGTTGATGGGCGCGGCAGCCATGATCGAGATGGTTTACCACTTGCAACTCAATGCCGCTTTGGGCGATACCCTGAAATTCATGGGCGTCACACTCAATGCCAAAGGCGTTGACAGTTGGGTAGGCTGTGCTTTTGTCATGTTCACCGGTCTGGGATTGTTTGAAGTCACCCGCCGGCATTACATGGTGGAGTGGGGCGCGATCCAAACCGATATCGAAAAAGAAATCAAACGCCGGGAGGCTGCGTGATGTCCTACGCACTCGAACTCAAAGACTTGCGCAAGAGCTTTGGCAAGACCGAAATCATCCGCGGCGCCAATTTGGCTGTCAACGCTGGTGAGCGGGTCGCCATCATTGGTCCCAACGGTGCAGGTAAATCGACGCTGTTCAACTTGATCAGCGGTCGTTTCGGTCCCACCAGCGGTGAAATTTTGCTCAACGGTCAATCCATCGCGCACAAAAAACCCTATGAAATCAACCGCATGGGTTTGTCGCGCAGTTTTCAGATCACCAATATTTTCCCCAAGCTCAGCGTGGTCGAAAACCTGCGCTGTGCGGTGCTGTGGAGCCTGGGCTACAAGTACAGCTTTTTAAAATTCTTGTCCAACCTGCGTGATGCCAACGAACAGGCAGAGAAGTTCTTGGCGATGATCAAGTTGGATAAAAAGCGTGACGTCTTGGCCATGAACCTGACCTATGCCGAGCAACGTGCCTTGGAGATTGGCGTGACCATTGCAGGCGGCTCGGATGTGATTTTGCTGGACGAACCCACCGCCGGCATGAGCAAAAGTGAAACTACGCGCTTCATCAGCCTGATCAAGTCCGTGACCGAGGGCAAAACTCTGCTCACGGTGGAACACGACATGGGCGTGGTCTTTGGTTTGGCCGACAAGATCGCTGTGGTGGTGTATGGCGAGGTGATTGCTTATGACGTGCCTGAAGCCGTCAGAGCCAACGCCAAAGTGCAAGAAGCCTATCTGGGTTCTGCCGTGGCAGACAGCCAAGTGGGAGGCCATTGAGATGTTGAAAATTGACAACTTGCATGCCTATTACGGCAAAAGCCATGTTTTGCATGGCGTGGGCTTTCATGTCGAGCCGGGTGAAATTGTGGCGCTCTTGGGGCGCAACGGTTCCGGCCGTTCGACCACCGCTAAAGCCATCATGGGTTTGGTGGATTGTGAAGGTGTGATCGATTGGAATGGTCAATCTATTCTGGGCAAAAAGGCCTTTGAAATCGCGCACTTGGGTATTGGCTATGTGCCTGAGAACCGTGATATTTTTCCTAAGTTGACCGTGCATCAAAACTTGTTGCTTGGTCAAAAAGGTTCCGGCCAAGGCAGTCGCTGGACTTTCGACGACATGTACACCATGTTCCCTCGCTTGAAAGAGCGCCAACACACCGAAGCCGGTGTGCTGTCAGGCGGTGAGCAGCAAATGCTGACCCTGTGCCGCACTCTCATGGGCGACCCCGATCTGATCATCATTGACGAGCCCACCGAAGGGCTCGCGCCCAAAATCGTGGAACTGGTGGGTCAGTATTTGCAAACGCTGAAGCAAAAAGGCATTTCGGTGCTGTTGATCGAGCAAAAACTCACCATTGCCATGAATATTTCTGACCGTACCCTGGTCATGGGCCATGGCAGCATTGTGTTTGAAGGCACCCCTGACAGCTTGCGCGCCAACAGTTACATCCGCAAAGAATGGCTGGAAGTCTGAATCCGTCTCTTTTGCGACAAAGACCCTGCTGTTTTTGACAAACTTACCCTAGAATCCCCAAAATAGAACGCTCGTTCTTTTTTGTAACGCCTTTCACTCTCAGAGGAATTGAAGCATGACGGCTGAATACAAAGTCCACGGTGACGTGGCAGTGATCACCATGACCAACCCACCGGTCAACGGCTTGGGTTTGTCCACACGTATCGGCATTACCGATGGAGTTGCCAAAGCCAACGCCGACAGCGCGGTCAAAGCCATCGTGATCACCGGGGCCGGCAAAGCCTTTTCGGGCGGAGCCGACATCCGCGAATTTGGCTCACCCAAAGCCACACAAGAACCGAATTTACTGAGCGTGATTCGCGTCTGTGAAGATTCAGACAAACCCATCGTCGCGGCCATTCATTCGGTCGCCATGGGCGGAGGCTTGGAGTTGGCCCTGGGTTGCCACTACCGCATTGCCGCTCCGGGTGCCAGCATCGCGCTGCCCGAAGTCAAGCTCGGTCTGATTCCCGGTGCCGGTGGTACCCAGCGTCTGCCGCGTGTCATTGGCGTGGAGCCTGCGCTGAACATGATCGTCAGCGGCGAACCCATCAAGAGCGAAATGTTGGCCATGCTGCCCGGTCAAAAACTGTTTGACCAGATGGCCGCTTCGCCCGAGTCTTTGGCTGAAGAGGCTTTGGCCCTGGCGCGTAAAGTCGCTGCCACCCACGCTGCGGGAGCGCCCAAACCTTTGGTCAAAAACCTGCCTTGCAAACACCCCCAAGGCGATGCTTACTTTCAGTTCGCGCGCAACATGGTCAAGGGCATGTCGAAGAACTTCCCTGCCCCGGGCAAGTGCGTGGACGCTGTGGAAGCGGCCACCAAGCAAAAATTTGACGCGGCGATGGTGACCGAGCGTGAGATTTTCACCCAGCTGATGTTGACACCGGAATCCCGTGCGCTGCGCCATATTTTCATGGCCGACCGCGCGGCATCCAAAATTGCCGATGTACCCGAAGACACCCCCAAGCGCAACATCGCCAGCGTGGCGGTGATCGGCGCAGGCACCATGGGCGGTGGTATTTCCATGAACTTCTTGAACGCGGGCATCCCGGTCAAGATGCTGGAAATGAAGCAAGACGCCTTGGACCGTGGCGTGGCCACCATCCGCAAGAACTACGAATCACAAGTCAAAAAAGGCAAGCTCAAGCAAGACAAATACGAGCAGCGCATGGCCTTGCTGACACCCACTTTGAGTTATGCCGACATCGGCCAGGCCGACTTGGTGATTGAAGCGGTGTTTGAAGAAATGGGCGTCAAAGAAACCGTCTTCAAGAAGCTGGACGAAGTGATGAAGCCCGGTGCCATCTTGGCCTCCAACACCTCCACCCTGGATGTGAACAAAATCGCCTCCTTCACCCAGCGCCCCCAAGACGTGGTGGGCATGCACTTCTTCAGTCCTGCCAACGTGATGAAGTTGCTGGAAGTGGTGCGTGGTGCCAAGACCGGCAAAGACGTGCTGGCCACCGTGATGGCGCTGGGCAAAAAAATCAAGAAAACTTCCGTCGTGTCGGGTGTTTGCGATGGTTTCATTGGCAACCGCATGATCGAGCAGTACAGCCGCCAGGCTGGCTTCTTGGTGGACGAAGGTTGCACGCCAGCCCAAGTGGACAAAGCGGTCGAAAAATTCGGTTTTGCCATGGGCCCCTTCCGCATGGGGGACTTGGCTGGCAATGACATCGGTTGGGCGATTCGCAAGCGCCGCGCCGTGGAGCGCCCCAATATGCTGTACAGCAAGACCGCCGATTTACTGTGCGAAATGGGCCGTTTTGGTCAAAAAACAGGTGCGGGCTGGTACGACTACCAAGTTGGTAAACGCGATGCCATCCCTAGCGCAGCCGTGGTAGAGATGATTGAAAAGTACCGTGCATCCAAAGGCATCACCCCGCGCAAAATTTCGGACGAAGAAATTGTGCAGCGTTTGGTCTTTGCCTTGGTCAACGAAGGCGCACACATTTTGGAAGACGGCATCGCAGGCAAGGCCAGCGACATCGATATGGTGTATCTGACCGGCTATGGATTCCCCATCTTCCGTGGCGGCCCCATGCTTTACGCCGACCAGGTGGGCCTCTTCAATGTGGTGCAGGCCATGCACCATTTCGCCAAGAATCCCCATGACGACGCCGCGTTTTGGCAACCCGCTCCACTTTTGGCCCGTTTGGCAGCCGAAGGCAAAAACTTCAATTGATTTTTTAATTCACGGGGGCTGCACTTGAATGCATTCCCC
Organism: Comamonadaceae bacterium; assembly: GCA_947448325.1. Taxonomy (GTDB): domain Bacteria; phylum Pseudomonadota; class Gammaproteobacteria; order Burkholderiales; family Burkholderiaceae_C; genus Limnohabitans_A. Next base: position 10,282 of record CANFMK010000081.1, read on the forward strand.
ATTTGAAAGGCTTTCCATCATGACCAATGTCGTCATTGTTTCTACCGCACGCACACCTCTGGCCAAGAGCTGGAAGGGCGCCTTCAACATGACCCATGGCGCCACCTTAGGTGGCCACGCCGTTCAGCACGCGGTTCAGCGCGCGGGCATCGACGGCGCCGAAGTCGAAGATGTGATCATGGGTTGCGCCACCCCTGAGGGTGCCACCGGTGCCAACATCGCCCGTCAAATCGCGTTGAAGGCCGGCTTGCCGATTTCGGTGTCAGGCTTGACGGTGAACCGTTTTTGTTCATCCGGTCTGCAGACCATCGCCTTGGCCGCTCAGCGGATCATCGCCGGTGAAGGCCAGGTTTATGTGGCCGGTGGCGTGGAAAGCATCTCTTGTGTGCAACAAGAAATGAACCAACACATGCTGCAAGATTTGGCCTTGGCCAAAACCAAGCCCGAAATTTACTGGAGCATGCTGCAAACGGCCGAGCAAGTGGCCAAGCGCTACAACATTGGCCGCGATCGCATGGACGAGTACGGCGCAGCCAGCCAACAAAAAGCCTGTGCCGCGCAAGCCGCTGGTTTGTTTGACGCTGAAATCGCCCCCATCACCGTGCTCGCTGGTGTGGCCGACAAAACCATGGGTTTGATGACCAAACAAGTCACCGTGAGCAAAGACGAAGGCACCCGCGAGGGCACCACCGTGGACGCGATCAGCGGTTTGCGCTCAGCTTTGCCTGGTGGTTTGATCACAGCGGGCAATGCCAGCCAGTTCTCTGACGGTGCCGGCGCTTGCGTCTTGATGGACGAAAAACTGGCTGAACAAAAAGGCTTGAAGCCCTTGGGCCGATTCCTGGGTTTTGCCGTGGCCGGTTGCGAGCCAGACGAAATGGGCATTGGTCCGGTCTATGCCGTGCCCAAAGCCTTGGCCCGTTTGGGCCTGACGGTGAACGACATTGACCTGTGGGAGCTGAACGAAGCTTTTGCCGTGCAAGTGCTGTACTGCAGCGACAAACTCGGCATTCCGGCCGACCGTTTGAATGTGAACGGCGGTGCAATTGCCGTGGGTCACCCCTACGGTGTGAGCGGCCAGCGCTTGACTGGTCACGCGCTGATCGAGGGCAAACGCCGCGGTGCCAAACGTGTGGCCGTGACCATGTGCATTGGTGGCGGTATGGGCGCCTGCGGCATTTTTGAAGTGCTGTGATGAACACCAGAGTTGGTGCCTGATCAACGCGAGGGGCGGTCGGCTTGCAGCTGGCCGCCTTTTTTTATGTTTTGAATTTGGATGAGCATCATGAGTTTGCGTCCCACCGTTGATTTTTTGTTGAACGACTGGCTGAACGTTGAAAGCCTGCAATCGCGCGAACGCTTTGCCGATCACAGTCGCGAAACTTTTGGCGCGGTGCTGGACACCTGCGAGCGCATTGCCCGCGAAAAATTCGCGCCCTTCAACCGTTTGGTAGACACCCAAGAGCCGCAATTTGATGGCGAAAAAGTGATCTTGCCGCAAGCGACTCAAGACGCTTATGACGCGTATGCTGCATCCGGCATGCTCAGTGCCGCGCAGGACTACGACATGGGCGGCATGCAACTGCCCTACACGGTCGAAGCCGCAGCGAATGCTTTTTTCAGCATGGCTTCGGTCAGCATTGGCGCCGGCATGCTCACCAGCGGCAATGCGAATTTACTGATGGCGCACGGCACCGATTTGCAAAAACAAGTGTTTGCGGCCAACGAATTTTCAGGGCGCTTTTCGGGCACCATGTGCCTGAGTGAACCGCAAGCCGGCTCGTCGCTCAGCGATGTGATGACCCGCGCCACGCCCGATGGCGCCGATTTTGAGGCCGACCCCCTGGGCCCCCGCTTTCGCCTCAAGGGCAACAAAATGTGGATTTCTGCCGGCGAGCATGAATTGTCGGAAAACATCATCCATTTGGTGCTGGCCAAAATCCCGGATGAAAAGGGCCAGTTGGTGCCGGGTGTGAAAGGGATTTCGCTGTTCATCGTGCCCAAAAAACTGGTGGATTCGCAAGGTCAGTTGACCGGTGAGCGCAACGACGTGGCCTTGGCGGGCCTGAACCACAAATGCGGCTGGCGCGGCACGACCAATACCTTGCTCAATTTTGGCGAGGGCAAATACCCGGTTCGCGGAGAATCAGGCGCCGTCGGGTATCTCGTCGGTCGTCCCGGCGAAGGCCTCAGGTGCATGTTTCACATGATGAATGAAGCCCGCATTGGCGTGGGCTTGGCCGCCACCATGCTGGGCTTGGCGGGTTATTACGCCAGTTTGGACTACGCCAAAAACCGGCCACAAGGCCGTCCCAGTGGCGCCGGGGGCAAAGATGCCAGCCTGCCGCAGGTGCGCATCATCGAGCATGCGGACATCAAACGCATGCTGCTGGCCCAAAAAGCGTATGCCGAGGGGGCGCTGGCGCTGGCTTTGTACAGTGCCCGTTTGGTGGACGAACAACACAC
>CANFMK010000082.1 GCA_947448325.1 Comamonadaceae bacterium
CCAAAGCCATGGCCCGTGGCGATGTTTCGGCTTTGTCAGAACTCACGCCCACGCAAGCCATTGAAGCTTTGCAAAAGCTGTGTCACGACCTGGTTTTGCGTCAGACGGGTGCAGCGCCGCGCTTTTTCACATCAGACGTTTTACCGCCGAGCAAGGCTTCACTGTCGACCTTGAGCGCCTGGTTCAAACGATTGAGCACGGCGGCGCAATCCTCTGAGCACCCCTTCAACGCCGGTTTGATGCTGGAGGCTTTGGCCAGCGAAGCCCGTTTGGCCATTACCGCCGTACATTGACCTGTGAATGGATTCATGGATGTACACCGATTCCCACTGCCACCTGAACTTTCCTGAACTGTTTCAGCAGTTGCCCCAGATCCGCATCGCCATGGAGGAGGCCAGGGTCACTCGCGCCTTGTGCATCTGCACCCAAATGGAAGAGTTTGAGAATGTGCATCGTCTGGCGACGAGCTATGACAACTTTTGGGCCACGGTGGGCGTTCATCCGGATAACGAAGGCATCCACGAACCGACGCATGACGAATTGGTGGCGCGTGCGGCTTTGCCGCGGGTGGTGGCCATTGGTGAAACGGGTTTGGATTATTACCAAATGGACGAGCGCAAGGGTGGACGCACCTTGGCGGACATGGAATGGCAGCGCGAACGTTTTCGCACCCACATCCGCGCCGCACGCACCACCCAATTACCGCTGGTGATTCACACCCGCTCCGCATCTGAAGACACCTTGGCGATTTTGAAAGAAGAGGGCGAATGCGGGGACCTGCAGTCCGCTGGCGGCGTTTTTCACTGCTTCACCGAGTCGGCCGCCGTGGCCAGAGCGGCGCTGGACCTGGGTTTTTACATCTCCTTGTCGGGCATCCTGACCTTTAAAACAGCGCATGAGCTGCGTGAAGTGGCGAAATTTGTGCCTGATGACCGATTGCTGATTGAGACTGACAGCCCGTACCTGGCCCCCGTGCCTTTCAGGGGCAAGACCAACTCACCCGCTTATGTGCCCTATGTGGCCCAACTGCTGGCCGAGTTGCGCGGTGCAACGCCGGATGTTGTAGGTCTTCTGACCAGCCAGAATTTCGATGCACTCTTCAAGAAAGTCCTGAACTGAGCGCACTCATACTTCAAGTGATTTATGAAAAGTAAATTGTGAAAAATATTCTAAAGTCCTTTGTTTTAATTGCAATTTCTCTCATTTCGGGACTGGCAAAAGGCGGGTCGTACGATGACTTTTTCAAAGCCATCACCCTTGACGATGCGCGCACAGTGAGCAGCTTGCTTCAGCGGGGTTTCGATCCCAACACCATCAGCCCCAAAGGCGTCCACGGCCTGTTTTTGGCCATTCAATCTGACGCCATCAAATCCGCCACAGTTTTGATTCAGTGGCCCAAAACCCAGGTTGAATGGCGCAGCGACAAGGATGAAAGCCCGTTGATGCTGGCTTCCATCCGAGGCCATGTGGACTTGGTCAAACTGTTGATCGCTAAAGATGCGGATGTGAATAAAACCGGTTGGACGCCGCTTCATTACGCCGCGTCTGGCGCCAAAGCCCAGGTGATATCCATTTTGCTGGACCACAGCGCCTACATTGACGCCGAATCGCCCAACGATTCCACACCCTTGATGATGGCTGCGATGTATGGCAACGCCGACTGTGTGAAACTTTTACTGGAAGCTGGCGCTGACCCTACATTGAAGAATCAACTGGGCATGACTGCATCCGATTTTGCGCGCCAAGTCTCGCGCAACGACTCTCTGGCATTGATAGAGTCTGCCGTAGGGCAATGGAAGCATGCAACAACTCGACCTTGAGATTGTGCGCTGCATGGCTTTTTGCCATTGACCCTGTTATTTAACTTCATACGATGTATATTATGTTAAGTTACTTAAAGCCTGAAAGCCCAAATTATGGGATCTCCAAGTAATTCAGGCTTAGATATGGCCCCACACCATCAGGGCATCGCGCCCTTCGGTCACCAAGTCCACCTTGGCCCCGACAGGCAATAACACTTTGGTGGCCACATGCCCCATCGGCAGTCCGGTCAAGACCGGGGTCTTGATGTGTGACCGCAACCATTCGACCACCGTGGCCAGTTTGAAGCCCTTGTCATGCGCAGGTACCAGTTTGTAATTAGAAAACTGGCCAAAGATCACCGCTTTTTGCTGGGTCAAAACGCCCGCGTGCATCAACTGAGTCAGCATGCGTTCAATGCGGTAAGGATGCTCGCCCACATCTTCTACAAACAAGACCCCGCCTTTGATCTGCGGAAAATACGGCGTGCCCAGTAACGACACCAACACCGAAAGATTGCCGCCCCAAAGCGGCGCGTCTTTCACCCGCACACGGCGCTCAGCCTCATTCTTGGGCAGTTGCCAGCCCGTGCCTTCCCCTTGTTCCAGCAACAGGTCGTCAAAGCAAGCTTGCATGATGTCATCGGGTTCATCCACAGTGCCGAAGTCTTCACCCAAAGCTGGACCCTGCCAAGTGATGCGGCCGGTCTTGGCGAAAACGGCCTGGTTGAAGGCCGTGAAATCACTCAGTCCAACAAACTGCATGCCACCGTCTATGGCTTTGGCGATGGCTTTGTAGGGCAAAGCGGGCAAGAGACGCGTCAAACCGTAACCACCGCGAGAGATCAAAGCCACATCGGCACCGCTGGCCGCAGCACGGCTGATGGCGGCAAGGCGTGTGGCGTCGTCACCCGCAAAACGCATGTGGTTGCTCAATGCGGCAACGTCGACCTCTACTTCATGGCCTTGTGCCTTCAAGCGCTGGAGACCACGCCGAAAAGCGGCTTTGTCGCGAACTGCACTGGAGGGAGAAAAAATATAGATGTGCGCCATGAGCTTGCGAAAAGTTAAGTCTTGAAGTGTCGCACAGCGGCCTGCGCGATCACCCTGCCCTGCTCTTGCACAAAATGACCTGCATTCGGTAACAGCATGGGTTCTGGGCAGCCGCGAATGTTCGATAACAATCGGCGCATCACCGGCTCGCCCAGCACCGGGTCTTGTTGGCCAATCGCCATGAGGGTTTGGCCTTGCCATTGGTCGCGCCAAAAGGACTCAGCACGCTGGGAGAAAGAAGCGCCCTCAGAGTCTGGAAATTCCGGCACCATAGGAGGGAACGCACGCAGAGCAGCGCGATAACCTTTGTCCGGAAAAGGCGCGTTGTAAGCAGCAGCCTCAGCAGCGCTCAGATCGGGGTTACCACGCATAAACAATTTGCCCACATCAAACTGGGGCTGGTGTTGGCACCAGGTGCGCCAAGCCAGAAAACCCGAGCTCAGGGGCTCTATGCCCGTGGCCAGCAGGGTGTTCATCACCAACAAGCCTCGATAGCGATGAGGGGACTCCATGGGCAAAGTCAGACCCAAAATACCGCCCCAATCCTGCACCACCAAATTCACAGATTGAAGGTCCAGTCGCTCGATCAGATCCAGTAGCGATTGGCGGTGCCTATCAAAGGTATGGAAAACCTCCTTTTTGGGTTTGTCGCTTTGGCCAAAACCAATCAAATCAGGGGCCACCACACGGTGGCCCTGTGCCAGCCACACCGGGATCATCTTGCGGTACAGATAGCTCCAAGCAGGGTTGCCATGCAAACAAAGCCAAGTGACCGGGGCATCACGCGGGCCTTCGTCCAGGTAATGCATGCGCAGCCCTGCGATGCTGGGTAAATCGCTCACGTAATGAGGCGACCAAGGGTAATCAGGCAAATTCGCAAAAGCCTCTTCAGGGGTGCGTAAAGCATCTTCACGAACCGGATCGAGGTTGCTGCGCCGGGCTTTGAAAAAATCTTTCAACAACTGTCCACAAGCCTCGGCCATGACACCGCTGGCGATTTGCGTCTGGTGGTTCAATTGGGGGGTGGCAAACAAGTTCAGGACGGAACCCGCTGCGCCGGTGCGTGGATCGGCAGCGCCAAAGACCACACGGTCTACGCGTGCATGCAGCATGGCGCCGCTGCACATGGCGCAGGGCTCCAGCGTCACATACAAAGTACAACCTTCCAGCCGGTAATTGCCCAGCACGCGGGACGCTTCGCGCAAAGCGACCACCTCGGCATGTGCAGTCGGGTCGCTATTTTCAATGGGTGCATTGCGGCCAGAAGCGATCACCCGACCGTCTTTGACCACCACGGCGCCCACAGGCACCTCGCCAGCTTCGGCTGCCAGCATCGCCTGTTCCAGCGCCAGGCCCATCCAATGAGCGTCTAGCGCGAATTCGTTTTCGTGGGCACTCATGGGGTGGCCACCAATCCCAATCGCTGCATCCACTGTGCCAAGGCTTTTTCTTGTTCACCACCTTGCATGTAAGCCGCATGCATGGCTGCATGCGATTCAGGCCGGTGTTGGTTGATTTTGACTTTGGTTTGAAGGTCCACAATCGTCAACTCGAAAGCCACAATCCCTTTCAACATGCCCTGGGTGTATTGCTCAGACAATGCCCGCCACTGGGCGGCGTATTCAGGTTCATGGTCATGGATCAGTTGCTTGAGCAACGCATCCTTGGCTTCTTCGCCCTCCAAAATCCGTGCGTTGACTCGGGCATGCACGGCCAAATACGACCACGTCGGGACACGTTGCAAATCCGGATACACCGCAGGGGACATATACGCCTGCGGGCCTATAAAGGTCACCAAGGCTTGCGGTCGATCCACCAGATAGCGCGCATGTGCATTGACGCGTGCGCAATGGCCCAGCAAGGCCTTAGGGCTATCGCCCTCCCCGATCACCTTGAAAGGCAAGTGACTGACAAAAGGAAAACCGTCATCGTCGGTCGACACCAAACTGGCAAAAGGATGTTCACGCATGATGGTGACAGCGTGCTGCGGATGGTCAAACTGAATTGGCAGATACATGAAAACACTTTACCAAAACAATGGCAGCCTAAGCTGCCTTTCATGTCATTCCTGTCATTCCCACTCGATCGTTGCGGGTGGTTTTGAACTCACGTCGTAGGTCACTCTGTTGATACCGCGCACCTCGTTGATGATGCGCCCCGAGACTTTTTTGAGCAGTGCGTAAGGCAATTCAGCCCAATCGGCGGTCATGAAATCGCTGGTTTGCACCGCGCGCAAGGCCACCACATAGTCGTAAGTTCGGCCATCGCCCATGACGCCCACGCTTTTCACGGGCAGAAAAACCGTGAAGGCCTGACTGGTCAACTCGTACCAAGACTTGCCAGTGTCATCTTTGAAATTTTTCAACTCTTCAATGAAGATGGCATCCGCACGGCGTAGCAAGTCGGCGTATTCCTTTTTGACTTCGCCCAAAATACGCACACCGAGGCCGGGGCCTGGGAAGGGGTGGCGGTAAACCATCTCGCGCGGCAAACCCAGCGCCACACCAAGTTCGCGCACCTCGTCTTTGAACAGCTCGCGCAAAGGCTCGAGCAATTTCAGGCCGAGCTGCTCAGGCAAACCGCCCACGTTGTGGTGGCTCTTGATGGTCACGGCTTTCTTGCTCTTAGCCCCGCCCGATTCGATCACGTCCGGATAGATCGTGCCTTGCGCGAGGAACGTTGCGCCTTGATGTCCTCCGTCACCCGCCTTGAGTTTGGCCGCTTGCTCTTTAAAGACGTTGACAAACAAACCGCCAATGATTTTGCGTTTGGCTTCAGGCTCACTCACGCCAGCCAGTTTGCCCAAGAACAAATCGCTGGCGTCCACACGAATGACTTTCGCATGCAGCTTGCCGACAAACATGTCCATGACCATGTCGCCTTCATTCAGGCGCAACAGACCATGGTCGACAAACACGCAGGTGAGTTTGTCGCCAATCGCCCGGTGAATCAGCGCAGCCGCCACGGAGGAGTCCACGCCGCCTGAGAGGCCGAGAATGACTTCTTCGTCACCGACTTGGGCGCGGATATGGGCCACAGCTTCTTCGATGTAGTCGCCCATGACCCAATCTGGGCGGGCTTGGCAAATGCCCAAGACAAAGCGATTGAGCAGCGCTTGGCCTTGGACCGTGTGCGTGACTTCGGGGTGGAACTGCACCGCATAAAAACGGCGCGCTTCGTCGGCCATGCCCGCGATCGGGCAAGCCGGCGTGGAGGCCATGACTTTGAAGCCCTCTGGCAGCTGGGTGACTTTGTCGCCGTGGCTCATCCAGACTTTGAGCATGCCATGGCCTTCAGGCGTGGCAAAGTCCTCAATGCCTTTGAGCAATTCCGTATGGCCATGGGCGCGCACTTCGGCATAGCCAAATTCGCGTGTGTGCCCGGCTTCGACTTTGCCACCCAATTGCTGTGCCATGGTTTGCATACCGTAGCAAATGCCCAGCACGGGAATACCCAATTCAAAAACGGCATCGGGGGCGCGGTCGTCCACCTCGTACACGCTGGCATGCGAGCCGGACAAAATGATGCCCTTGAGGTTGCCGTCTTGCGCGTATTCACGCACCCAATCACTGCTCACATCGCAGGGATGCACTTCGCAAAACACATGGGCTTCGCGCACGCGTCGGGCGATCAGTTGGGTGACTTGCGAGCCGAAGTCGAGGATCAGGATTTTGGAATGCTGCATGGCAAACGTCGTTCTTTAAGATTTAGTCAGCGCGGTAGTTGGGCGCTTCTTTGGTGATTTGCACGTCATGGACGTGGCTTTCGCGAATGCCGGCGGCGGTGATTTCCACAAACTCGGCGCGCTCGTGCATTTCATCGATGCTGGCGCAGCCGCAGTAGCCCATGCTGGCGCGCAAACCGCCCGCCATTTGGTAAATGATGGAGACAACCGAACCTTTATAGGGTACGCGGCCTTCGATGCCCTCGGGGACCAGTTTGTCCGCATTCGGGTTGCCCGTGCTGGACTCTTGAAAGTAACGGTCCGCACTGCCCTGCTGCATAGCCCCAATCGAGCCCATACCCCGGTAGCTTTTGTAGCTGCGGCCTTGAAACAAAACAATTTCGCCAGGTGCCTCTTCGGTGCCGGCAAACATACCGCCCATCATCACCGTGCCTGCGCCGGCGGCGATGGCTTTGGCAATGTCGCCGCTGTAGCGGATACCCCCATCGGCAATCAATGGCACGCCTGTGCCTTTGAGCGCGGTGGCCACGTTGTCCACCGCCATGATTTGCGGCACGCCTACCCCGGCCACGATGCGGGTGGTGCAAATCGAACCGGGGCCAATGCCGACTTTCACGCCATCTGCGCCGGCCTCGACCAAGGCCAATGCTGCGGCACCGGTGGCGATGTTGCCACCAATGACTTCGATGTGCGGGTAGTTTTGCTTGACCCAGCGCACGCGGTCAATCACGCCTTTGCTGTGGCCATGCGCGGTGTCCACCACGATGGCGTCAACGCCCGCACGAGACAAAGCCTCAACCCGCTCTTCGGTGCCCTCCCCCACGCCCACGGCCGCGCCGACCCGCAATTTGCCCATGTTGTCGCGCGCTGCATTGGGAAAGTTCAGTTGCTTGGTGATGTCTTTGACGGTGATCAGGCCTTTGAGCTCAAAAGCATCGTTGACCACCAGCAAGCGTTCCAGCTTGTGTTTGTTCAGCAGGTGCTTGGCTTGTTCGGGGGTGGTGCCTTCGGGCACGGTGATCAAGCGTTCACGGGGGGTCATGATCTCGCTGACCTTTTGGTCATAGCGGGTTTCAAATCGCAAATCCCGTCCCGTCACGATACCGACCACTTGGCGGCCATCGCAAACCGGAAAACCCGAAACGCCCAACTCGTCTGACAAAGCCATGACTTGGCGCACCGTGGTCTGCGGCGTGATGACCACCGGGTCTCGCAAAACGCCGGATTCATAACGTTTGACCTTGGCCACTTGGGCCGCTTGCTCTTGCGCAGTCAAGTTCTTGTGCACGATGCCCATGCCGCCTTCTTGGGCAATCGCAATGGCCAAACGTGATTCTGTGACCGTGTCCATGGCAGCGGACACCAGGGGCAGGTTCAAGCGAATGTTGCGGGTGAATTGGGTGGCGAGACTGGCGTCCTTGGGCAGGACTTGAGAGTAGGCTGGCACCAACAACACGTCGTCGAAGGTGAGCGCTTTTCCGAGTAGGCGCATGAGGTAGAGCTCCAAAAAAAGGATTGTACCCGTCTTCAATTGACGGATGGAGGGCCTGCGGGCTCATGCACTGGCCCGCCAAATCGCTCAATAACCCGCAACGGCCCCAGGTCTTCGGGTGGCGAACAGCCCCGAACGTTTAGCCCCCTGCCGCTTAAATCGTTGACGACGGGCCACCTTGGGGTCGACTTTCAAAGCACGATAAAGCTCCAGGCGATCCCCGGGCTTCAAGACGTGACTGGCGGACACTTTGCGGCCCCAAATCCCCACCGCCGTGATGTGGCCCTCCGGCAGGTGCCAGTGCACAGCAAGTTGGGGCAAAACTTGAGCAACCGTGACACCTGCATCTAACACCAATGTGCGCACCACCACCTCACGCGATTGTGGGCTGTAACAGCAGAGAATTTGAAATGGGGCCATTCAGGGCGCTTCGCCGTAAATACGCTCGGCTCGCTTGACGAAGGCATCGACCAATGACGCTGCGATACGGTCAAACACAGGCCCCACAATGGCCGCCAAGGCCGCGCTGGAAAAACCATAATCCAAGGCCAACTCGACTTTGCAGGCGCGTTGGGCGCCATCGCCTACGGGGGTGAATCGCCAAACCCCGTCCAACTTGGAAAAAGGGCCTTTGACCAATTTCATGTGCACTTCTCGGTCGGCGACATGGGTGTTGCGGGTGGTGAAGACTTGGCTCACACCAGCCATGCTGATGCCCACTTCAGCCAACATACCCGTGTCGTTGTGTTCCAGCACTTGCGACTGGTTGCACCAGGGCAAAAATTCGGGGTAGCGCGCCACATCCGTGACGAGACGGAACATTTCTTCAGGCGAGTACCAGATCAGGACGGACTTTTGAATATTCTTCATACAATGCTCAAGATACCTTGATTGTAATTTCCATGTCCCGCATGGTCTGCGATTGTTTACTTGACTTCTGGCGTTTCGCCTTGATCTGCCCTTCATGGCCACCAACAGCAAAAAAACACCCAACGGAAAATCTGCCTTCATCGCCGAGAACAAAAAAGCTTTTTTCAACTACTTTTTTGAAGAGCGTTACGAAGCAGGCATGGTGCTGGAAGGCTGGGAGGTCAAATCCATCCGTGAGGGCAAAGTTCAATTGACCGATGGCTATGTGGTGATCCGTGAGGGTGAGATGTACATCATTGGCTGCCTGATCAACGCCCTACGCACCGCATCCACCCACATCAACCCCGAAACCGGGCGCACCCGCAAGCTCTTGCTGAAGAAGGAAGAAATCAAACGGCTGACCGGAAAGATAGAGCAAAAGGGCTACACCCTTGTACCCGTCAATTTGCACTGGAAAAACGGCCGTGTGAAATGCGAAATAGCCTTGGGCAAAGGCAAAGCCGAACACGACAAGCGCGACACCATCAAAGACCGCGAGGGCAAACGAGAGGTTGAACGCGCCATGAAGGTGCACAACCGCTGAGGTCTATCGCCCCAGTCGACAGGGGACGCTGCGCTCAGTTGAGCGAAGCCAATGGATGCGCTCCAACAGGCCAAGGTGTGACGAAGAAAGCGTCAACTTCAGCCAAATCAACTTCTTCAATCCGACTGGGCTGCCAGCGTGGGTGATGGTCTTTGTCCACCGCCAAAGCACGAATCCCCTCGACAGTTTCACTGGCCGAAGTGGCGCGCAAATGGAAACAATGGTGGACCATGTCACGCTCCATCCGCAAATCATCGGCCAGCCCCATTTGGCGGGCTTTGCGAATTTGTTTCAAGACCACGTGCAGCATCAAGGGTGAACGTTGGCGTAAAACAGCCGCCGTGTCCTGCGACCAGGCGTCGCTGGCGGATTCGAGACTCTGAATCATCTCCAAGACCGTAGGCTTGGTAAAAACAGCATCTAACTGCGCACGTGCGGGGAAAGCGGGAACCTCCAAGCGACCAAATTGACTGCGCACCCAGTGCTCCACCGCTTGGCCCGTTTCAAAGGGGGTGGAAATCAGTTTCTGCCAAATGTTGGCGAGACGACCCGACTCGATAAAGCCGTCCGCCAAATGCGCTGACAACGCCTCTGCAGCGCCCATCATGTGCCCCGTCAGGCCCAAATACTCTCCAATTGCGCCTGGGCAACGACTGAGAAAGTAGCCGCCTCCGACATCGGGAAACAAGCCGATGTTCGTCTCGGGCATGGCCATCTTGGTGCGCTCGGTGACTACACGCAAACTGGCTCCTTGACTGATGCCCATGCCGCCGCCCATGACAATACCGTCCATGAAAGCAATATAGGGTTTGCTGTAGGTGTGGATCAGGTGATTGAGCGCATATTCCTCTGTGAAAAAATCGCTCAATGCGTCGTCCTGAGCCAATGCAGCTTGGTGAAAGAAGCGAATGTCACCGCCCGCACAAAAGGCACCAAAAGGTCCTTCTTTGCCCTGCCCTCGGATCACCACCGCCAAGATCTCAGGATCGTCTTGCCATTGACGCAGGACACGGGTCAATTGGCGAACCATGTCCAAAGACAAAGCATTCAAAGCTTTAGGGCGATTCAAAGTGATACAAGCCAAACGGCCATGCACTTCGGCCACAACATCAGAGGTAAGTAAATCAGACATGGCGTTGTCTCCAAGACAATAATTCATTCATCAACAAGGCAGCGATCACGATGGTACCGCCCAATAGCACTTCGCGACTGGGCACTTCGCCAGCCCCATACCAGGCCAGACCAATGCCAAAGAGGACTTCCAGGAGGGCCAGGAGTGAGACCTCTGCAGCTTTCAGCACTTGAGCGCACAGCACGGATAAAACGCAAGGAATGGCCAATTGAAACACGCCCAAGAGAGCCATCCACTGAATATCTGAGGCTGATGCTTGAAACGGGTAAGCCCATGGCAACGTGAACACCGTAGAAATGGCAGCACCCAGCATGACGGAAGGTACCAAATCTAAATTCAAGCCACGCACATGACTGCGCTGAACCAATGTCCATTGAACGGCCCCTGCCAGCGGCACGCACAGGGCCACCGATACGCCCAACACAAAACCGGGTGAATCGACTTGAATCTGGCTGGCAAACATCCAGCCAATGCCCGCGACGGCCAATCCGATGGCGCCCCAAGTGCGCCAAGGCAATGGGAGACCCGTCGTCAAACGGGCCATCAAAGCTGTGATCAAAGGCCCCAGGGCCAAAGTGATGAGCACATTGGCCACGGCCGTGAGTGTGAGGGCCACCATGAAGGCAGTGAACATGACACTCCAACACACGCCGGACAGCCAAAAATAAGGGCTTCGCCAAGGCATCTTGAGGAAGAACTGTCGACCTTGCCAAGCAACCAAGATCAGGACAAGTGCGACCAACGTGAACAGACTGCGCCAAAAAGTGAGCTCGAAACTGCGCGCATGCTCGAGTTGACGGGTCACCAGACCGGCCATCGACCACATCGCGGTGACGGCCAGCATCAGCCAGACCGCCTGACCGTGAGAGAGTTTAGGAGTCACTGGGTCAGCAACAGTGGATCACTTGTTGCGCTTGCGGTCGCTTTCTTTCAAATAGCGCTTGCGCAGGCGGATGGACTTGGGTGTGATTTCCACCAGTTCGTCGTCTTCAATGAATTCCACGCCATATTCCAAGGTGCAATCGATCGGGGGGGTGATCTTGATCGCATCTTCTTTGCCGGACACACGGAAGTTGGTCAACTGCTTGGTTCGGGTAGCGTTCACCACCAGATCGTTGTCACGGCTGTGGATGCCCACAATCATGCCTTCGTACACCGGATCGTTGGCTTTAACGAACATGCGGCCACGGTCGTCCAACTTACCCAAGGCGTAAGTGAAAATTTCACCATCGTCCATGGAGATCAGCACGCCGTTTTTACGGCCCCCAATTTCACCTTTGTGCGGCTCGTAACTGTCAAAAATATTGGCAATCAATCCGGAACCACGGGTCAGGTTCAAGAACTCGTTGGTGAAACCAATCAGGCCACGGGCAGGAATGCGGTATTCCAAACGGACGCGGCCACGACCGTCGGGCTCCATGTTCACGAGTTCGCCTTTGCGCTCACCCAGTGCTTGCATCACACCACCTTGATGGGTTTCTTCGATGTCGGCGGTGACCAACTCGATAGGCTCATGGCGCTCACCGTTGACGTCGCGGTACAGCACACGTGGCTTGGACACGGCCAACTCATAGCCTTCACGGCGCATGTTTTCCAAAAGAATAGTCAGGTGCAGTTCACCCCGGCCCATGACTTCAAAGATACCTTCTTCATCGGTTTCATTGACGCGCAAAGCCACGTTGTGTTGCAGTTCTTTTTGCAGACGGTCCCAGATTTGACGGCTGGTGACGTATTTGCCTTCGCGGCCCGCCAAAGGCGAGGTGTTCACGCAGAAGTTCATGGTCAGTGTGGGTTCGTCCACTTTGAGCATCGGCAGTGGTGTGGGGTTCAAAGGGTCTGTGACGGTCACGCCAATGTTCAGATCGGCAATACCGTTGATCAGTACGATGTCGCCAGGACCGGCTTCGGTCACTTGCACACGATCCAGGCCTTGGAAAGTCAACACTTGGTTGACACGGCCTTTGATGGGGGCGCCATCAGGCCCCTCCATGAACAC
>CANFMK010000083.1 GCA_947448325.1 Comamonadaceae bacterium
CGACCGTGGTGTCCACATCGACCCGTAACTTCCCTAACCGTTTGGGCAAGAACACCAATGTGTACCTGGCTTCAGCGGAGCTGGCCGCCATCACGTCCAAGATGGGCAAGTTCCCCACCGTGGCCGAATACCATGCGGCCATGGGCGTGTTCAACCAAGATGGCGCTGCTATCTACAAGTACCTCAACTCCGGCCAAATTGAAGAGTATGTGGAAACCGCCAAGGGCGTTGCGGCATAAGCATTGATTGAGTGCCCAACAAAACCCCCAAGGCGCAAGCCGAGGGGGTTTTTGTTTGAAAGAAACGACCTTGGGTTGTCTCACGCGGCGGCACAATACGGTCATGAAGAATTCCATCGTGATAGCGGGCGGCGGCATCGGCGGTTTGGCTGCGGCTTTGCGCTGTGCGCAGGCGGGCGCCGATGTGCGCTTGTATGAGCGCGCATCGGCTTTCACCGAGGTGGGGGCAGGGATTCAAATAGGGCCCAATGTGACGCGCATTTTGCAAGCTTGGGGCTTGGCGGCTGGGCTGCAGGCAGTGGCGGCTTACCCTGCGCAATTGCAGGTGCGACAAGCCGGTTCAGGGCAGGTGACGGGCCAGTTGCGTTTTGGCGCCGAAGCATTCGCCCGTTATGGTGCGCCTTACGTCACCATCCACCGCGCCGACTTACACCAGTTGCTGCTGGAAGCGCTGCAGATGCAGGGTGCGGTGAGCTTGAATTTAAACCAGAGCATTGGCGGGTACAGCCCCCAAAACAACGGCGTACAGGTGCAGCTGGACGAAGGCTTGACCTTGAATGCCGATGCGCTAGTCGGGGCCGATGGACTGTGGAGCCGCGTTCGAGCCCAGCTGTTGGGTGACGCACCCGCGCGCTTCAGTGGCCACCTGGCTTACCGAGCTTTGCTGGTGCAGGCCGATTTGCCCGCTGCGCTGCGCAGTCAGGACGTGACAGTGTGGATGGGACCGCAATTGCATGTGGTGCAGTACCCGGTGCGAAGCGGCGAGTTGCTCAATGTGGTGGCGATCGTACATGGTCAAGCGCCGCAAGATTTGGCTTCGTGGGACCATTCGGCCAATGCGGCGGATTTGCAGCGTGCCTTGGGCGCGGTGTGCCCTGCGTTACAGGCCTTGATCGACGCGGTGCCCGCTTGGCGTTTGTGGCCCGTGTGCGACCGCCCGCCCATGCTCAGCGCCACAGAACTTGCCCAGGGCCGCGTGGCTTTACTCGGCGATGCCGCACACCCGATGCGGCCCTATATGGCGCAGGGCGCGGGCATGGCCATCGAAGACGCGGACGCGCTGGGGCGCTGCCTGGCGATGACCGGTACGGACTTGCCGGCACAGTTGGCGCATTACGCCCAGCAGCGTTGGCAGCGCAATGCGCGTGTGCAACAACGTGCCATTCGCAACGGCCAGATTTTCCATGCCCGCGGCTTGATGGGCTGGGGGCGCGACGCTGCGATGCGCCTGCTCGGCCAAAAGGTCATGGATGTTCCCTGGCTTTACAACGGCCCTTGAGTATTCAGGCCTTCAAAGGCAATGAGCGCTGACGCTGGCCCGTCAATGCAAACAGCGCGTTGCCCACGGCCGGCGCAATTGGCGGCACAGCCGGCTCCCCGACGCCGCCAGGCTCGCGTTTACTGGCCATGATGTGGGTCTGCACCACCGGGGTCTGACTGAAGTTGAGCATGGGATAGCTGGGGAAGTTGCTTTGCTGGACCACGCCATTCACGATGTCGATCTGTCCATACAAAGCCGCGCTCAAGCCAAAGACCACGCCGCTTTCCATCTGCTGAGACACCGTGGCGGGGTTGACCACGGTGCCGCAGTCAATCACGCAAACCACACGGTGCACGCGGATTTGGCCATTGGCCAAAGACACCTCAGCCACCTGGGCCACGATGGAGCCAAAGGACTGATGCAAGGCCAAACCGTGCGCATGGCCTGCGGGCAGGGGCTTGCCCCAGCCTGCCAGGTCGGCCGCTTTCTGCAACACGGCGGCGTAGCGTGGAGCTTCTTTGAGCCAGCTCAAACGAAAGGCCAGAGGGTCCTGCTTCGTTGCGATCGCCAACTCGTCCATGAAACTTTCAGAAAAGAAAGCGTTGTGGGAATGGCCGACTGAACGCCAAAAACCGACGGGCACGCTCGATTGTGTAGCCACATGGCTCATGTGCTGGCTGGCAAAGCCGTAGGGTAAATCGAACAAGCCTTCGCTCGTGGTTTTGTCGGGCATATCGATGGGGCCTGACAACATCGGGATGGCGCGTGCCATCCAGCGCGGCGAAATGGCGTCGCCTGCCGATTTGATGCGCAAGCTGGTCACTTCGCCCGGCGCGTCCACGGAGGCCTGGAACTTGGCCAGGTGCATGGGGCGGTAAAAGTCGTGCGTCATGTCTTCTTCACGTGACCAACTCAGTTGCACGGGTGCGCCCGTGCAGGCCATGGCCACTTGCACGGCTTGCGCCACAAAGTCCACTTCCAGTCGACGGCCAAAGCCACCGCCGAGCAAGGTCACATGCACGGTGACCTGGTCTTCTTTCACGCCCGCCACTTTGGCCGCGATGGCGCGGGCCATGAGCGGCACCTGGGTCGGCGCCCAAACCTCCACCTTGCCGTCTTTGACCTGGGCGGTGCAGTTCATCGGCTCCATGGTGGCGTGGGCCAGGTAGGGCGCTTGGTACAAAGCGTCGATGCGACGTGCAGCGGCCTTCTCAGCCTGCAATGTCACGCCTTGTTCGTGGAAGGTGAAGCCGCTTTCGGTGTTCAAACTGTGCAGCAGTGCCGCTTGGATGCGGGTGGAGTCTGCCCCCCCTGCACTGGGCGCTTGCCATTGCACTTGCACGGCAAGCGCACCTTGTCGAGCTTGCCAGGTGTTGCTGGCCACCACGGCCAGCCCGGCTGTGCCCCCGCCCAAAGCGTCCAGCGCCACGACTTTGTGGACACCGGGCAAAGCCAGCGCGGCTTGGGTGTTCATGGATGCAACCGTTCCGCCCAATTGCGGGTTCATGCGCACCGCAGCGAACACCATGCCGGGCAAGCGAACGTCCAAGCCGAACTGGGCTTGGCCTGTGACTTTGCTGGGTATATCGGTGCGCGCTGTACTTTGGCCGATCAGTTTCCAGTCGGCGCGTGATTTGGGGGTGATTCCCTGAGGCGTGCTGCCAGCTGCAGCTGTGCTCATTTGGCCGTAGTGCGCTGACTTGCCCGAAGCGTGTTGCATCACGCCTTCTTTGAGGGTGATTTCAGCGGCGGGCACTTGCCACGCCAATGCGGCGGCTTGGACTAAACTGGCGCGCGCTGTGGCGGCGGCCATGCGCAAGGGCTCCCACAGGTCCACGATGCTGGACGAACCGCCGGTGGCGTTGAGGCCCAATTCGCGCGCCACTTTGCCCACGATCCATTCGCCCATTTTGATTGGGATGGGTTTGTGCTCGGCTTCGCTGTCCAGCGGATGAAAGGGCAGGGTGCCCAGCAGCATGGCCACGTTGCCGTAGATGCTGTCTGCACCTGCTTGCTCCAAGCGCACGCGGTTCAGGGGGACATCCAGCTCCTCAGCCACCAACATGGCCAGCGCGGTGTGCACGCCTTGGCCCATTTCGCTGCGCGGCATGGCCAAGATCACTGCACCGTCTTGTGCAATTTTGATCCAGCCGTTCAAGGCGACATCACCCTGCGTTTTCAGCATCAATTCAGGCGAGCCCAAGCGCGAGCGCGCAGGCATCACGCCCCAACCGACGACCAGTGCGCCCGTGGTGCCCAGGGCGCTCAAAAGCCAGGTGCGGCGCTTCATGCGGCACCGCCTTTCATGGCGGCGGCCGCACGGTGAATGGCGGCGCGTACCCGTTGGTAAGTACCGCAGCGGCACAAATTGGTCATGGCGTCGTCGATGTCCGCGTCGCTCGGGTGGGGGTTATGGGCCAGCAGTGCGGCCGCGGCCATCAGCATGCCGCTTTGGCAGTAGCCGCATTGGGGAACCTGTTCTGCAATCCAAGCCGCTTGCAAAGGGTGGAGTTTGTCGGACGTGCCCAAGGATTCGATGGTGGTGATTTTTTGCCCCACCACCGCAGACGCCGGGGTCACACAAGAGCGAATTGCCTGCCCATTGACATGCACTGTGCATGCGCCGCAAGCAGCAACGCCGCAGCCAAATTTGGTGCCCGTGAGATTCATTTCATCGCGCAGCACCCACAGCAAAGGCGTGCTGGCGTCCGCGTTGGCATTGCGGCTTTCGCCGTTGATGTTCAGTTGCATGGGGTTTCCTCGATAGAGCTTGCCGCGATGTTAAGGCAATTGAGCGCAAGCAGAAGATGACGGCCATTTCGTACTGATGTGCCAGTTTCGACTTGTGGTCAAAGAATCATAATGACTCAGTTGGATGGCCAACCACTGAACATGACAAATTGCATCACATCAGACATTCAAAGCGGTTGCAGCATATCTTGCAAACGCTGTTGAAGTTGGCTCTTTTGATTTTCAAACATGAAAAAATATGTCGCTCTTTCCTTACTCGTTCTGACCAGTGTGGGTGTGGTGTTGAACCATGTTTCCTTTGAAACCTTGGATAACAGCCATGTGCTCAATGTGGATGGGGTGCGTTGGGATGTCTGGGGGGCTGTTGAAGAAAATCTCAATACCCTGACACGTCAATGCGCAGGCGTTAAACGGGTGACAGATACCCAAGATGTGGATTTTTCATTATGGGAGGCGGTGCGTGAATACAGCCCACCCGACTCGCGGCAATTGAAGGTCAATCAGTTGCATTCCATGGGAGGGTGGTATTTGGCGGAGGTGTCCTTCCAGACATTGCAGCCCGCTGTCATCTTGCTCAGAAAGACAGGCAACAAGTTTGAAATTCAAGAAGGAGCCCTATGGAGTGGCCCCGTAGGTCCGTGGTTGCCTGGGCCGTGGATTCGGCGGTATCTGCAAGCACAAGCTGTTGCAGCACCGGCTGAGTTGTTGGCTTGTTATGAGCCGAGTCCGGGTTTGTTCAAACCACAATGATTTTTTGTTCATGACACAGCAGACAGAGTGAGACACATGGACACTTTTCCTACAACGCGTTCGGCTGCATTGGCGCGGCTGAAAACCATTCACCCCAGTGACTATGCCCGCAGTCGCAATTTTCTTGAAGGGGCAGTCACTGCCTTATCGCCTTACATCACCCACGGCTTGGTCAGCTTGCCCGAAGTGCGCGATGCTATCTCCGAGCGGCATCCATTGACTGCACAAGACAAGCTGGTCTTTGAGTTTGGTTGGCGAGAATACTACCGTCATGTTTGGGCACATCGGGGCGAGGCCATATTCGATTCCTTCCATGAAGGCTGTCTGCCTGAGGCCGCGTACGCTCGAGCACTGCCGCAGGACATCCGTCGGGCCTCAACCGGGGTCAAGGTCATCGACTTGGCGGTTCGTACTTTGTATGCGACGGGATACCTGCACAATCACGCACGAATGTGGCTGGCCAGTTATGTGGTGCACATCCGCAAAGTGCACTGGCGGGTGGCAGCGGACTGGCTTTACGGCCACTTGCTTGACGGCGATCTCGCCAGCAACCATCTCAGCTGGCAGTGGGTGGCCGGTACAGGCAGTCACAAGCCTTATCTTTTCAATGCGGACAATGTGGCTCGCTATGCGCCCCCCGCGTGGCACAGTCCCGGCAGCGTGATCGATCAGTCTTACGAAAATCTGGACAGCATGGCTCGCCGATCGCCATCGCAGCAGGCTTTGGCATTGACTGCGTCACTGAATTTAAACGTACTCCATGAAACAGATGTGCGCGAACCAAAATTGAGCTCGGCGCCACCCACAGATGGTGGCTGGACAAGTCCAGATGCCCATGCCGTTAACGGATGCAAGGTCTGGTTGGTTCATCCTTGGAATTTGGGTGAACATCCTGCCACACTCCCGGCAGACGTGGTGATTGTCGGCATCTTGGTGAGTGAATTTCATCAAGCTTGGCCCTGGAGCGAACGTCGCTGGCGCTTTGTGGGCCAGCGCATGGAGGAACTGGCGCATGTGCGGTGGCATGGCGATTCAGCTTCTATGACTTTAGCGCTGAAGAATGCGGCCCATGTGGGCAGTATCCAAGAGCCTCATCTGCAGCCTTGGTTGGCACACATGGCTGATTGTGAAGGTGCACCTGCGCTTTTCCCTCCTGTTGAAAAGCGCTGCGACTCCTTCTCCAAATGGTGGACGCAAGTCTCTCGACAATGACCGTTCTCGGCCATGGGCCTCAAAAGTCGAACCCCATTTGTTTTTGACTTTCGATTGCCTCGGAGGATGTTTTTCGCTTGCGGTTTGAATTTTGGCGGGATGCGTGCTTTTCAACGACTGCCATTTTTCCTGCTTTGACTTCAGGGTCGCGTCTTCTTTCGTGAAGCCGTTGTTTGGCAAGGCGTGTGGCGGCCTGGGTATCCACAATGGGTCGCATGACTTCGCGGTCAGCCTTGGCGTTTTGAATTTCTGCCAGAGGATTCAACCAAGGCTCAAACAGCCATTCATGAGGCACATGACGCATGCGCGGCAACCAACGTTTGACGAAATGCCCCTGCGGATCGTGATCCTGTGCCTGCTTGATGGCGTTGTACACCCGCGTGGTGTTGATCCCCGTTGTGCCTGATTGCATTTGCAGTTGGCTCCAGTGAATGCCAGGTTCATAGTCCAAGAACTGTGTGGCGAGCCACTCACCCACAGGTCGCCAGTGCAGCCATAGCGGATAAGCGGCGACAGAGACCAGCATGGCGCGCATCCGAAAGTTCAGCCAACCCGTTTCGTTGAGCATGATGACGCAGGCATCCACCATGGGCCAACCTGTTTCTGCGTTTTGAAGCGCTTGAAAGTGCTGTTGATTGAACTCGTTTTCTCGCAAACCGTCATACCCTGGGTGCATATTGCGCCATTCAATTTCAGGCTCGCTTTCCAGCTTTTGAATGAAATGGCAATGCCAATGCAGGCGGCTGATGAAGGCACTCAAACCTGCCCGGTGCCGGTTGGCTTGTGGCGGGAGGCTTTCCATTTTGGCGCGGGTGGCTTGCACGACTTCGCGCATGCTGATGCAACCGAATGCCAGGTAGGCCGACAATCTTGAGCACGCATCCGGCGCTGACAAGGGGGAAGAAATTCCGCCGCGGTAACCGATGCTTCGCGCATTCAAAAAACTGTGCAATGTGGCCAAAGCAAGCAGCCGGCCACCGCGTTGCCTGCGCGGTGGATCGTGACGTAAATGCGTGGGTGCACGCAGGTTCAAAGCCTGCTGAGCTGGCGAAAACCAAAACGTCAAAGTGCTGAGACTGAGCTGGGGAGAGGCCATGTGTTGCTCCCAAGCACGTGGCCATAGCTTGCGCGTTTTCAATCTGCGCACAACGCCAAACTGCGCAAACTCTTGCCATTGGACCCCAGTGGTTTTGCACCAATCAGCCACTTTGAGATCACGTGCATAAGTGAATCCATTGCCCGTTTCTTCATGTGAATAGAGCCGTGAGAAGGGTGCTTCATGCCAAATGCGCGTCAGAACTTCGGGCAGTTCACCCGTGTGTATTTCTATACAACCGCCCAGCGTGCGCAAATGCGTATCCAGCACTTGCAAGGATTCTCGAATGAATTCAAAGTGTTGCAGGGCGCAATCGGCTTGTAACCAGAGTTGGGGTTCGACCACATAAACACAACGCACAGGGCCGTCTCTGGCCGCTTGCGTCAGTGCCGCATGGTCATGCCAACGCAAATCCCGTTTAAACCAGACCAATCCGTAGGTCATGATGCTTCAAGTACATTTCAGTGGTCGGTGTTGAATACGCCCGTTCCCATGCGACAGCTTGGACGCCTTGTTGGTTGAGCATCCATTGAATCGGTTCAGCCCCCAAAATCAGCGCCAATCGATGGGCTTGGGATTGCAGGGCGCAGGCGGGTTGTTTTCCAATGAGTTGGAGAATCCATGTGGGCATGACATCCAAGGCGGCTTTCAGGGTCAGCCGCATGAACGGCTTGTCCAACAAATCGGTGGGGTAGTTTTCGATGACGTTCAATATTTCTTTGGCTCGCGCGTCAAATCGGAGTTCTTGGCGGTATTGCGTCAATTCAAATTGAGTGGATGACCAAGTCAAAGGCACATCCACAGCGCCTAGCCATTGGCCAATTTGGGCCATCTCATGGATATATTGATCGCACTCGGATGCGGACAGGGGATCTTTGGACAGATGTTGGTAAGCGTTTAAAAATGAACTGACTTCAGCAATATGAACCCAACGTATCAGAGCCGGTTCGTTGGCAACATAAGGCCTTCCCTCCAGGTCTGTCCCACTGATTTGGGCGTGTATCGCATTCACTCGGTGGATCGCCCCCATGGCCATAGCATGGCTGCCGTAAGTGGTTGCCGCCACAAAATAGGCTGTTCGCCCGAGCCGTTCTTTGAGACGGTTTCGAAAATCTGAATGATCCCAAACCGCTGACAAAGCCCTGGGATGCAAAGACTGAACAATCAGTGACGAAAGCCCGCCCACCATCATGGCGGTGAAGTGGGCATGCACCTTCCAAACGATCGACTCGGGTCCAAACAGGCCACGATCTCCTTTGGGGGATGTGAAATCATCTAAATTCGATGTCGATCCAGTGATCGCACGAAGCCGTTCGCCAATGACTTGAGCTGCAAAGTCGGATACGGATTCATGCAAGGACATAAGAGGGGTGGAGCAGGCTGGATGGGGTGAATTTTGAATGAAATGAAAGCCCCTACAGCTTTGGGACATAGCAGCGCACAAGATGCTTCGGATTTGACGGCTATCGCAACATTTCAGTCAGGGCCGAAATCAGGTGATCAAGCCAATGGCGGCAGGCCTTGTCTTTGCCTGGCTCGCGTGCAAGCGTCGCTGCCTTCGGCAAACTCTCGGCAAGGGGAGGGGCGCCATTCGTAGATGCCGCACAGTGCTTGTTCACCCGTCTTGCCATACAGCGCCGCGCAGCGCGGTGGGCTGTGGTCGGTGCCGCGCATGCGGCAGGTGTGTTCGGTGATGGGTGAAGCCAAACCTGCGGGCACTGCGCCGCCCGCTTCTTCGTATTCAAAGTTTGAAAAGTCCACCCGGAAACTCACGCAGCAAGCGCCGCAGGTGGTGCAGGCGGACATGGTGCTGTGACTGGGGTGGTGACTCAGGCAGGACTCAAGCGTTGACGCGGCCCAGCAAAAGGAACTCCATGAGTGCTTTTTGCACATGCATCCTGTTTTCCGCTTCGTCCCAGACCACCGATTGCGGGCCGTCGATCACCTCGGCGCTGACTTCTTCGCCACGGTGCGCGGGCAGGCAGTGCATGAACAAGGCGTCTGGTTGGGCCACGTGCATCATGGCCGTGTCTACGCACCAGTTGGCAAAGGCCTTTTTGCGGGCTTCGTTTTCAGCCTCGTAGCCCATGCTGGTCCAGACATCGGTGGTCACCAAGTCGGCACCTCGACAGGCTTCCAGTGGGTCTTTGAAAACCTGGTAGCTGGCGTTGCTGCGCAAACCCGCCACAGCCTGATCGACCTCGTAGCCACTGGGCGTGCTCAGATGCACCGTGAAGCCCAGCAACTCGGCCGCTTGCAGCCAGGTGTTGGCCATGTTGTTGCCGTCGCCTACCCAGGCCACCACTTTGCCTTGGATGGAGCCACGGTGTTCGATGTAAGTGAAGATGTCGGCCAAGATTTGGCAGGGGTGGAACTCGTTGGTCAGCCCGTTGATGACCGGCACACGCGAGTACTGCGCAAATTTTTCAATCTTGTCTTGGCCGTACGTGCGAATCATCACCAAATCGGTCATGCGACTGATCACGCGCGCGCTGTCTTCGATGGGCTCGGCGCGGCCCAACTGGCTGTCACCCGTGGTCAGGTGCACCACGGAGCCGCCCAGCTGGTACATGCCGGCTTCAAAGCTCACGCGGGTGCGTGTACTGGCTTTTTCAAAAATCATGGCCAGCGTGCGGTCCGCCAAGGGGTGGTACTTTTCGTAGGCCTTGAATTTGCGTTTGATCTCAGCAGCCCGCGCAAACAGATGCGCGTAGTCGTCGGCACTCAGGTCACTGAACTGCAGGTAATGCCGCACGGGTTGCAGTGGCGCGGGCGTGTTCATGCAGATTCCGCCAAGAAAGCGTGGATCAAGGGCAGCAAAATGGCCAGCACTTCGTCGGCCTCGGCCACGGTCATGATCAGCGGTGGCAACAAGCGCACCACGGTATCTGCAGTCACGTTGATGATCAAACCGGCTTGTGCCGCGCGAGTCAGCAAGACGCCGCAAGGCTTGTCAAACTCAACGCCAATCATCAAGCCTTGTCCCCGAATTTCTTTGATCCCTTTGTGTCCAGCCAGTGCCTCGGTGAGTCGCTGATGGAAATGCGCGCCCAGCGCAGCCGCGTGGGCCAGCAGGCCGTCTTTTTCCATGATGCGGATGGTTTCCACGCCAGCGCGCATGGCCAAAGGGTTGCCACCGAAAGTGGTGCCGTGGTTGCCGGGTTGATAGATATGCGCCGCCTTGGGGCCGGCCACGACGGCGCCGATGGGCACGCCCGAGCCCAGGCCTTTGGCCAGGGGCATCACATCCGGCACGATGCCCGCCCATTGGTGGGCGAACCATTTGCCTGTGCGGCCAATACCGCATTGCACTTCGTCGATCATCAAGAGCCAGTCTTGCTGGTCGCACAGAGCACGCACCTCGTGCAGGTACTCGGCGCGCATCGGGTTGATGCCACCTTCGCCTTGGATGGTTTCGAAAAACACGGCGACCACATCGGGGTCATGCAGCGTGGCTTTTTTCAGGGCGTCAAAGTCGTTCAGCGGCACACGGACAAAACCCTCGAGCATGGGGCCAAAACCTTGTTGCAATTTCACATTGGCCGTGGCGCTCAAGGTGGCGATGCTGCGGCCGTGAAAGGCTTTTTCGTAGACCACGATCTTGGGGTTTGTGATGCCTTTGTCATGGCCAAATTTGCGTGCCAGTTTGATGGCTGCTTCGTTGGCTTCCAAACCCGAGTTGCAGAAGAAGACATTGGTCATGCCCGACAACTCGGCCAATTTGGCGGCCAAGACTTCGGCGTTGGGCACGTGGAAGTAATTGCAGGTGTGGATGATTTTTTGCAACTGGTCTTGCAAGGCCGGCACCAGTTCAGGATGGTTATGCCCCAAGGTGTTCACGGCAATACCGGCCAGTGCGTCCAGATATTCTTTGCCATTGATGTCCCAGACTCGGCAGCCTTGACCGTGCGTCAGCGCAATGGGCAAGCGCCCATAGGTGTTCATGGTGTGCGGCGAGGCGGCTTCAATGAAAGCGGACATGCGAATGGACTCCTCAAAAAAAACAGGCCCTAACAGGGCCACTGAAGTGAGATTTTAGAGGCATTTGCAGGCAGTTCGGTCATCGATAAGTCATAAGCCCTTGGCCATGGCATCGCACCCAGTGCGTAGGCGGGGGATGCGGGAGGGGGTGGCCCCGAGCCCCAAGTCTTCTATAAGATACAATCATGGTGCAATGCAGCATTGGGCGATCCCTGGTGCTGCAAACGTTTTGAAAGCCCCTCTACCCGATGGTCCCCACCACCTCCAAAGAAGTCTTTATCCAGGGCCTGACCCTGGACGGCAAGACCTTTCGACCCAGCGATTGGGCTGAAAGATTGGCGGGCGTCATGGGCCAGTTTCGCCCCGGTGGTGTGCAACCAGGCAGTCATCTGAGTTATTCCCCTTGGTGCATTCCGACCACCATGGGCGGCGTCAAATGCGTGGTGGTGAACCGCGACTTGCGCGACCATGAACCCATGGCTTGGGACTTTGTGATGAACTTCGCCAAAGACAATCAATTGCAGGTGGCCGAGGTGTGTTTGCTGCCCGACGAACCTCGAGGGCGCTGATTTTCCGATCGGCAAGCGCCTCAGTCCACTTTGGCCCCAGAGGCTTCAATCAGCTTGCTCCACAACGGCGCTTCACGCTGGTTTTGCAAGCGAAACTCCTGAGGTGAATTATTTGGCGCAGGGTCCATGCCTTGGGTCGCCAATTTTTCTCGGATGTCTTGGCGTTTGAGTACTTTCACCGCGGCATCGAAAATCTTTTTCACATCCTCGGGTGGCGTTTTCATGGGCGCATAAAGTCCGAATGAAAAGCTGATGTTGTAGTCTGATAAACCGGCTTCTTTCATGCCCATGATGTTGGGAATGGCCTCCGAGCGATCTTGGGTGGTGATGGCCAGTGGCCGAATCCGGCCGCCGCGCACTTGCGGCAGCACCACGGGCGAAGTGCCGAAGATCACTTGCGTATCACCCGCGATCAAGGACTGCACCGCCGGAGCGCCCCCTTTGAAGGGGATGTGCAGCATGTCCGTCCCGGCCACACTGTTGAACAAGATGCCCGCCAAGTGCGGTGCCGAGCCATTGCCGCTGGAGCCAAAGTTGAGCTTATCGGGGTTCTTTTTGGCGTAGGCGATCAACTCTTTGATGTTGTTCACCGGCAAGCTGCTGTTGACGGCGATCACCATCGGGCCATTACCCAGCAGGGTGATGGGTTGGAAATCTTTCTCAATGTCGTAGGGCAGTTTTTTGTACAAGGC
>CANFMK010000084.1 GCA_947448325.1 Comamonadaceae bacterium
ATGGTGACCAAGAATAGCCCTCGTGCGGGCCGTGCACGTCTTCTGCAAGGAGAAAACTATGTCTAACTCAGACAAAGTCTGGCCAACGGGACTGACCGAGGCCGAATCGGAAGAGATTCACCGCAATCTCATCCAGGGCACGCAGATATTCGGCATGATTGCCGCATTCGCCCATCTGCTGGCCTATATCTATTCACCCTGGCTCAAGTAAAGGAGATACAACATGATCTACTCGAAAATGTGGTGCGTGGTGAAACCTTCGGTCGGTATTCCAGTGTTCATTGCTGCTGTGGCGATTGCGTCCTTCAGCGTGCACCTGGCCCTGACCTTGAACACCACCTGGGTGAAGGGCTTCCTCAACGGAGGCTCCAAAGTCGTCGCTATGGCCGCACCAGCTGCGGAAGCTACGGTGAAGAAGTAACGGGTGAAACCCGCCGAACGGCCAGGCGCGCAAGCGCCTGGTCTTTCCTTCATGAACAAGACTAAAACACAAGCCTCCTGGGCGCAGCGGTTGGCCCATGTGGGTCCGCGCTTTTTACCCTTTGCCGACGCCGCCAGTGAAGACTTGCCGCTGTCGCGTTTGCTGCGCTTGTCGCTGTTTCAAATTTCTGTCGGCATGGCCATGGTCATGCTGGTGGGCACCCTCAATCGCGTGATGATCGTGGAGATGCAAGTGCCCGCCACACTCGTGTCCTTCATGGTGGCCTTGCCGCTTCTCATTGCCCCGCTGCGTGCGCTGATTGGATTTCGTTCGGACAACCACCGCTCACAACTGGGTTGGCGCCGTGTCCCCTACATCTGGATGGGGACCTTGCTGCAATTCGGTGGTTTTTCCATCATGCCTTTTGCTTTGCTGGTACTCAGCGGTGCCGGTCAGTCCAGCCAGGCGCCAGTCTGGGTGGGGCAGCTCGGGGCCGCGGGCGCCTTCATGTTGGTGGGTGTGGGTATGCACACTGTGCAAACCGCAGGCCTGGCCTTGGCCACCGACCTGGCGCCCACCGAGAGCCAACCCAAAGTGGTGGGTCTGATGTATGTGATGCAACTGCTCGGCATGATTGGCAGTGCCCTGATCTTGGGCCATTTGCTGAGTGACTACTCTCCAGGCCAGTTGATCCGCGTGGTGCAAGCCGTGGCGGTGGTGACCTTGGTGCTCAATGTGATTGCGCTTTGGAAGCAGGAGCCGCGCAGCCGTATGCGCAAGCCCGGCACACCCATTGAGCACAGTTTTGCCCAAGCTTGGCAGTTGTTTTGCCAAGGCCCTCATACGCTGCGGCGTTTGCTGGCGGTGGGCCTGGGCACCATGGCCTTCACCATGGAAGACGTGCTGCTGGAGCCCTTTGGGGGCGAGATTTTGAGTCTCAGCGTGGCAGACACCACCCTGCTCACGGCCACCTTGGCCATGGGGGGATTGATCGGTTTTGCCTGGGCCTCACGTGTGCTGAGCCGAGGCACCGACGCTTACCGCATGGCCGGCTGGGGGGCTTGGGTGGGTGTGCCTGCTTTTGCGGCGGTGATCGCCTCGGCGCCGTTAGATTCCGCCACGCTGTTTGCCCTGGGGGTTTTTTTGATAGGCCTGGGCGGGGGCTTGTTCGCGCATGGCACTTTGACCGCCACCATGCAAATGGCCCCGCCCGAGCAGATCGGTTTGGCCATGGGGGCTTGGGGCGCTGTGCAAGCGACTGCGGCCGGCGTGGGCATGGCCCTGGGTGGCTTGCTGCGCGATGCGGTGGCCCTGAGTAGCAGTTCTCTGCTGGGCTATGTCTCCGTCTACGGCCTCGAAATCATCCTGCTGGCCTTGACCTTGTGGGCGGTGCGCCCATTGCAAGACTTTTCTGCGCAGGCCGATGCTGACTCGGTATGATGCTCAGCAACTTTTCTTAACCACTTCAAACTTCAAAGAGGCACACCATGGAAGTCAAATACATCCTCATCATCATGTACTTGGTGTTTTGCGTTTTCATTTTGGCCAATTGGTTGAACCGTCCTAACCGCCCTCGTAAATAAACACGGTTCCAGGCCCGATCACCGAACCGATCGGATCGCGTTGCGGTCCAAGCGTTCGGTCTCCCTGCGTTCAAATAAATTGAGCATCCAGGCCACGCGTTGCGGCATGGCGCGGTTGGGGAAATAGGCCTGCTTGCCAGTCTGCTGGGTGGCATCGAGGCAGCCTTGCACCAGACCCATGATGGCCTCCAAGGGTTGGGGGCTGTGGTCAGCTACCCGAAGCCAGTGCACCTGTGTCCAAGCACTGGCCAGCAGCATCAGCTTGCGGGTGGTACTGACCACCGTGCGCTTGTTGACCGAGTCCAGGCCTTCGCGTCTCAACTGGTGACCGATTTCGGCGTAAATCATGCTGGCTGCGCAAATTGCTGCACGACAATCCGGTGGTAAAGCTGCAATGCCTGAATGCGCTTGTTTGTACAGCCGATCGGCTTCGTCCAGCAAACGGGTCACCACGACAGACAGGGGATGGCTGAAGCTGGGATTGGCCAGCCAGACCTCAGGCTGTATGCCGGCCTCGATCAGCCAACGTCGCGGCAAATAAAGGCGGCCAATGCTGGCGTCGTGCCCGACATCCCTGGCGATATTGGTCAGCTGCATCGCCACGCCCAACTCACAGGCCCTGGCCAAAGTGTCCATGTGCTGCGGCCCCATGATCCAGCACATCATGGCGCCGACACTGCCGGCCACACGGGCACCGTAAGCGTGCAAGTCTTCGATGCTGTTGTAGACACGGCCACCCGCATCCCAGGCAAAACCTTCAATCAGGGCATCGAGCAGATGGCGCGGCAATTTGTATTGCTGCACCACCAGACTCAAGGCGTGGTCTTCCACATGGTCATGGGGTGTACCCGCGTAAATCGCGTCCAGGCGCATTTGCAACACCGCCAGTGGGGCGTCATCGGCCTGCGCTTCATCCACCAGATCGTCCGCCACCCGGCAAAACGCGTACAGCGCGATGGCCGCCGTGCGCACCCGGGGCGGCAGCAAACGACTTGCGGCAAAAAAGGTTTTCGAGCCGCCTTGCATCATCGAGACGCAGGCCTGCAGGTCTTGGGAGTCAAAGTTCAGCCCATGCGGGGTGCAGAGCGCATCGTTCATGGCGCGGTGGGCGCGCAAGGGTGCTTGTGGGGTGGGTTCAGACAGGGACATGGGGGACGACCGTTTCCAATGCTTTGGCGGACATGAGGACGCCGGGAACACCCGCACCCGGATGGGTGCTGGCGCCGACCACGAAGAGGCCGGGAATGTCTTCGCTGCGGTTGTGCGGCCGAAACCACGCGCTTTGCAGCAGCAGGGGTTCCAGACCAAATCCCGCACCTTTGTAGGACCACAGGCGATCATGAAAGTCCTGCGGTGTCGTCACTTTGGAGGTGACGATGCAGTCTTCCAGGCCGGGCAGCACCGTGGCCGCCAGATGCTGTGCAATGGCGGCGCGGTAGGTCTCGGCGTGACGAGCCCAATCGGTGCCGCTGTCCAGATGCGGAACGGGCGAGAGCACATAAAAAGTGTCGCAGCCTTGCGGTGCCATCGAGGGGTCGGTCGCAGTCGGGCGGTGCAGGTACAGGCTGAAATCATCGGCCAAGTGGTGGTGCTGAAAAATGTCTTGCAGCAAGCCCTTGTAGCGCGGGCCCAGCACCATCATGTGGTGCGGTACATCGTGGTACTGGCGCGAGGTGCCAAAATACCAGACAAACAAGCCCATGGAGTAACGGCCTTTGGCGATTTTGCGGTCGGTCCACACTCGGCGGTGCTCCGGGGCCACCAGGTTTTTGTAGGTCCAGGCGGTGTCACCGTTGCTCACCACGATGTCGGCTGCAACGAATTCGCCTGTGTCCAGCTCCACACCACACGCACGCCCATTGACGATGCGGATTTGGGTCACTGGGCTATTGCAGCGCACTTGGACGCCGCGCTCTTGCAGCAGGCCGACCAAGCCGCGCACAATGGCACCCGTGCCCCCCATGGCGGAATGCACCCCCCAGGTGCGCTCCAGCGCATTGATCAAGGCATAGGCACAGGTCACCGCAAACGGATTGCCGCCAATCAGCAACGGGTGAAAGCTCATCACAATGCGCAGCTTGTCATTGCGCAAATGCTTGGCCACCAGGCTGTACAAGCTGCGCCAAGCGCCCATGCGCAAGAAGTCGGGAATCGCCCCCGCCAAGTCGCTCAGTTGGTCAAAGGCCATGTCACCCATGCCCTCAAAACCCAGGGTCTTGCAGCGTTCAGCCTCTTCTAAAAAGCGGGCATAACCAGGCAGATCGTCTGGTGCAAAGCGCGCGACTTCCGCACGCATGTGTTCGGCGTCGCCGTTGTAGTCGAACCAGGTGCCATCGGCAAATCGCACCCGGTAAAAAGGGTCCATCGCGACCAAATTCACATCGTCAGCAAAGTCTTTGCCGCACAGTGCCCACAGTTCTTCAAGCAAAAAAGGCGCGGTGATGATGGTCGGTCCCGCATCAAAGGTGAAGCCATCTTGCTGGTGCACATAGGCGCGGCCGCCGGGGGCATCGAGCTTTTCCAAAATCTTGACTTCATAGCCTTTGACACTGAGACGGATGGCCGCCGCCAGTCCGCCAAAGCCGCTGCCAATCACCACCGCCACCGGACGCTGATGTGTCCGTGTGTTCGTGGGCTGCTGCGGAACCTGGCGTTGGGTTTTGGCGGGTCGGCCAAAACCCTCGGTGCGATAGGTGTGTGTGGGGGCGGTCATGCGGGCCTTTAAGGTGGGGTGGACAAGGCCGGTTTGCGGGCGTGGCCCATCGCCCAACCCCACAGTCGCTCCAGGGGCCAAGGGAAAATCATGATCACGTGTTCCACAATTGCCAGACCGAGCAGGGTGGCCAGCATGACCCAACCTGTGGTGATGGCCACAGCACCTTGTTGCGCCAACCACACCAGCCAGAACCAAGTGCCCATGGCCACGCCCATGGACAAGACAAACCACAGCGTCATGTCGCGGGTTCGGAAATAACTGGCCAGGTAACTCAGGTGCGATGGCAGGTATTGCGCGCCGTTTTGGGGCACACCAAAAAACAAGTTCAGTTTGGCGGACAAACGCATGCACCACAGCAGCGCATAGGTGCAAATGGCGACATGGTTGCGCTGGCCTTCTTGCATCCAACACAGCACCGCAAAGTTGGCCAACAAGGCCAGTTCGTGGTACAGCATGACCTGCACCGATTGCACAAAACGCAGCCAGCCCTGCGCGCCCGGTGTCAAAGCAATTTTGCGTGGGCCGGTGATCCAGCCTGTCAGAAAGGCCAGCTCATGCCAACCCCACATGATGATCACGCTGGCAAAGGCCAGGTAGGCGTTGAAAACGCTGACCTCTTGCATGCTGTGTGCAACACCCCCAAAGCTGCCCGCCAGAAGCACGCTCCAGCCTGCAAGGCTGAAGCGAAAGCTGCGAGGGGGTAAACGGTCCAGCCACAAAATCACACCCGTGCCCAACCACCAGCACAGGGCCGTGAAGACACAGGCCAGGACCACTTCATTCACCATGCGGGTTCCATCCGAACTTGGGGTGACAGGTCTTGCTCAATCACGGGCATGCAGTACAGGCGGGCAAAGGTGGCTGCCGCTTGGACGGCGCAAACGCCTTGCTTGAGTTTGCCCAGCAAGCCCCCTTGCGATTTGGCTTGTTCCATCGCTTTAGACAAAGCGAACAAGCGCTCCAGACCTCTGCGAAATTGCGGGTTGTCGGTGTCCAGGGCCAGCGGGAACACCTGCTGGGTGATGGCGGTGGTGATGCGAAACACCTGGTAGTCGTACTCGCTCGAATCCAGGCCCATGGCCTCGTGCAGCATGGGGCGGGTGTGGTCGCGCACATACATGGTGGCGTACACCGCCAACAAGAAAAAGCGAATCCACAGCTTGTTGGCGCCTTGCAGCAGGTGCGGATTGGCCCGCATGATCAAGGCAAATGATTCACCGTGGCGGAACTCGTCGTTGCACCACAAATCGAACCAGCGAAAGATCGGATGAAAACGCTTTTCGGGGTGCTTTTCCAATTGGCGAAAGATGGTGATGTAGCGCGCGTAGCCGATTTTTTCGGACAGGTACGTCGCGTAGTAAATGTATTTGGGCTTGAAGAAGGTGTATTTCTTGGTGCGCTTGAGGTTGCCCAGGTCGATGCCCAAGTTGAAGTCGCGCAGCGACAGGTTGATGAAGCCTGCATGGCGCGACTCGTCGCGGGCCAGATAGGTCATCAGCTGTTTGATCTCGGGGTTGGAGACATTTTTGCGAATCTCGTTGTAGAGCACGCAACCGGAGAACTCCGAGGTCAGGGAGCTGACCAGAAAATCCAAAAATTCTTGGCGCATTTCCGGCGACAAGCTCGCCATGCCCGCTGCCACTTCATCGGCAAACGCCTCGTCGCGCTGAAAGTGGTCGTGGTTGTTGTCGCCTTCGTACTCGGCCATCATCTTGTCCCATTCGGCGCGCACCGGCTCGATGCTGATGCGGTCCATGGCGGCAAAGTCGGTGGTGTAAAAGCGCGGACTGATCATGTCGCTGTGCACGGCTTTTTTGTTGGCGTCTTCAGCAGTGGCGATGGTGTGGACGGCAGTGGCGTTCATGGGTGGCTCCGGTAGACGGGGTTATCGGGTTGATCGGGTTATTGGGGCGTGGCCTGCAAGCCATTTGTGCGCAAACTGGCAAACACAGCCGAGTTGCTGGGGCCGAAAGACTCCAGGTCAATGCGCTGCTGGGTGGCGGGGTCGAGCAAGGTCAAACGGCCATCGGTGCGACCGATCAACAGAAACGGCGCATCGGGGCCAATATGTTCGCGCATACGCTCGCGCACCAAGGCGCGAAGGGTGCTGCGTAAAAAGCCTTGTTCGCCGGCAAATCGCGCCACTTTCTGGCCATTGCTGGCGTCCAGCACCACGATGTCGCCATCGGGCAGGTCGCTGAAAAACAGTGCCCGTTGCCATTGCACGGCCGCATCGGGCGTACGAGGGTTCAGGCCTGACCAACGGGCCAGGCCCACGGCCACCAACACCGCCAGCAACACAACCCCGATCCAGGCCATTGGCCGGCTCAGAGGGGGCTGCGCCCTGGGGGCGTGCGCGTGCAAGGTGCTCATGCCGCCAAACCTTCACGCATGGACGTGGCTTGGGTTTCACGCCTGCGGATGGGCTCGCCGACCGTGGCCGCTTGCCACAAGGCCAGCAATTGCGCGCCGACCTGGGCGCCTTCGGGCAGGCAACGCAAGGTCGGCTGAGGATGTGTCACATACCAGGCGCGTTGGTGTGGCCACAAATGGGCCCAACCGATGCGGTCTTCGGGGTACAGCGCCAGGGCAATGTCGCCTCGGCCGCCGGCATAGGGCTTGAGCGCCGCACCCGCAATGCGCTTGAAGGGCAGATTGAATGTCAAGGTCAGCACGATGCCGATGCGCATCACCACGCGTTTGTTGGTCAGTGTGTACAGCGTGCTGCGGGCCGACAACCAGGCCGTGCCCGCCAAGAAAGCCAGTGCCAGTGCGTACAGGCTGGCCGCCACCCACCAGGGTTTCCAATCCACGGCGCTTGCCGTGTCCACGAGGTTGAGGGCTTGCACACCCAGCATCACCGCGAAATACAACGCGGCCTTGCGCACATGAAAGGCGTGCACCGCCAGGCTGCGCCAGTCAGGCGCACCTTGCCAGACGATGCGCTCCCCCGCGGGCAAAGCACTGGGCAAGCCCGGCGCTGCCTCCCACTCGTGTTCGTGGGTGGCTTTCATATGATGGGTTCCTGGCGCTCAGGTGTTGCGTACAAAGTACCCGCACCGTAGTAAGCGGTGATTTTTTCTTCTTCGAGCAGGGTGATTTGCGCGTTCGATCGGGTCTGCGGCACATTGACAAACTGATGCGCCAAGATGGCTTGCACATGCGTGCCATCTTTTTTGATCCGGGCAAAAGTCATGGGCAAAAGCACGCGTTTGTCCGATCCTGCCAGCTGAACTTCAGCGTAGCGAAACAGCATTTCCATCCGGTCCACCCACAACTCACAGACCGTGCCTGCAATTTGTTTGTCTGCACCCCAGACAGGCAGGCCGCGCGGGTCGACGTCTTGATGAGCGACTGCGTGGTCGGTGGCGATGCGCAAGGGCACGATCTTGGGGTGGCCGTGCGGGTCCATGTCAGGGATGTCGGCACGCATGGCCCAAGCGCCAGGTCCCACACCGGCCAATAAGGGATCACCCACGGGCTCCAGGGGCGCACCGTTCCAGCCGTGCGTGGGCTGGCCGCTGTAATTGCCGTCAGGGCGTGCGAGGTCGGGTGACAGGTATGTGTGACCGTCTTGCGTCTTGAAAGTTTTGGGCTCGGGCACGGGCGGCCAGCCTTCGATATGCGGGCCATTTTCACGACCCGAATCCATGGGATAGCCCTCGCGGTGGTTTTCGCGCAAGAGGTAGTAGATCAACCCCGCGAAGAACGCCCAAAACATGTACAACACGATTTGGGCCACATCGATGTACTGTGTGATTGCGCCTGTTTCCATGGCTGTGCTCCTTCCAAATAAATCAAAACATCAGCCTGGCAATTGCGCCAGACCAAACGGGGTGGGTGAGGGGGTGTTGTCTGCAGCGGGCTGGTGCCGGCTCGAGCGCAGCATGGGCCCCAAGGCCACCAACACCACAAACAGCAAATAAATTTCAAGGTGGTAAACAAAGCTGTAGGCCGTGATGGGCGTGACCAAGGCTTCGCCCATCGCCCCTGACATGGCCAGGGCCGAGACGCCATCGCGCACCGCACCTCCTAAGGCCATGGCCGCGCCTGCGCTGGTGGCTTGCACCGCACCCCAAGTGCCCATCACCAAACCGGCTTGGTTCGCACCTTCTTGGCCCATGCCCATGGCGTTGACCAACATGCCCACTGAAAACAAACCCCCACTGAAACCCACCCCGGCGACGCCACAGCGAAACAGCCAGGGGGCTTCAAGGGGCCCCGAGAAAATCACCATCGCAAAGGCCGGCAAGCCCAGCAACACGCCCAGGCTGGCCAAACGACAGGCGTGCAAACCGCCCGATAACCAGCGCGCTGACAAGAGAAAAGCCAGCAAGGCACCCCCCGAACTCAGGGCGGTCAAGGCGCTGGTCATGCCCACATCGAGTTTCAAAATTTCAGCGGCATAGGGTTCGAGCACGATGTCTTGCATATTGAAGGCCATGGTGCCCAGCGCCAAGGTCCACAAAAACCGGCGCATCTGTGGCTGGGCCATGAGGCCTTTCCAGCTGCTGGCAAAACCGCCGGCTTCGCGTTGACCCCGGCGCGCTTGGCGGGCTTCTTGTTTCCACAAAGCGGACAGGTTCATGACGGCGACGGCCACGGCACAACCCTGCACCATTTGAATCAGTTTTTGTGGGCTGAAGTCGCTCAACACCAGGCCAAAAACGGTGCTGCTGGCGATCATGCCCACCAGCAGCATGCTGTACAGCAAAGCCACCACGCGCGGGCGTTTGTCGTCACTGGCCAGATCGTGGGCCAAGGCCATGCCGGCCGTTTGCGTGACCTGGATACCGGCACCGACCAGCACAAAAGCCAAGCACGCGCCCACTTGGCCGAGCCACAGATTGGCGTTCTCGGTGTCCGACAGCAGCAGCAAGGCAAAGGGCATGATGGACAGGCCACCAAACAGCAGCAAGGTGCCAGTCCACAAATAGGGAATGCGACGCAGGCCTAACGCCGAGGGGTGGGTGTCGCTGCGGTAACCGATCAGGCTGCGCAAGGGCGCAAAGACCATGGGAATGGCCACCGCCAATGCCACCCACCAGGCCGGTACATGCAACTCCACAATCATCACCCGATTCAAGGTGCCCACCAGCAGCGCTGTGACCATGCCGATCACCACCTGGAACAGCGACAGGCGCAGCAAGCGCGCCATCGGCAGTTCGGGCGACGCCGCATCGGCAAACGGCATGAAGCGCGTGCCGTAAGCCGTCAGCCAGCGGGGGACCGGGATGTGCAGTTTCATGTGCGAGTCCACTCCCAGGCTTGCGAGGTGTAAAAACCGCTGGCCACGCGCTGCATGCGTGCGCCTTGCCAGCCCTGCAAATCCACATGGTTTTGCATGCGTCTCAGCAAGTCGGCATGCGCCACCGGCGACAAAGAGGGCGAGCGGTCGCTGCGCGGGAACAGGCGGCCGGCGCTGTGCATCAGCGCCAACAGCGGGGTGCGCGGCGCAAAAGTGAAGACCATCGAGCCGCGAGTGCGTTGCGCCAGACCCGCCAGCGCATGGGCAATTTGGTCGCTGTCGTAGTGGATGAGCGAGTCCATGCACACCACGTGGTCAAACTGACCCAGCTGTGGGCTGAGCATGTCGCCCGATGAAAACTGTACCGAACCGGGCAGGCGCGGGTGTTCGGCGGCCATGCGCTCGGCCGCCAATTTGACCAGGGTAGGGGACAGGTCAATGGCCACCACCTCGGCGCCGCGCAATGCCGCTTGCAGGGCCAGCGCGCCGGTGCCGCAACCGGCGTCCAGCACGCGCAGCCCACGCAGGTCTTGCGGCAACCACGACAGCAAGGTCTCGCGCATGGTGTCCCGGCCAGCGCGCACGGTGGCGCGGATGCGGCCCACCGGCTCGTTCGAGGTCAGGCGGGCCCAGGCGTCGGCCGCGGTGCGGTCGAAGTAGTGCTCAATCTGGCTGCGGCGTTGTTCGTAGGCGCTGGTGTTCATGGTGTGCTTTCTGGGGGTTTTCAGTCAAAGCCCAGCAGGTCAAAAATGTCGCGGTCTTTCATGGGAATCGAGGGCAGCGGATCGGCCCCCAGCCACAAAGCGGCGGCCAAGCGCATGTACTCGTCTTGCACGGCTTTGACGGCGGGTGTGGGCTCCAGCTCGAACAGGGTGCACTTTTGCAAACGGCTCTTGCGGATCTCGTCAAGCATCGGAAAGTGCGCCATGGTTTTCAGGCCTGTGACCGCGTTGTATTTGTCGATCTGGTCGGTGGCGTCGCTGCGGTTGGCGATCACGCCGCCCAGGCGCACGTTGTAGTTCTTGGCTTTGGCGCCGATCGCTTGCACGATGCGGTTCATCGCAAAAATCGAGTCAAAGTCGTTGGCCGTCACAATCAGGGCGCGGTCAGCGTGTTGCAGCGGTGCGGCAAAACCACCGCACACCACATCGCCCAGCACATCAAAAATCACCACATCAGTGTCTTCGAGCAGGTGGTGCTCTTTGAGCAGTTTGACGGTCTGACCGACCACATAACCGCCGCAGCCGGTGCCGGCGGGTGGGCCACCCGCTTCCACACACATCACGCCGTTGTAGCCCTTGAAGACAAAGTCATCCAAGCGCAGCTCTTCGGCATGGAAGTCCACCGTTTCGAGCGCATCGATCACCGTGGGCATGAGTTTCTTGGTCAGGGTGAAGGTGGAATCGTGTTTGGGGTCGCAGCCGATTTGCAGCACGCGCTTGCCCAGCTTGCTGAAGGCCACCGACAGGTTGGACGAGGTGGTGCTCTTGCCGATGCCGCCTTTGCCATAAACCGCAAAGACTTTGGCGGTGCCGATTTTCACGGTAGGGTCCATCTGAAATTGCACGCTGCCCTCGCCATCGGCTCCACGGACCCTCTGGATGCTGTTCACCGGGATGCTGGTGGTTTCAATCATGCTGGTTGTCCTTCATAAATGCCTTCAAGGCGGTCTTCAAGCTCTTCACCGGCACGCAGCAAAGCTGTCATGGTCTCGGCGTCGGGTTGCCAATACTGGCGGCGGGTGGCCTCCAGCAGGCGGTTGGCCACTTTGGCCGATGCGGTGGGATTGAGCTGAGCCATGCGTTCGCGCATGGCCGGGTCCAGCACAAAGGTTTGCGCCAGTTGCTGGTAGACCCAAGGTTGAACTTGGCCGGTGGTCGCCGACCAGCCCATGGTGTTGGTCAGATGCGCTTCGATCTGGCGCACGCCTTCGTAGCCATGCTGCAGCATGCTCTCGTGCCACTTGGGGTTGAGCATGCGGCTGCGGGTTTCTAAAGCCACTTGTTCGGTCAGGCTGCGCACCACGCCTTCGCCCTGGGTTTGGTCCCCAATGAAAACGGGCGGGGCTTCGGCGGCGTTGCCGTCGCGCTGGTGTTTGGCCTGCAGCACGGCGCGGCTGATGCCGCCCAGGGTGTCAAAGTAGGTGTCGATGCTGGTCACGCCCAGTTCCACAGAATCCAGGTTTTGGTAGGTCAGGGACACGCTGGCCAGCGCGCTTTGCAGCACGGCGGTGTTGCGCACCGGGCGGCCTTCGCGGCCGTAGGCAAAGCCTTTGCGCTGGGTGAAGGCATCGCCCAGCTCGTTTTCGTTGTCCCAGCAGCTGCTGTCGATCAAATGGTTGACATTGGCTCCGTAAGCGCCTTC